>CAYLHK010000089.1:0-14893 GCA_964383295.1 uncultured Rhodovulum sp.
GTTGCGCAGCCGCATGTTGAGGATGGCCTCGGCCTGATTGTCGGTGAGGCTGAACTCGGCGATCAGCACCGCCTTCGGATCGTCCTCGTAGCGGATGATCTCGATGACGCGATCGAGGTTCAGATAAGCGACGAGCAGGCCGTCGAGGATTTCCAGCCGCGCCTCGATCTTCGCCAGCCGGAAGCGCGAGCGGCGCAGCAGCACGTCGCGGCGGTGGTCGAGGAAGGCGCGCAGCACCTCCTTGAGCGTCGAGACCTGGGGCATGCGCCCGTCGATGAGCACGTTCATGTTCATCGAGAAGCGCGTTTCGAGGTCGCTGTTCTTGAACAGCGCCTCCATCAGCAGGTTGGCGTCGACCGTACGGGCGCGCGGTTCGAGGACGATGCGGATGTCCTCGGCGCTCTCGTCGCGCACATCCGCCAGGATCGGGATCTTCTTGGTGTTCACCAGATCGGCGATCCGCTCGATCAGTTTGCCCTTCTGCACCTGGTAGGGGATCTCGGTGACGACCACCTGCCAGGTCCCGCGGCCGAGATCCTCGACCTGCCAGCGGGCGCGCAGGCGAAATCCTCCGCGCCCGGTCCGGTAGGCCTCCTTGATCGCGGCGCGTGGCTCGATGATGATGCCGCCGGTGGGGAAGTCGGGGCCCTGGACGTAGTCCATCAGCGTCTCGTCGCGGGCATTCGGCGACTTGATCAGATGCAGGCAGGCGTTGCAGAGCTCGTCGATGTTGTGCGGCGGGATATTGGTCGCCATGCCGACGGCGATCCCCGACGACCCGTTCGCGAGCAGGTTCGGGAAGGCGGCCGGCAGCACCACAGGCTCGGTCTCGGAGCCGTCGTAATTGTCCCGGAAGTCGACCGCGTCCTCGGTCAGGCCTTCCATCAGCGCTGCGGCGGCGGCGGTCAGCCGGGCCTCGGTATAGCGCTGGGCGGCGGGATTGTCGCCGTCGACATTGCCGAAATTGCCCTGGCCGTCGACGAGCGGGTAGCGGACGTTGAAGTCCTGGGCCAGACGCGCCAATGCGTCGTAGATCGCCTGATCGCCATGCGGGTGATAATTGCCCATCACCTCGCCGACGATCTTGGCGCATTTGCGGAAGGCGCCGCCCGGGTCGAGGCGCAGGCCACGCATCGCATAGAGGATGCGCCGGTGGACCGGCTTCAGCCCGTCGCGCGCGTCGGGCAGCGCCCGGTGCATGATCGTCGAGAGCGCATAGGTCAGGTATCGCTCGCCGAGCGCCTGCGCCAGCGGCTCGAAGGTCACGCCGCGCCCCTCGGGGTCGTCGCCGCCCGGGCCGGGCACCATGTCGGGGTCGTCGGTCGGATCAGCCATAGATGTGGTATATAGCCGGGCCCTTGCAGGGTCCAGCCGGTTCCGCCGGGGGCCTCAGCCCGCCAGGCCGCCCGCCGGGTGCAGCATCCCGGGGACGGGCAGCGCCTCCGCGACCGGTGCCGGCACCGGCCAGCCGAGCGTGCGGGCGATGCAGCGGCCGCGGTCCAGGTATTCCTGGGCGCGCTCGAGGTCCAGCATGTCACCCAGCATGACATTCGCCGCGACCGGGGTGAACGGAACCCGCGCCGCACTGCTGGCGAAGGTCAGCTCCGAGAACACGAGGCGGTCGTCGCAGCGCAGGAAGTCAACCCGGACGTGCATGAAGTCCTCGGAGAGCCGCGCCGCTTCCTCGAGCATCAGGTCGAGGTCGGGTGGCCGGGGAATGGGCGTCGTCTCGGGTGGAAAGCCCGACCAGTGGAAAGCGGCCGGCTTCCAGTCGCAATCCAGAACGCGGCGCCGATAGGTGTTCGGCCCTTCGCGGTCGGTGATGACCAGCACGAAGATCGGCCGGCCCATCATGCAGAAGATCTTGTATTCGACCTGCCCGCCGCTGCAGGGCAGGAACTCCTCCACCAGCCAGCGTTTGGGCTGGGAGCGGTAGTGGAACTCGCCGGTGCTGCGCCACTGATCCCAATCGAGCCAGCTCGCCGCCTTGCGCACGAGCTCGGCGCGCGGCGTGACGCGGCTGCCGTCGGAGAGGTGGTTGTGACCGGTGCCGAAGGCCGCCTTCAGCGCAAAACGCTGCGGGAAGTCGAAGTCGGCGATCTCCTCGGGGCTGTCGAAGGTCGCCAGCAGGCGCGGCGCGTCGATGCGAGCCCCCTTGAAGCGCAGGTAGTCGCGTACCGCGATCTTCTCCGCCGCGAGGCTCATCAGCGGGTTGGCATGGTGGAGAAACTGCCAGCGCACCTTCTCGTTGAACCAGACCGGGTGTTCCAGGTCCGGCAGGTGGTCGTTGGTCTGGGCGTAGGAATAGGCGACTAGCTCTTCCTCGCTGCGGAAGGTGGCGCGGTGCACGGCCGCCTGGACTGAGCCCTCGACCAGATGCAGGCGCTTGCCCGCGTTGCAGAGGCGGCTCACCCATCGGCGGCGGCGCTCTATGCGTCGGACGAACCCGTCGCGGTCGCCGCCGGTCAACGGCATGATTTCACCAGTACTTCCGCGACAAGCGCGAACGTTCTCGCGCCGGTCAGCAAACTTCTCATAAAAAACAACGGACACGACCCCACGAATCACAAAGGTTAGAACGCGAGTCCACCTCAGATAGTAGACTTTGCGCGGGACAAAGCAAAGAAAGAGAATGCCGTCCTTCAGGAATCGCCCTCCATGGTTACCGGCACGTGCCGCGTGGGGAGCAGCTGACGTTGCAATGGCCGGCAGCTCATGCGATCAGCGCGCGGCCTCGTCGCTTCGGAAATCCTTTGAGAAACGCAACGCCAGCTATCTCGGGCCCGCGCCCACCGGTTGCCCTTCCCCCGTCCGGCGGCTGCCGATGACCCGCAGCGTTCTGATCACCGGCTGCTCCTCGGGCATCGGGCTCGACGCCGCGCGGACGCTGGCGGGGCGGGGCTGGCGCGTGCTCGCCACCTGCCGGCAGGCGGCGGATTGCGCGCGGCTGGTGGCGGAGGGGCTGGAGAGCTTCCCGCTCGATCTCGCCGACGAGGCCAGCGTCGCCGCGGGGGCCAGCGAAGCGCTGGAGCGGACGGGCGGGCGGGTCTATGCGCTCTTCAACAACGGGGCCTTCGCCATTCCCGGGGCGGTCGAGGACTTGCCGCGCGCGGCGCTGCGCGAGATATTCGAGACCAATCTTTTCGGCCATGTCGACCTGACCAACCGGCTGTTGCCGGCGATGCGGGCGGCGGGAAGCGGCCGGGTGGTGATGAATTCCTCGGTGCTGGGAATTCTGGCGCTCCGCTGGCGCGGCGCCTATGTGGCAACGAAATTCGCGCTGGAGGGGATTACCGATGCGCTGCGACTGGAACTGGCGGGATCGGGCGTGAGGGTGGTGCTGATCGAACCCGGGCCGATCGGGACGAGCATCCGCGAGAACTCCATCCCGCATTTCGAGCGCCACATCGACCAGGTAGGCTCGGTGCATCGGGACGCCTATGCGGGCCCGCTGCGCCAGCGGCTCTACGAGCCGGCCACGGTGCGAGATCGCTTCGAACTGCCGCCCTCGGCGGTGACCGCGCGGCTGATCGAGGCGCTGGAGCGCCCGAACCCCCGCGCACGCTACCGGGTGACGCGGCCGACGCTGATGGCCGAGGCGGCCCGGCGGCTGCTGCCGACCCGGCTGCGCGACCGGCTGGTGGGGGCACGGTGATGGAGAGGCTGCAGGGTATCCTCGATGCGGCGGTCACTACGGGTGACGTGCCCTTTGTCGTCGCCATGCTGGCAGATGGCGGTGGTGTCCGCTGGTCCGGTGCGGCCGGCGCCGCGAGGCCGGGGCTGGCGGCGGGGCCGGACACGGTCTTTGCCGTCTTCTCGATGAGCAAGGCGGTGGGCACGCTGGCGGCGATGATCCTCGCCGATCGCGGCGTGCTGGATCTGGACGCGCCGGTCGAGACGATCCTGCCGGAATTTGCCGATCTCCGCCTGCTCGCAGGCTGGGACGGCGAGGTTCCGCGGCTGGTGCCTCCGCAGACCCCCGCCACCCTCCGCCAGCTCGCGACCCATACGGCCGGCCTCGCCTATCCGATGTTCTCCGCCGAGATGCTGGAGTACATGCGCGTCACCGGCGTGCCGGTCCCGCGCTCGGGCGAGCTGCGTTCGCTGACCGCACCGATGGTCTGGGAGCCCGGGACGCACTGGCAGTACGGGATCGGGATCGACTGGCTCGGCCGGGTGGTCGAGGCACTGGACGGGCGGCGCATCGACGCCTTCGTGACCGACGAGATCCTGCGCCCGCTCGGCATGACCTCCACCGGCTTCGAGTTGACCGATACGATGCGCGCACGGCTCGCGCAGCCGCACCGCCGCCTCGACGATGGGAGCCTGGCGCCGGCCGACATCGGCCCGCCCGCGAACCCGGAGTTCTACGGCATGGGGCATGCGCTCTATTCCTGCCCGTCGGACTACCTGCGCTTCCTGCGGATGCTGATGGGAGGGGGCGCGCTCGACGGCGTGCGCATCCTCTCGGACGGCGCGATGGCCGAGTACCTCGCCAACCAGATCGGTGATCTGCGCATCGGTCGGATCGAGACCGCGGCGCCAGCAACGACGGCGGATGTCGATCTCTTCCCTGGCACGCCGAAGACCCACAGCCTCGCGGCGCTGCGCGTCGAGGCCGACGTGCCGGGGATGCGCCGGGCCGGCTCGCAGGGCTGGGCGGGGAGCCTGAACACCCATTACTGGATCGACCCGGCGAGCGGGATCGCGGCGGTGCTGATGACCCAGACTGCGCCCTTCGCGGAGCCGCGCTACATGCGGCTCTACGGGGATTTCGAGCGGGCGGTCTATGCTGGACTCGGCACCTAGAACGACCCGAAGAGCGTGCCCATCGTCACCAGGAAAATCAGCGCGACCACCGGCACGGCCATGCCGGCGACGGCGATGTCGCGGTAGCTCTCCTTGTGGGTCAGCCCGCAGATCGCGAGCAGGCTGATCACCGCGCCGTTGTGGGGCAGGGTGTCGAGGCTGCCGGCGGCCACGGCCGTAACCCGGTGCAGGAGTTCGGGCGAGATGCCGGCCACTTCCGCCATGGCGAGATACTGGTCGCCGAGCGTGGTCAGCGCGATCGACATGCCGCCCGAGGCCGAGCCGGTCATCGCCGAGAGCAGCGTCACGGCGGTGGCGAGCGAGATCAGGGGGTTGTCTCCTCCGAGATTGACCACCTCGTCGCTGATCGCCTGGAACGCCGTCAGCGTCGCGATCACCGAGCCGAAGCCCACCAGGCTCGCGGTGTTGAAGATCGGTGCCAGCGAGGCCTCGGCCCCGCCGTCGATCAGCGCGGCGACTTGCCCGCGCAGCCGGCCCCAGTTCAGCGCGATCAGCGCCAGGATCGAGAAGAACAGCGCCGCGATGATCGACCAGACCCCGCGCACATCCTCGATGTCGGTCTCGCCGAAGAGCGGCAGCGCCAGATAGGACGTGTCCATCCGGGGAATGAGGACGAAGGTGAAGGCGAGGTTGATGAGGATCACCAGCACCAGCGGTATGGCGGCGATCACCGTGGGCGGCAGCTCCACCTCGTCCCCGCCGGCAGGCGCGTCGTCATATGGCCCATAGCCCGGTCCGAGCTGCGCCGCGCGCCAGATCAGGTACTGCCGGCCGAGCACATACATCAGCGCCGCCGTCAGCACGCCGAGGCCCGGCGCCGCAAAGGGCGTGGTGCCGAAGAAGGGCATCGGGATCGCGTTCTGGATCGATGGGGTGCCGGGCAGGGCGGACATGGTGAAGGTGAAGGCGCCGAGCGCGATCGCCGCCGGGATCAGCCGCTTGTTGATCCCCGCCCGCCGGAACAGCGCCGCCGCGATCGGATAGACCGCGAAGGCCACCACGAAGAGCGAGACGCCGCCATAGGTCATTATCGCGCAGGCGAGGACCACCGCCGGGATGGCGCGCCCGGTGCCCAGCAGTCGTACCAGCCCCTCGGCCAGCGCGCGGGCCGATCCGCTCGCATCCATCAGTTTGCCGAAGACCGCGCCGAGCAGGAAGAGCGGAAAGAACGAGATGATGAACCGCCCGGTCTCGACCATGAAGACCTGGGTGTAGCTGGCGAGGATCCGCCCCTCGCCCGACAGCAGCACAGCTGCGAGCGCCAGCAGGGGCGTCAGCACCAGCAGGCTGAGGCCCTTGTAGGCAAGGTACATCAGCGCCACCAGCGCGGCGATGATGATGAGTACGCCGATCATTCCGCGTCCTCTTCGGGCGCCGCATCCGGCCCGGCGATCGGCCGGGGCGCGTCCTCCAGCACCTCCTCGAGATCGAGCGTCGAGCGCTTGCCCAGCGCGTCGTAGTTGGCGTCCAGCCAGGCGCTCGCCCAGCCGCGCCCGCGCTGGAACAGCATCTCCAGATAGGCCCATTCGGCATTGAGCTTGGAGGAGGCGGCGAGGTCCATCACCTCCTCGTCGGCATGGATGATGTGCAGATGCGTCTCGCGGTGGCCGAGATCGACCCCGGCCTCGATCATCATGTTCTGCGTCATGACGATGGCGCGCAGCTCCTTGATCAGGCTGGAGTTGAAGCTGATCTCGTTGACCCGGTTGATGATGTCCCGCGCCGACCGGGGCAGCTCGCGGCGCACGATCGGGTTGATCTGCACAACCACGAGGTCGCGGCTCGCGCGGCTGTCGATCAGCGGATAGAGGGCGGGATTGCCGGTGAAGCCGCCGTCCCAGTACGCCTCGCCCCCGATCTCGACCGCCGGATACATCTGCGGCAGGCAGGCCGAAGCGAGCACGCTGTCGACGGTCACCGCACCCTTGCCGAAGATGCGCGGCCGGCCGGTGCGCACATTGGTGGCGGTGACGAAGACCTGCACCTTGCGGCAGCGGTTCACGTTGTCGAAGTCGACATGCTCCTCGAGGATGTCGCGCAGCGGGTTGATGTTCATCGGGTTGAGGTCATAGGGCGAGAACACCCGGCTCAGCCCCTCCATCCACAGATAGCCCGGCGAGTTGTCGAGGCTGTAGCGCCCCGACATCCGGTCCCACAGGCTGCGCTGGATCGGCGAGAAGCGCGCCGCGTCGCTGACCGCCTTCCAGAAGGTGCGCAGATGTTCCCGCGCGGCCTCGGCACCGCCGCGTTCCAGCCCATCGGCCAGGACCACGGCGTTCATCGCGCCCGCACTGGTGCCGCTGATGGCGCTGATCCGGATCCGCCCGTCCTCGAGCAGCCGGTCGAGCACGCCCCAGGTCAGCGCCCCGTGCGAGCCGCCACCCTGCAGCGCCAGGTTGATCCGCCTGGCCTGATTGCCCGGATTTCGAGTTGCCGTGGTCGTTTGCACTGCTCACCTCGTTCGTTGGGCCGTTCGGTCTGATTGTGCTCCATAACGCAGTATGCTGCGGCGCAAAACAACGAATTCCTTGCAGCAGCGGGCTGACGGGCGTTCATTCTCCATCGCGAGGCGCGATTTTCCTTGGAAAAGCCGCATGAGTCGGCGGAAGTCACGCGCGCGACTTGCGCGGCGCAACATTGGGTCCTGCCCAGAATGGTGCGGTGCAAATGAAACGGCCCGCCGTGGGGCGGGCCGGATGGACGTGTGGGGCGACGTGGGCGCGCCCGGCTCAGCCGACGTGGTAGAGCGAGTCGAACAGCCGCGGGTCGTGGCTTGCCTGGCGGAAGGTCTCGCCCTTGGTCAGGATCGAGACGGCGTCGTGGCTGTGCAGCGACTCCTGGTGGCTCGCGACCACGCGGAAATCGCGGATCCGCGGCTCTTCCTCGATGCTCGCGCAGAGCAGCCGAACCGCGTCCTCGACGAAGATCGGGTTGGCGCCGTTCAGCTCGGCGAAGGCCTGCTCGTCCTCGCGCTTGACCATCACCTGCGTCTCGGTCGGGATCGCCGCGTTGCAGAGATCGACGATGTCCTCGAACCAGAGCGTCTCCTCGCCGACCAGTTCGACCGAGACGCGGGCCACGGATCGCTGCGAATGCGGCGTCGCGATCTGGTTGCGGGTGCGGCGCGCGTGCTCGCTGAGCTCGAGCGAGCACGGGCAGGTCGACGAATAGACATAGTCGAGATGCACGATCCGCTGCGTACCCGTCTCGGTGGTCACCATCTCCAGCGCGACGTTGTAGTACTGGTATCCCTCGAGCCCGGAGCGCAGCGAGGTCTTCAACATCGGATAGCTGAACCGCATCACGATGCGGGCATCATAGCTTTCGAGATCGCGCAGATAGCTGTCGAGCACGCCGCCGATCACCTCGAACGAGAACGACTGCTCCGCGTGCCTGTAGAAGGACCGCATGATGCGGCTCATGTTGATGCCCTTCTTGTTCGCCTCGAGCGAGACCGAGCCGGTGACCGAGGTCTCGAGCTGCACCTCGCCGCCGGTGCGGGTGCGGAAGCGGATCGGCAGGCGGAAGTTCGAGATGCCGACATGCTGGATCGCCGCATGCGCGCCCTTGATCAGGCTCTCGGGTCCGTTCTGCAGGTCGGGGAGGGTGGCGCGGTAATCCTCGCCCGCCTCGAAATCATAAGGGTAGCCGCGCTTGAACGACGGATAGGCGGCGCCATGCCCGCGTCCGAGCAGCGCGGACAGCTCTGCCGCGCGCTCCGGCCCTTCGCCCGCCCAGCGCATCAGTGTGCGCACGGCGGCTTCCGCCTCGGCCGCCGTCGGGGTTTCGTCGGCGTATCCGGCGTCATCGAGGTTCGGCAGCATCTTGGGCATCTGCATGTTCACGGCGTTGCTCCCTAAGCTCTCGTTGCGCCAAGCACACCAGATGGGGGCCCCGCGAGCAAGTTAGTAGGCCCGAGCACGACATCGCCACGCTCAGCCCAGGTCCATCAACCTGAACGCGAAACCCGGCAAAAATACAATCGTGAAGAGGGATTGTGGTGAACTCTTGGTGTCGTCTAAGGTGGAATGCAATCTTAGGTTGCGACAACCATCGGCTCTTCGCAACCTAAGGTTGCATTGAGCGCGTGCGCCACGTCGCGGATCAGATCCTTGGCATCCTCGAGCCCGATCGAGATGCGCACCAGCCCGTCACCGATTCCCAGCCCGGCGCGCTGCTCCGGCGTCAGGCGCTGGTGGGTGGTGGTGGCCGGATGGGTGACGATGCTCTTGGCGTCGCCGAGGTTGTTGGAGATCAGGAAGATCTCCAGCGCGTTCAGGAACCGGAAGGCCGCCTCCTTGCCGCCGGCGAGTTCGAGCGACAGCACGGTGCCGCCGGCCTCCATCTGCCGGCCGACCAGTTCCGCCTGCGGATGATCGGGCAGGCCCGGATAGATCACGCGGTTGAGGGCCGGATGGCCGATCAGCGCCTCGGCAATCGCCTGCGCGCTGGCCGCCTGCGCGCGGCAGCGCAGGTCGAGCGTCTCCAGCCCCTTCAGCATCACCCAGGCGCTGAACGGGCTCAGCGCGCCCCCGGTATGCTTCAGGAACGGCTCCAGCGTCTTGCGGATGAACTCCTTCGTCCCGAGCACGATCCCGCCCAGACAGCGGCCCTGGCCGTCGATATGCTTGGTGGCCGAATAGATGATCACATCCGCGCCCAGCGACAGGCTGCGCTGGAAGATCGGCGTGGCGAAGACGTTGTCGACCACGACCAGCGCGCCGACGCCGTGCGCGATCTCCGCCACGCCGCCGATGTCGATCACCTCCAGCGTCGGGTTGGAGATCGCCTCCAGGAAAACCGCCTTGGTGCCCGGGCGCACCGCTGCGCGCCACTGGTCCAGATCGGTGCCGTCCACGAAGGTGACCTCGACGCCGAAGCGCGGCAGTAGGTTCTCGACGATAAAGAGGCAGCTCCCGAAGAGCGCCCGGGCCGAGACGATGTGATCGCCCGCCTTCAGCATCGAGAACAGCGTCCCATGTACCGCCGCCATGCCGCTGGCCGTGGCAAAGGCATCCTCGGCGCCTTCGAGCGCCGCCATGCGCTCCTCGAACATGCGCACCGTGGGGTTGCCGTATCGGGCGTAGATGAATTCGTCCTCGCCCGATTCGATGAACCGCGCCTCGGCGGTCTCGGCCGAGGGATAGACGAAGCTCTGCGTCAGGAAGATCGCCTCGGACAGCTCGCCATAGTCGCTGCGCCGCACCCCGGCGTGCACGAGCTTCGTTCTCGGGCTCCAGGCGTCGCTCATCCCCACTACCGCCGGCAGGGCCGGCGCCTCCTCGATGGCCGCAAACCCTGCGGCCATAAGTCAGAACGTGGCCTCCGGTCAATGCGCCGCGCGCGATTACTCCTGCCGGATCACCACGCCGGCCAGCGCCTCGCGGTCCGCGACCAGGTCCTCGCCCCCGGCGGGAACGTTGCTCATGGCGAGCATGCGCGCGATCACCTCCATGTACTGCTCGTCACTGAGAAAGCCCGGGCTGGCCGGCGGCATGGTCGCACGCATGTAATCGAAAAGCGCCGCCAGCGAGCGGCCATCCCAGTTGCGCAGGAAACGCGCCCGGGCGATCGCCGGAGAGCCCGGCCGGTCCGGATCGAGCGCGGCCCCGTCCAGCCGCTCGCCGTGGCATTCCGCGCAGGTGCTCAGCGCCATCATCTGCCCGCGATCGGCCTGCGCCCGCGAATAGACGCCGTCAAAGATCAACACCGGCTCGACCGTCTCCCAGCCCTCCAGCGCCGCGGTGATCTCCTCCGCAGGCGCGGGGCCGAAGCTGTTGCCGAAGGAATTGCGCACATGGGTGGCGACGGCCGCGATCTCCTCCTCGGTCAGCAGGGGGAAGGCTGGCATGTTGCCGCCGCCGCCGCGCACCATGGCGGCGATGAACCCCGCATCCTCGAGGTTCGCATTGCCCGCCAGCGCCGGGAAGGCGGGCGTCTTGCCGCTGCCGTTCGCCTGGTGGCACATCGCGCACTGGGTCTCGTAGATCGCGCGCCCCTGCTCGGCCGTGTCCTGGGCCACGGCCGGGAGCCCGGCGAGGAGGAGCGCACCGAGGGCCGCTCCGAAATGCTTGGTCATCGCCAGAAATCCTTCCTTGCCGTTCGGTCGACGCCCGCCGTCGGTCCTGTCCGTGCACGCAGGCGGGTGGGATGCGGTCATCAGGTATAGCCCCGGGCCAGGTCCTCGGGCGGTTCGGCCAGCAGTTCCGCGAGGGTGGAGATATCCTCGGTCACCTCGACCTCGCAGGTGATCGCCTCGTAGCGCGGCGCCGAGACATAGATCCGGTAGGGGCCCTTCGGCACCTGCAGCCGCGCCACGCCCTCGGCGTCGGCCTGGATGCGGAACGGGTGCATCACGACCTTGGCTCCCCCGATCGGCGCCCCGGTCTCGGCGTCGCGCGCCTCGATCGTCACCTCGTAGTCCGGGTGCGCAACGAAGCACACGCCGAAGCCCGCCCGTGCCGGCGCATGCGCCAGGCCCTCGGCGGGGGCCGCGATCCGCGCCTCCCAGCGGTGCCGGCCGGCGGCCGCGGGCGCGTCCATCGCCACCTCGGCGAAATGCAGGGCGCTGCTCCCCGGCCAGATCTGGTCCGAGATCACCGCCGTGGCGATCTGCCTGCCGTCCTCGCCGTGAATGGCGACCTCTGCGCCCGACAGCGTGCATTCGCTCGAGCACTTCAGCCCGACGCGGAAGGTGAACTGCTCGCCCACGGTGATCGCCGAGGGCACGCCCCAGACGAGCAGGCTGGTGGCATGGGGCACGACCGTCACCACGAAGCTGCCGGCGCAGTCCTCCTCGGTCTCGCCCGCCCCGGCATCGGGATCGGGCGCGAGCGCCGCGGTCCAGCGATGCTCGCCCGGCGCGGATGGCGCCGGGATCGGGATCCCGTCCGTCTCGTTGATCCCATCCTCGTAGCAGGTGAACGCCGGGCTGGCGACGACCTCGCCGTCGGCGTCGCGGATCAGCAACGTGCGGCCGCGCAGATCGCGCGCCGGCTCGCAGGCGAGGCTTGCCGTCAGCGTCATCTCCGCCCCGGCATCGACCTCGACGGGGGTCACCTCGACAAGGCAGACATTGGCCTCCCGCGCGGGCGGGGTTTTCGTTTCTTCAGCTTGCATGATGCGAATGCACTTCTCGTGTGGTCACCCGGACGCCGGCGCGGCAAGCCCCGCCGGATCCTGGCACGCGGTCCCGGGAGGCGGGCCGTCGCCGGCCCGCCGCGATCCGTTCGTTCGCGTCAGACGCCGGGCTCGGCTGCGGCGTTGGTCCCGGCGATGAAGCCCTGGACATGGCTGCGCCCAAGCCCGTGCTTGTTGATGCCGCCGGCCGATTCACCGCCCGCATAGAGCCCGGGGATGATCTCGCCCTGCATGTCCACCACCTGCGACTTGCCGTTGATGCGCAGGCCGCCGTAGCTGTCGTGCCAGATCACCATGATCGAGGCCGCATAGAACCGCGGGCTGTCGATCCGGTGCATCGGGCCGCTCGACTCGCGCTCGAAGTCCGGATCCGCGCCTTCGTCGACATAGCGGTTCCAGGTCTCGACCGTCTCCTCGAGATAGCGCAGCGGCATCCGCTGGTAGGCATGTCCGACGAAGATCTTGTTCGCCAGCTCGCCCAGCGTGTCGGCGCTGAAGAAGTAGCCGTTCTCCTCGGAGAAGAAGGGCCAGCGGACCTCCCAGCCGGTGCGCTCGATCGCAGCTTCGTCGAAGATCGCCCAGATGGGCCCCGAATAGTAGTGCGGGGCGACCGAGCCCTCGTTCATGGCGAGCGCGGCGTCGATGCCCGCCTGATAGGCATAGGTCTCCCGAACCCATTCGGGCCGGCAGTTGCGCCAGTCGAGCGGCCGGTGCTCGATGTTGGCCAGCGGAATGCCCTGGGCGGGGCCGCCGGGGAAGCGGGTGCTCGGCACCTGCTTGGGCAGGTTCATCTCGTTGAAGATGCGCTTGCCCACCTGGTTGACCGCGATCAGGTCCTCGAAGCCCGCAAGCCCGACGTTGAGCCCGGTCGATCCGCGGAACGGGAAGGTCGGGTGCCCCGGATACATGTCGGTGTAGGCGTCCCGCGTCCCCAGCCGGGTCGAGATGTGGAAGGTGGTGGGGTAGGACAGGTTCTGCTGCATGCCCGAGAGGTTCGCGCCGACCCGCATGCCGGCGATGATGCCGCTTGCATCCTGCCCGCCGGGACCCTGCAGCGCCGAGCCGCTGGTCGGGAAGGCCGGTTCGCGCATCGCCGGGTAGAACATGCTGCGGAACTGCGGGTTGCCCGCGTGGCCGCCGGTCGAGACCATGACCGCGCGCCGTGCGCGGATGGTGATCGTCTCGCGCCGCTCGTCGACATTGCCGTTCTGCCAGAGGCTCTCCAGCCGCTCGCCGGAGGTCGGATTGTGCCGCGGCGAGTAGGTGGCGCGCACGCCGAGCACCCGGCCGCCGAACGGCTCCTCGCGGATCAGCTCTTCCATGCGCCGGAACAGCATGAAGCGCACGCCCTTCTCACGGGCGGAATACTCCAGCGGCCGCGCCAGCGCCGCGCCGTTCGAGACCGCGTTCGGTCCGACCCGGTTGGCGTCGAAAGGCATGCGGACCGGGGCGAAGTGGCTCGAGCGCTCACCGACGACGCCCGCGTCCTCCGGCGTGACGGTGCCGGCCACGACATCGGTGCGGTCGCCGAGCATCATGAAGGCATAGGAGCCGCGCGACCGCGACAGGCCGCCGCCGCCATGGGTGCCCTGCATGCGGCCGAAGCGCACGTAGTTGTCCATCAGGAACTGGCGCGTCGGTGGACAGTTCTCGGCCCAGGCGCGGTTCTGCTCCCGCTCGTTGTAGCGGTAGGGGTTCATGCCCGCCGCATCGACGATCGACCAGTCGGTCATGTCGGTGAACAGCAGGTCGATGCTGTCGTCGAGCTCCTCGCGGCTGTGGATGGGCGCGACCGAGATAAGCCCCTCGGGGTCGTCCTGGCCCTCCATGTCGCGGAGCTGGATCGGGTCGCCGCCGCCGAGCGAGGTGAAGGCGCCGCTGTGCAGCATGCGGCCGCCGAGATCGAAGTTCTGGTCGATGACCAGCACCGAGGCGCCGAGATCGCGCGCGCGGATCGCTGCCGTCAGTCCGGCGCAACCTCCGCCGCAGATGACGATATCCGCCTCGTAGTCCCAGTGATGGCCGCCGTTCGAGCCGTTGGCGGTGATCTGGGCCTGTGCTTCGCCCGGATTCGAGAGAACCGCCGCGCCGACGCCGGCGGCGGCACCCATGGCGAAGAATTCGCGCCGGCCGACGCCCTGCGAGTCCTGCGCGCCATCCACCGGCGCTTCCAGATCTTCGATCTTCTTTGTCATTGCGGTTCCTCCCAAAACCAACCCGCCGAGAACACGTGGCATTGCTCCGGTTCGGCAGGCCCGGAGCCGTCCGCTCGCCCTGCGGCGAGGCGAATTGCGCGGCTTATCATCCGCTGATTGTGGCGAAGCGAACACAGAAGCGCGCATCGGGTCAAGCAATAATGTGTATGACTGAGCGCTTGAATGTTTCCATTTCTTGTGCGGCGCAATAGGATTGCGTGCGAATATGGCTGCAATTGTTGAAATGAGACGGGATTGGTCGCTGTGCGCCGCGGCGTTGACCGCGACCGCCACCATCCCTATGGATGCGCGACCCGTCCCGTGCCCCGAGAGAACGCCATGGCCCGACCGGCCCCGAGAAGCTTCCAGGAGATCGTCCTGCGGCTGCAGGAGTATTGGGCCGCGCAGGGATGCGCGATTCTCCAGCCCTATGACATGGAGGTGGGCGCCGGCACCTTTCATCCCGCCACCACGCTGCGCGCGCTCGGACCCGCGCGCTGGTCGGCCGCCTATGTGCAGCCCTCGCGCCGCCCCACCGACGGGCGCTACGGCGACAGCCCCAACCGGCTGCAGCACTATTACCAGTACCAGGTCATCATCAAACCCTCGCCTCCGGCGCTGCAGGAGATGTACCTAGGCTCGCTCGACGCCATCGGCATCGACACTGCGCTGCACGACATCCGCTTCGTCGAGGACGACTGGGAGAGCCCGACGCTCGGCGCCTGGGG
>CAYLHK010000090.1:0-14684 GCA_964383295.1 uncultured Rhodovulum sp.
ATCGGCTGCCACTACATGGTGCAGTGGATGGACCGCGACACCGAGGGCTTCACCCATATGGGCGGCGAGGGGGCGAACTGGATCGGCGAGGCGCCGTTCTCCACCCGCCCGCACATCTTCCAGAACCTCGGCGACGGCACCTACAACCACTCGGGCGTGCAGGCGATCCGGGCGGCGCTCGCGGCAAAGGTCAACATCACCTACAAGATCCTCTTCAACGACGCCGTGGCCATGACTGGCGGCCAGCCGAACGAGGGCGGGCTGACCGCCCAGCAGATCGCGCGCGAGCTGGTCGCCATGGGGGTCGGCACGGTCGTGGGCGTCTACGATCCCAAGGAAGAGATCGACATCCGCGCCTTCCCGCTGCCGGTGAAGATGTACCCGCGCGACCAGCTCGACGCCGTCCAGCGCGAGATGACCGAGGTCCCCGGCGTCAGCGCCATCATCTACATCCAGACCTGCGCCGCCGAGAAGCGCCGCCGCCGCAAGCGCGGGCAGTTCCCCGACCCCGACCGCCGGGTGTTCATCAACCCCGAGGTCTGCGAGGGCTGCGGCGACTGCGGCGTGCAGTCGAACTGCGTGTCGATCCTGCCGCTGGAGACCGAGCTCGGCCGCAAGCGCTCGATCGACCAGTCCTCCTGCAACAAGGACTTCTCCTGCCTCAAGGGCTTCTGCCCGAGCTTCGTCACGCTGGAAGGCGCCAAGGTGCGCAAGGCCGCGCCCTCCGATCTGGTGCTGCCCGACCTGCCGGCGCCCGTACTGCCCGCCATCCACGGCACCTGGAACGTCGTCATCACCGGCGTCGGCGGCACCGGCGTCGTCACCGTGGGCGCGCTGATCGGCATGGCCGCGCATCTCGAGGGCAAGGGCGCAGGCGTGATGGAGATGGCCGGCCTCGCGCAGAAGGGCGGCGCGGTCCACATCAACTGCCGCATCGCCGAGAAGCCCCAGGACATCTCGGCCATCCGCGTCGCGGTCGGCGAGACCGATGCGCTGATCGGCGGCGATCTCGTCGTCTCCGCCGGCGCCCGCACGCTCGGGCTGATGACCCGCGGCCGCACCCGCGCGGTGGTCAACGCGCACGAGATCATCACCGGCGACTTCACCCGTGACCGCGGCTTCTCCCTGCCCACCGACCGGCTGACGCTGGCGCTGCGCGCGCGGCTGGGCGAGGAGGCGCTGGCGATGATCGACGCGACCCGCCTCGCCGAGAAGCTGCTGGGCGATGCGGTCTTTGCCAACGTGCTGATCCTCGGTGCCGCCTGGCAGGCGGGGCTGCTGCCGATCGGCGAGGAGGCCATCCGGAAGGCGATCGAGATCAACGCCGCCGCCGTGGCCGGGAACACCCGCGCCTTCGCGATCGGCCGCTGGGCGTATCTCCATCCGCAGGAGGCCGCCCGCACCATCGCGCCGGCCGCGCCGCCGCCGGCCGAGGATCTGGCGAGCATCGTGGATCGCCGCGCGGCCCATGTCGCGAAGCACTCGGGTACCGCCGCCGCCGCCCGCTACCGCGCCCGGGTCGAGGCTGCCGCCGCGCTGGACGAAGATCTCGCGTTCGCCGTGGCAAAAGGCTACCACAAGCTTTTGACCTACAAGGACGAATACGAGGTCGCCCGCCTGCACTCCGACACCCTGCGCGCCGCCGTTGACGCCCAGTTCACCGATGTGCGCGAGATGCGCTTCCACCTCGCTCCGCCGATCATGGCCCGGAGGGACGCCGACGGGCACCTGATAAAGCGCGAGTTCGGCCCCTGGATGCTGCGCGCCTTCGGTCTTCTTGCACCGCTGCGCGTGTTGCGTGGAACGCCGCTCGACGTCTTCGGTTATACGCAGGAGCGGCGCATGGAGCGCGCGCTGATCACGCAGTACGAGGCCGACATGGACAAGGTGCAGGCAGGTCTGAATGTCGCGACGCGCGATATCGGGCTGGCGCTCGCCGAGCTGCCACTCGAGATCCGCGGCTTCGGCCATGTGAAGGAGCGCGCCGCCGAGGCGGCCGCGGCCCGGCGCACGGAACTGCTCCAGGCCTTCGACGCCGGCGGCTGGCCGGCGGCGCAGGCGGCCGAGTAGGGCGGCCTCATGCGGGCCGCCGCCACGGTCCTTGCCGCCGGACTTCTGCTCTCGGCCTGCGCCAGCGGCGTGCCGGTCGAGCGGCAGTATGTCGTGCCCGGCGGCAGTTTCACCAATATCCAGGGCGAGGCGCGGCTCCTCGTGCGGACCTTCGTGGAGCAGGCCGACGGCCATCACGAGGTGATCGGGGCGACCTGCGAGGTGACTTCGAGCCTCTATGACATCGCCGTCACCACGCCGGCCCGACTGGTCGTGCCGAACTTCGGCCCGCAGTCTCCCGAGCTTTCCTTCACCTGCCGGGCGGGCGAGCTTGCCGGTACGGCGCGCCGCGACATCGTGACCACCTGGCGCTATCCCCCGTCTTCCCCCCCCGGCTGGGGGCCTTGGTGGGGCGGGCCGGGATGGTACGGCGACTGGCGGGGCGGGCAGGCGATCCCGGTATCGCGCTATCCCGAGGCGCGCATCGTCCTGCGCTAGCGGCGGGCGCGCCCGTGTTGCGCCGCGGTTGCGCGGAGGGACAATCTTCACGCCGGCGGCGGCGAGCGATTGCAGGCCGGGCCGGTATCCGGCAAGAAGTCACTCGGAGCGGCCCGACAGGAGTGCCCGATGGCAATCACCGTAAACCAGGCTTCCGGCGTTCTGCGCGAGGCGGTGCGCGACACGATCCGCAAGCGATCGCTTCTGTTCCTGATCCAGGGCGGGGTGATGGTGTTCGCCGGCGTGCTGGCGCTGCTGTTCCCGCTGATCGCCAGCACGGGCTTCGTGGTCATCCTCGGCTGGCTGCTGATCCTCAGCGGCATCGTCCAGGCGGTCTCGCTGATCGGGGCAACGCAGGTGCCCTATTTCTGGCTGCAGCTGGTGACGGTCGCCCTCGAGATGATCGTGGGCTTCCTGCTGGTCAGCAATCCCGCCGCCGGCATCGTGGCCGTGACCTTCCTGATGCTGGTGCTGTTTCTCGTCGGCGGCATGGCGCGCGTGGTCTTCGCTCTGATGATCCGCCCGATGACCGACTGGATCTGGATGATGGCCGGCGGGGTCGTGTCGATCATCTGCGCCGCCATCCTGATCGCCAACCTTCCCGAGGCCGCCGGCTGGCTGCTCGGGCTCCTGCTCGGCATCCACCTGATCGCGGCCGGCGCCACGCAGGGCTATCTCGCCTGGCGGCTGCGCAACCCGCCGCTGGCCATCTGAACACGAAGGAGAGGCAATGGGCATGATGCGTTTGGCCGCACTGGCGGCGGTGACCGCTGCCGTCGCGGGTTGCGCCGAGATCGACGACCGCGTGCGTGGCGGCGGCGGCTCGGGCCTTCCCGAGGTCACGATGTCGGCGCGCACCGATCAGGTCGTGCCCCCCGGCCGCTGGCGCACGGGGCTGGCGCTGCGCACATTCGTGCCCGGCACCGAGCCCGACAGCTGGCAGGAAGTGACCGGCGCCCAGTGCCAGGTCACCGGCGGCACGTTCTTCCGCGCCAATGTGGTGACGCCGGTACGGCTCGTCCTGCCCGATCTCGGCCCGGATGCACCGGCGCTGACCGCGGTCTGCTCCAGCGGGCCGCTCAGCGGGCGCGAGACGGTGATGCCGGCGTTCAGCTGGCCCGACGAGGGCCGACCCGATGCCGCGCGCCGCGTCGCCTGGGGCGGCGGCTGGTGGTGGGGCATGGAGAAGACCGGCCCGATGCTCTACCCCGACCTGGCGGTGTCCCTGCGCTGAGCAGGGGCCTGGCCGCTCATGCGCCGGGAATGACCCGGGTGCGCGGGCGAAGTGCCACGGGGCCGCAACCATCGCCGACCGAGGACGTTAGCCCCGAGGCCGCCATGAAGCCGTGCATCTCGGCCGCCGGGCCGCGGGCGACCGCGACGGTCAGCCGGGCAGGGTCCGCATCACGGAACCAGGTGCGCGCCTGGCTGCGAGGCAGCGGGCGCTCCACGGTATCGCAGCACGGCGGCAGCAGATCCTCGGCGGTCACCGGGGCGGCGGGCAGCGCGAGAAGCGCGATGAGGATGAGTCGGGTCATGGCCGTGAGGCTAGGCGCGCAGGGTTAGCGGAGGGTAAAGGCGATGCGCCACTGGGTGGTGATCACAGGTCTGCTCGCAGCCGGCTGCACGCCGGTGCCGCCGACGCCCGGCATGATGCATGTCCCGGTCACGGCAAAGCCGGGCGTGGCCGCCCCGCTCGCCCAGGGCGAAACGGCCCTGGTGGTGCGCGCGGTCTCCGGCGCCGATACCGGCACCGAGCTCGCCGGCGCGACCTGCGTGGCCGATTCGGCCTATTTCACCGCGACCTTCACCGCCCCGGCACGGGTGCTGCTGCCCGACTACGGCGCCAGCTCGCCGGTGGTGACGGTGACCTGCCGGGCGGGCGGCGCCTCGGGCAGCCTCGCGGCGCAACCGACCGCGGCCTGGTCGGGCGGCATGGGCGGCTGGCCGGCGGTGGGCATCTCGGTCGGCACCGGCAACAATGTCGGCGTCGGTGTCGGCTGGTACGGTGGCGGCATCGGCACCGGCACCTCCGGCGCCGGCGCGCGCTATCCCGAGCTGCGGGTGCCGCTGACCGGCGCCTGACCCGCCGCTCAGCCCTCGCAGTCGTAGTAGCGCGTCACCCGCGTCGAGGTGCAGCGCCCCCAGCGGTCCCAGCCGCGACAGGCCTCGCGCCAGCCCGCGAGGCGCTGGTCCTCGTGTCCCCAGGACTTGCAGCGCCGCAGCGCTGCGGCGTCGGCCTGCTGCCAGTCGGGCCGGCTCGGGTTGTAGAGCCCGGTCACGCTGGTCATCGCCACCACCGCGTCGGCGCGGCTGGTGTCATCGTGGCGCACGGGGTCGATGACCGGATCGCCGGCACAGGCGCCAAGGCCGACGAGACAGATGACCGCGAGTATCCCGCGCATCGCTCTCCCCCATGCGCCCCCGATGGCGCTCAGGATGGCGCCGCCGGCGGCGCCGGGCAATGGCAGGGTTAGCATCCGGTTAACGCGCGGATCGGCGGAATTCCACCGGTCCCGGCCCGCCGCTCGCCTCGCGGTTGACACAAGATTCGGCGGGCGGGATGTGAGGGGGGCGTTCATCACGGAGATGCACATGCCGCAGCGCCCCCTCGCGATCATCGCCGCCCTGGTCCTGCTCGGGGCCGCCGGATGCTCCGGCAAGACGGCGGAGGCGCCGACTCCCGAAATCAGCCGCGCCCTCCATCCCAACGAGACGCCGGAGCTTCGCGCGCTGATCGAGGGTACCGCCCGCCGGCATGGTGTCCCGCCCGAGCTGGTGCAGCGCGTGGTGATCCGCGAGAGCACGCACCGGCCCGGCGCGCGCAACGGCCCCTATTACGGGCTGATGCAGATCCTGCCGCAGACCGCGCGCACCATGGGTTACCGCGGCAGCGCCGACGGGCTGCTCGATGCGGCCACGAATCTCGAATACGGCGTGAAATACCTGCGCGGCGCCTATCTCGTCGCCGACGGCAATCACGACCGGGCGGTGTCCTGGTACGCGCGCGGCTACTATTACGAGGCCAAGCGCATGGGCCTGCTGGAAGAAACCGGCCTGCGCTGACGGGCCTCCAACGCGTTCCGCTTGTTCACTTCGCGGATTTGTCTGTCGACAAATCCGCGCCTGCCTGCACGTCGTGTCGTAGGCACGCCTTCGGCGTGACGCCAGGCGCGTAAACGCGCCCGCCAGGCAGGCGCGCGCGGACTACAAAGCGACGGGACAGCGTTCGGCCCCTCGGCCTCCGCGCTCCAGCCGGCGAACCCGCGCGAAGCAGTGCGTCGCAAGAGCGGGGTCGAAAAAAGGGCAGCTACTCGCGAAGTAATCAACCGGGGCTCGTATCACACGCGATCCGGTCGAGGGTTTCGTGCGGGGCGTGTTACGTCGTGACGCAGAATCGACGCTAACACTTTATATGCGTAAAATCAATAAGTTGTACCGCGTCACAACTTGGGACGCCCGCCCGAGCCATGCCTCGCTCAGCCGGATTGCGTATCACCCGGCCAGCGTCGCCCCCGCCCGGATCGCCGCGATGTTCTCCGCATAGGCCGACGGCCCGCCGCGAAACGCGGCCGATCCCGCCACCAGCGTGTCCGCCCCCGCCTCGGCAACCAGCCGCGCGGTCTCGGGCGTCACGCCGCCATCGACCTCGAGCCGGATTGGACGCGCGCCGATCATCGCGCGCAGCGCGCGGATCTTCGGGAGCTGCGAGTGCAGGAAGGACTGCCCGCCAAAACCCGGATTGACCGTCATCACCAGGATCAGGTCGCAGCGGTCGAGCACGTATTCCACCGCCGCCGGCGGGGTCGAGGGCGTCAGCGACACGCCCGCCTTCGCGCCCAGATCGCGGATCCGCGCCAGGCTGCGGTCGAGATGCGGCCCCGCCTCGGCATGGATGGTAAGCACATCCGCTCCCGCCTCGACGAAGGCCTCCAGATAGGGGTCGGCCGGCTGGATCATCAGATGCACGTCCATCACCGTGCGCACATGCGGCCGGATCGCGGCCACCACGTTCGGCCCGATGGTGATGTTGGGCACGAAATGCCCGTCCATCACATCCACATGCACCCAGTCCGCGCCCGCCGCCTCGATGGCGCGGATCTCCTCGCCCAGCCGGGCGAAATCAGCCGACAGGATCGACGGCGCGATCCTGATGCCGGGCGAGAGGACCCTGTCGCTCACCGCAGCCGCTTGATCAGGCTGGAGGTGTCCCAGCGGTTGCCACCCATGCCCTGGACGTCGCCGTAGAACTGGTCGACCAGCGCCGTCACCGGCAGGGCCGCGCCGTTGAGCCGCGCCTCTTCCAGGCAGATCCCCAGATCCTTGCGCATCCAGTCGACGGCGAAGCCGAAGTCGAACTTGTCGTCGATCATCGTCGGACCGCGGCTCTCCATCTGCCACGACCCGGCCGCACCCTTGGAGATCACGTCCACCACCGCCTTGCCGTCGAGCCCGGCCTTCTGCGCGAAGGCGAGCCCCTCGGACAGGCCCTGGACCAGGCCCGCGATGCAGATCTGGTTGACCATCTTGGTCAGCTGGCCGGCACCGACGGTGCCCATCAGCCGGCAGGCGCGGGCATAGGCCGCGATCACCGGCTCGGCGCGCGCGTAGGGCTCGGCCTCACCGCCGCACATCACCGTCAGAACGCCGTTCTCGGCACCCGCCTGCCCGCCGGAAACCGGGGCGTCGACGAAATGCGCGCCCTGCGCCTCGGCCACGGCGGCAAGCTCGCGCGCGACGGCCGCCGATGCGGTCGTGTGGTCGACGAAGACCGCCCCCTTGCCCAGGCCCGCAAAGGCGCCGTTCTCGCCGATCGTGACGCTGCGCAGGTCGTTGTCGTTGCCGACGCAGGCGAAGACGATCTCGGCTCCCTTCGCGGCCTCGGCCGGGGTCGGGGCGCTCTTCTGGCCATGCTGCGCGACCCATTTCTCGGCCTTGGCGGGGTTGCGGTTGTAGACGGTCACGTCATGGCCCTTTGCCACCAGATGACCCGCCATGGGATAGCCCATGACCCCGAGACCGATGAATGCAACGCGCGCCATGACGCCCCCTTGTTTCCCTGCAAAGTTGTGTCGCTTCATGTGGCCTGCTATCGGATCGGGGTCAACCCGACTGCGAAGGGGCCTGCCCGCATGTGGAGTCTGTTCCGGTGGCTGATGCGGGCCTTCCTCGCATTGGCCGTTCTGGCTGTGGCAGGGGCGGGACTGGCCTACTATCTCGCGGTGCAATCGCTTCCCGATTATAATCGCAGCTACGCGCTGGAGGGCCCGGCCGGCGAGATCGAGATCGTGCGCGCCCGGTATGCGGTGCCGCATATCCTGGCCACCGAGGACGCGGACGCCTTCTTCGGCCTCGGTTTCGTTCATGCCCAGGACCGGCTCTGGCAGATGACGCTCTTGCGGCGCACCGCCCAGGGGCGGCTGTCCGAGATCTTCGGCCCCGAGACGCTCGATATCGACATTCTGATGCGTGCACTCGACCTCTACGGGATCGCGCGCGAGGCCACCCTGGCCCAGACCCCAGACACCATGGCGGCGCTCGAGGCCTATTCGAACGGCGTCAACGGCTGGCTGCGCGTGGTCCAGGACGAGGCGCTGGGACGCGGGGCGCCCGAGTTCTTCCTCTTCGATCCCGCCATCGCGCCCTGGACGCCGGCCGATTCGATCGCGGTTATGAAGCTGATGGCGCTGCAACTGACCGACAAGGCGGCGCGCGAGGCGCTGCGCGCGCGGCTGTCGCTGGTGCTGCCGCGCGAGCGGCTGCGCGACATCCTGCCGGATGCGCCCAACCGGCCCCGGCTCGGCCTGCCGGAGTTCGCCGAACTCTTCCCCGACGTCGCGCCGCGCCCGGTGCAGGCGGCCGAACTCGCGCGGCATCCGCTCTATCCGCTCGCACCGCCCGGGCTCGCCGGTGCCTCCAATGCCTTCGCCGCCGCGGGGCGGCGCAGCGGGGCAGGGGCGCCGCTGCTCGCGAACGATCCCCATCTCGGCCTGACCGCGCCGTCGATCTGGATGCTGGCGCGCCTGGATCTCGCCGAGGGCCCGGTGATGGGCGGCACCATGCCCGGCATCCCGGCCGTGCTCGTCGGTCGCAACCAGGCGCTCGGCTGGGGGCTCACCTCGAGCTACCTCGACGACCAGGACCTCTACATCGAGCGGCTGAACCCCGAGAACCCCGAGGAATACCTCACCCCGCAGGGCTTCCGCCCCTTCGAGCGGCGCGAGAGCGTCATCACGGTGCGCGGGGCCGAGCCCGTCAGCGTGACCCTGCGCTGGACGCGCCACGGTCCGGTGATCCCCGGCGAGCACTTCGGCGTCGGCGCGATCACCCCGCCCGGCCATGTGACAAGCCTCGCCTGGACGGCGCTGACGCCCCAGGACGGCTCGATCGGCGCGGCGATCGAGCTCATGCGCGCCCACACGATCGCCGAGGCCCGCGAGGCCGCCCGCGGCCTGATCGCGCCCTCGCAGATGCTGACGCTCGCCGACGGCACCTCCATCGCCCTGCAGATGGCCGGCGCCGCCCCTCGCCGTCAGGCGGGACACACCAGCCAGGGCCGCATCCCAGCGCCGGGATGGCTCGCGGTCAACGACTGGCAGGGCATGCGCCCCTTCGCCGAGAACCCCTGGACGGTCGATCCCCCCGGCGGGATCGTCGTCAACACCAACAACCGTCTCACCGACGCCATCTTCCCCGACCACCTCAGCTTCGACTGGGGCGATGCGCACCGGATCGAGCGCGCCTCCTGGCTGCTCGGCGCGCGCGAATACCATTCGCTGGCGAGCTTCATCGAGATCCAGACTGACACCGTCTCCGAGGCGGCGCGGGTGGTGCTGCCCCTGATCGGCCGCGACCTCTGGTATTCGGGCGAGGCCGCGCCCGAGGGCACGCCCGAACGGCGGCGGCAGCTGGCGCTGGAGCGGCTGGCGAACTGGAACGGCGAGATGTCCGAACACACGCCCGAGCCGCTGATCTACGCCGCCTGGGTCCGCGCCCTGCAGCGCCGCCTGGCCGTGGACGAACTCGGCGCCCTGGTCGAGCTGGTGCCCGCCCCGGACATCACCTTCATCGAGCGGGTCTTCCGCAACGAGGACGGGGCGGGGGTCTGGTGCGACATCGTGCAGTCGACGGCCACCGAGACCTGCGCGGACATGGCGCGGCTGGCGCTCGACGATGCGCTGGTCGAGCTTGAGGCCGACTACGGCAACCGGCTCGAGAGCTGGCGCTGGGGCGACGCCCACCAGGCGCTGCACCGCCACCAGACGCTGGGCTCGGTCCCTGTCCTGAACCTGCTCGTCAACATCCGCCAGAGCACGCCGGGCGGCGATCACACGCTCCTGCGCGGCCAGAGCCCGGCCCGCGGTCCCGAGCCCTATGCCAATGTCCATGCCGCCGGCCTGCGGGTGGCCTATGATTTCTCCGACCCGGACAGTTCGGTGATGATCATCTCGACCGGCCAGAGCGGGCACATGCTGTCGCGCCACTACGACGATCTCGCCGCGCTCTGGCGGCGCTCGGAATACATCCCGATGTCGCTCGACGCCGATCTGGCCCGGGCGGGCGCGGTCGGCGTGACGCGGCTGACGCCGAAACAATAACGGCCGCTGTCGCCAGCGGCCGCAAGGGCGTCACGGGTCCGTCCGGGGGATCAGCGCACGATGCGGCTGTACTTGGCCCCGGCGAGGCTCGCGTCGGCGATCAGCCCGCGCTGGCCGAAGACGACCTCGGTGATGGGGCGGTTGATCTGGGTCGAGTTCAGCCCTGCCGCCGCGCCATCGCGATCGACGACCACGGCCGCACCCGCGCCCAGCTGCCAGCCGTCGGCGAGGCGGAAATCCTGCAGCGCCTGCGGGCTCTGGAAGAACAGCGCCTGGTTGAACTCGGCCGCACCGAAGGTGAACCCGATCCCCGCCGCGCTCAGCGAATAGTATTCCACCTTGGCCGGGCCGATGATCAGCGCCCCCTCGCCATAGGCGCCGCTGGCGAAGAAGCCGACCTTGCGGATCTTGGGGATGATAAGGATCCCCTCCGAGATCGCGCCCAGCTCCTGCGCACCGGGGACGTTCTGGTAGAGCTCCGACAGCGCGGCATCGACGTCACGGTCGATCCGGTCGCGCGGGCTCTCGGTTGCCGGCTGCGAGGTGCAGGCCGCAACACCGCCGCATCCCGCGGCCACCAGAAAGCCGCGACGGGTCCAAGCGCTCATTGAGGGCTCCTTCATGCTCGAAACTTCATGCCTGTCGCCGGACTTCTTGCCGGCTCTGTTGCTCTGATAACACAATATGCTGAGGATGGCCAAGCGGGGACACCATCTTGCGGTGTACTTTCCGTGGCCATTCGTGCCTGTTTGTCAGTTGGCGAGCAGTTCCGCGCCACCGGCTCGCCAGATGCGGGACCGCTGCACGAATCGCTATTTGCCCCAGGCCCGCTCCAGCACCGCCAGCCAGTTCGTCCGGCAGACCTTCGCCATCAGCGCATCGTCGTAGCCATGGGCCTGCATAGCGGCGGTCAGCGCAGGCAGGCCCGCGGCATCGCCGATGGCCGCCGGGATCGTCGCTCCGTCGAAGTCCGAGCCCAGCCCCACATGGTCCTCGCCCAGACGCTCGATCAGATAGTCCAGGTGCCGCAGCACTGGCTCCCAGCCGGTATCGGCGTCCGACTGCCCGTCCGGTCGCAGGAAGCTGGTGGCGAAGTTCAGCCCCACCATGCCCCGGCGCTCGCGGATCTGGTCGAGCTGCCGGTCGGTCAGGTTGCGGCTCGACGGGCAGAGCGCATGCGCATTCGAATGGCTGGCGACCAGCGGCCCCGCCGTCAGCCGCGCCACATCCTCGAAGCCGGCCGCGTTCAGATGCGACAGGTCGATCAGGATGCGCAGCGCCTCGCATTCGCGCACCAGATCCTTGCCCACCGCCGTCAGCCCGGGGCCGGTGTCAGGATCGGCGGGAAAGGCGAAGGGGACGCCATGCCCGAAGATCGTCGGCCGGCTCCAGACCGGCCCCAGCGAGCGCAGCCCCGCCGCATGAAGCAGATGCAGCATGTCGAGATCCGGCCCGATCGCCTCGGCGCCCTCCATGTGCATGACCGCTGCGATCACCCCGGCGGCCAGGCACTCCCGGATCTCGCCCGCGCTCCGGCAGACCCGCAGCCCGCCCCCCGACGCCCGCTCCAGCCGCAGCAGCAGCCCGGCCATCTCCAGCGCCGGCCGTGCGGCCTCGCGCGCCGGGATCGGATCGGGCAGGGGCAGGGCATAGCTCGGTCGCCCCATCAGCATGTCGAGCCCCGTGCCCCCGGGCGAGGGCACGAAGATCGCGAAGAGCCCGCCGGCGAAACCGCCCGCCCGCATCCGCGGCAGGTCGAGATGCCCGCCCGCACCGCCCTCGACCCACATCCGGTCGCGCTCCTCCGGCGCGGCGCGCCAGACCCGCAGCAGGAGATCGTTGTGTCCGTCGAATACGGGGATCCTGTCAGTCATCTTGTCGCTCTTCCGGAGGGGGCAGGCCACGACGTTACACGACCCGCCAGCCCCCCGCCATCGGCGAGCTGCCCGTGCCGCGCGGTTTCGTTACCCAGAATCTGGTGCCGGCACGCCCGAAGATCCCCCAACCTCGCCATATCCTGTGGGCCGGCCCCGCCGGGACGGCCCAAATATGAACAACCATTGCCAAAGGGTGAACTCTGCGGGGAAATCTCTTCAAAATCAGCAATTTGACAGGATTCGCACGCGTGCGAATGACCTCGCGGCAGCGGATGCGCCGCGCGCTGCCTTATCCTCGTTGCACAGCGCGCGCCCGCGCGGCAGTGTGGGCCCAAACGGGAGGGACCCTTGATCTGCGTCTTCATCCAGCTGCGCTGCACGCCCGGCCGCACCTACGAGGTGGCCGATGCCATCTATGACCGCGAATTCGCCTCGGAACTCTACTCGACCTCGGGCGAATACGATCTGATCATGAAGGTCTACATCCCCGAGGGCGAGGACGTCGGCCGCTTCGTCGCCGACCACATCCGCGGCATCCCCCATATCGACCGCACCCTGACGACGCTGACCTTCAAGGCCTTCTGATGATCGCCGACTGGGACGCCGCCTACAACAACGCCGACCACATCCCGGGCGGCCCCGCCTGGCCCGATCGCTGGAAGGCCGAGGCCGCCGCCTTCCGCGCCGCCTGCGCGCCCGACCGCTGCCGCACCGATCTGCCCTACGGCCATCACCCGCGCGAGCGCGCCGACCTCTTCCTGCCCGAGACGACGCCCGCGGGTCTCGTCGTCTTCGTCCATGGCGGCTACTGGCTGCGCTTCGACCGCGACTTCTGGTCGCATTTCGCCGCCGGTCCGCTCGCCCGCGGCTGGGCCGTGGCCATGCCCTCCTATCCGCTGGCCCCCGAGGCCCGCATCGCGTCGATCACCCGCAGCATCCGCGCCGCCATCGAGACCGCCGCCGCCACCGTCCGCGGCCCCATCCTGCTCGCCGGCCACTCCGCCGGCGGCCATCTCGTCACGCGCCAGATCTGTACCGACACGGGCCTGAAACCCGCGACGCTCGCCCGCATCCGCCGCACCCTCTCGATCAGCGGCGTGCATGACCTGCGCCCGCTCATGGCCACGAAGCTCAACGCCACCCTTCAGCTTGATGCCGCCGAGGCCGCCGCCGAGAGCCCCGCGCTCCTCATCCCGCGGCCGGGCAGCAGGGTCATCGCCTGGGTCGGCGGCGCCGAGCGTCCGGAGTTCGTCCGCCAGAACGCGCTCCTCGCCAATGTCTGGACCGGGCTCGGCGCCGACATCTCGGAGGTGGTCGCGCCGGAGCACCACCACTTCAACGTGATCGATGCGCTGGCCGATCCGGGCTCGGATATGGTCGAGGCGCTGGTCGCAGACTAGGGGGCCTCATGCGCAGCGAGGCACGCGTCGTCGTCATCGGCGGAGGCGTCGTCGGCGCCTCCTGCCTCTACCACCTCGCCCGCGCCGGCTGGACCGACGCGATGCTCATCGAGCGATCCGAGCTCACTTCCGGCTCCTCCTGGCACGCGGCAGGGGGCTTCCATACCCTCAACGGCGACCCCAACGTCGCCAAGCTGCAGGCCTACACCGTTGGCCTCTACCGCGAGCTCGAAGAGGTCTCCGGCCAGTCCTGCGGGCTGCACCTGACCGGCGGCGTCATGCTCGCCGACAGCCCCGAGCGCATGGACTTCCTGCGCGCCACCCATGCCAAGGGCCGCTGCCTCGGCATGGAGACGGAACTCATCACGCCCGCCGAGGCGCAGACTATGTTCCCGCTCCTCGATCCGTCGCATTTCGTCGGCGCGCTCTGGGATCCGGTCGAGGGCCATCTCGATCCGTCGGGCACCACCCACGCCTATGCCAAGGCCGCGCAGGCGCTCGGCGCCACCATCGTGCTGCGCAACCGCGTGGTCGAACTCACCCAGGACGCGGACGGCACCTGGAATGTCGTCACCGAACACGGCACCATCCGCGCCGAGCACGTCGTCAACGCCGGCGGCCTCTGGGCACGCGAGGTCGGCCGCATGGTCGGGCTCGAGCTGCCTGTGCTCGCCATGGAGCACATGTATCTCCTGACCGAGCCGATGCCCGAGGTCGCCGAATTCAACGCCGCCACCGGCCGCGAGATGATCGGCGTCATCGACTTCAAGGGCGAGATCTACACCCGCCAGGAACGCGACGGCGTCCTGCTCGGCACCTACGAGAAGGACGCGCGCCCCTGGTCGCCTGTCCACACCCCCTGCGACTTCGGCCACGAGCTGCTCGCCCCCGACCTCGACCGGATCGCGCCGAGCCTCGAGGTCGGCTTCCGCCATTTCCCCGCACTGGAGCGGGCGGGGATCAAACAGATCGTCAACGGCCCCTTCACCTTCGCCCCGGACGGCAACCCGCTGGTCGGCCCGGTGCAGGGTCTCACCAACTTCTGGTGCGCCTGCGCGGTGATGGCGGGCTTCTCCCAGGGCGGCGGGGTAGGGCTGGTGCTTGCCAACTGGATGACCACCGGCGATCCCGGCCATGACGTCTTCGGCATGGATGTGGCGCGCTTCGGCGAATGGGCGGGCCTGCGCTACACCAACGCCAAGGTGCGCGAGAACTACTCGCGCCGCTTTTCGATCCGCTACCCCAACGAGGAACTGCCCGCC
>CAYLHK010000091.1:0-14402 GCA_964383295.1 uncultured Rhodovulum sp.
CTCGACATCTCCGCCAGCCAGGAGAACCGCGGCACCCTCCTCGATCTTGCGAGCCGCACCGCCGAGCAGTGCTTCATGCCGCTGACCGTCGGCGGCGGCGTGCGCAGCCCTGACGACGTGCGCGCCCTGCTGCTGGCCGGTGCCGACAAGGTCAGCTTCAACACCGCCGCCGTGGCGCGGCCCGAGGTGGTCGGCGAGGCCGCCAGCCGCTTCGGCGAGCAGTGCATCGTGGTGGCGATCGATGCCAAGACCGTCGCGCCCGGCCGCTGGGAGATCTTCACCCATGGCGGCACGCGGGCGACCGGCATCGATGCGGTGGCGTTTGCCCGCGACATGCAGCGGCGCGGGGCGGGCGAGATCCTGCTGACCTCGATGGACCGCGACGGGACGCGGGCGGGCTACAACCTGCCGCTCACGCGCGCGGTCGCGGATGCGGTCGGCATCCCGGTGATCGCCTCGGGCGGGGTGGGCGAGCTGAGCCATCTGGTCGAGGGCGTGACCGAGGGCCATGCCTCGGCGGTGCTCGCCGCCTCGATCTTCCATTTCGGCACCCATTCGATCGGCGAGGCCAAGGCGGCAATGGCCGCGGCCGGCATCCCGGTGAGGCAGACATGACCGACACGCTCTCAAGGCTCTTCGCGACGATCGCGGCCCGCGCCGCCGCCGATCCGGCCAGCTCGCACACCGCCGCGATGCTGGCGAAGGGCAGGGCGAAATGCGCCGAGAAGTTCGGCGAGGAAGCCGTCGAGGCGATCGTGGCCGCGGCGAGCGGCGACAGGGCCGGGCTGGTCCACGAGGCGGCGGACGTGCTCTACCACCTGCAGGTGATGCTCCGGGCGGCGGATGTCGCCTGGCCGGAGATCCTCGCCGAGCTCGAGCGGCGCGAGGGGCGCTCCGGTATCGCCGAGAAGGCGTCGCGCTGAAGGCGGATTTAATTCAGCAGCTTAGATGGCGTTCCTGACGTCGCGAATGCGCCGCCAGGCTCAGGACGGTTCGCGGTCGTAGTAGTCGACCGTCTCCTCGGCGCGGAACATCTTGTAGATGCCGGGCACGCCCGGCCGGCCGGTGACGACGCTGATCTTGCCCGAATCGGGATACTCGCAGGCATCGAGATCGGAGCGGTTCGACAGCGCCAGGTAGCGCATGGGCACGGCGCCGGTGTTGATGATCTGGTGCGCCACCTCGGCGCCGCCGGTAGGGCAGGCGATGACGTCGAGCGGGCGCAGCGGATAGCGCGCCTCGCCGAAGCGCAGCTCGCCCTCGCCCTCCAGGATCAGGAACATCTCCTCCTCGCCGTGGTGGCTGTGGAACGGGCATTGCACCTTGCCCGGCGGCAGCACGGTGAGGTTGTAGCCGAGCTGGCGCGCGCCGATCCCGTCGCTGAACAGGGCGCGGCTGGAGGCGTAGATGCCGTTGTCCTCGATGTCGTCGAACGGCAGCTCGTCGAGATTGATCACAGGCTTCGCCATGGCGTCCTCCGGAGATGCGGGCGTCGTGCCCGGGGATGATGGCTGCGATCCGCGGCCGGTCAACAGCCATGCTTTCCGTTTGAACCTCGCCGCCGATTGTGGCCATGTGGCGCCGCCCGCCAGCCGAGGAAATCATGGACGTCGAGGACGCCAGCGCGCAGAAGGCCCGCATCGCCCGGCAGTTCATCCAGGCGATCCCGCATTCGCGCGACCTCGGCATGGACGTGGTCGAGATCGGCGAGGGCTGGGTGGTGATGGCGCTCGACTATGATGCGCGCTTCGTCGGCGATCCCGAGACCGGTGTGCTGCATGGGGGCGTGGTGACGGCGCTGCTCGACACCTGCTCGGGGGCCGCCGTGATGGCACATGCCAGCGCGCCGGTGGCGACGGCGACGATCGACCTGCGCATCGACTACATGCGGGCGGCACAGCCGGGCCGGCGGATCTATGCGCGGGCCGAGTGCTTTCGGATGACGCGCTCGGTCGCCTTCGTGCGCGCGCTTGCCTATACCGACACGCCCGACGAGCCGGTGGCGGCCTCGCACGGCGCCTTCACGGTGGAGCGGTGATGAGCCGCCGTCCGCCCCCCGAGCCGGTCCAGGTGGTCAAGCAGCGCCGCGACGCCGCGCTGGCGCGGATGGTCGACGGTGTTCCCTACATCCGCCATCTCGGCGTCGTCTTCGAGCGGCGCGGCGACGAGCTGACCGCACGGCTGCCCTTTGACCAGAAGCTGATCGGCAATCCGGTGCTGCCGGCCCTGCACGGCGGGGCGACCGGGGCGTTTCTCGAGATCGCCGCGATCATGGAACTGGCCTGGCAGGTGGTCTGGGAGCGGATGGAGGGCGGCGGCGAGGCGGCGGCCGCGATCGAGGCCGGGCGCTTCCCGCCGATGCCGAAGACGATCGACTTCACCGTTGACTATCTGCGCACCGGCCTGCCGCGCGATGCCTATGCACGGGCGCGGGTGAACCGCATGGGCCGCCGCTATGCCTCGGTGCATGTCGAGGCCTGGCAGGACAACCGCGCGCGGCTGTTCGCCCAGGCGACCGGGCATTTCCTGATGCCGGCCGGCGCAGATGCGGTCGGCGGACCGGGCGGCGATGGCTGAGGCGATCACCCATCGCCGCGTCCTTGCCACAGCCCTGCCGATCGTCCTCTCCAATGTGACGGTTCCGCTGCTGGGGCTGGTGGATACCGCGGTCATCGGCCAGCTCGGCGAGGCGGCACCGATCGGCGCGGTCGGCCTCGGCGCGGTGATCCTGGTCTCGGTCTACTGGATATTCGGCTTCCTGCGCATGGGCACCACCGGCCTCGCCGCGCAGGCGCACGGGGCGGGCGATGAGGGCGAGGCGCGCGCGCTGCTGATGCGCGGCCTGCTGATCGGCGGCGCGGCGGGGCTCGTGATGATCGTCGGGCAGGCGGGCATCTTCTGGGCCGCCTTCCGTCTGGCGCCGGCCTCGACGGAGGTCGAGGCGCTGGCGCGGACCTATCTCGGCATCCGCATCTGGGGCGCTCCGGCGACGATCGCGCTCTTTGCGATCACCGGCTGGCTGATCGCCATGGAGCGGGCGCGCGGCGTGCTGGTGCTGCAGCTCCTGATGAACGGGCTGAACATCCTGCTGTCGATCCTGTTCGTGCTCGGCATGGGCTGGGGCGTCGGCGGCGTGGCCGTGTCGACGCTGATCGCCGAGTGGTCGGGCCTCGGTCTCGGGCTCTGGCTCTGCCGTGACGCGCTCGCCCGCGGCGCGATGGCCTCCTGGGCGCAGGTGCTCGATGCGGGGCGGCTCCGGCGCATGGCCACGGTCAACGGCGACATCCTGATCCGCTCGGTGCTGCTGCAGGCGAGCTGGACCAGCTTTCTCTTTCTCGGCGCGGGCCTCGGCGACGTGACGCTCGCAGCCAATCAGGTACTTCTTCAGTTTCTGGCCGTAACCACCTATGCACTCGACGGTTTTGCCTTTGCTGCCGAGGCGCTGGTCGGCAATGCCGTCGGCCAGCGGCGGCGTGCGGAGGTGCGGCGCGCATCCGTTTTCGCGGCGCAATGGGGCGTGGGTCTCGCGGCGGTTCTCTCGGCGGCGTTCCTGATCATCGGCCCGTTGGCGATCGACGTGATGACGACCTCGCCCGAGGTGCGCCTGGCGGCGCGCGACTACCTGCCGTGGATGGTCGCGGCCCCGCTCGCCGGGGTGGCCGCCTTCATGCTCGACGGCATCTTCATCGGCGCCACCCGCTCGCGGGAAATGCGCAACGCGATGGTGATGGCGAGCGGCATCTACGCAGTGGCGCTCATGCTTCTGGTTCCGGCCTGGGGCAACCATGGGCTGTGGGCGTCGCTCATCATCCTCTTCGTCGTGCGCGGGCTGGCGATGGCCTATCGCTATCCGCGGGTCGAGACGTTCGGCTGAGCCCCGCTCAGAGCTCGGCCTCCAGGCGCTCGGCGAGGGTGCGCAGGATCTTGACCCTCGAGAAATGCTTGCAGTTGGATTCGACCAGCGTCCATGGCGCGTTCGGCGTCGAGGTCAGCGCGATCATGTCCTCGACGGCTGCGGCGTAGAGCGGCGCCTTGGCGCGATTGCGCCAGTCGTCCTCGGTGATCTTGAAGCGCTTGTGCGGGGTCTCCTTGCGCGCCTCGAAGCGGGCGAGCTGCTCGGCGTCGTCGATCGCCAGCCAGAACTTGTGCACGATATAGCCGGCCCTGGTCAGCTGTTCCTCGAAATCGTTGATCTCGGGATAGGCGCGCTTCCAGTCGACGCGGGCGGCATAGCCCTCGACCCGCTCGACCAGCACGCGCCCGTACCAGCTGCGGTCGAACACGCCGACCTGCCCGCGCGGCGGGATGCGGCGCCAGAAGCGCCAGAGGTAGGGATGCGCCAGTTCCTCGTCGCTGGGGGCGGCGATCGCGTGGAACCGGCTGTGGATCGGGTCGAGCGCGCTGCGCAGGCGACGGATCGCGCCGCCCTTTCCGGCCGCGTCGGTGCCCTCGAAGGCGCAGACCAGCGCCCGGTCGCGAAAGGCGGCCGACTGCGTCAGGACGAAGATCCGCGCCTGGGCCGCGGCCAGCGCCGTCTCGTAGCTGTCCTTGTCGAGGCTGACGCCGAGATCGAGCGTCGGCAGCACCGCCGGCGTTGCGGTGATCCGCCGGGCGCGCGCCGGCGGCTTCACGGGTCGTGGCGGCTTGCGGGCCGCGGCGGTGCGCAGCGCGCCAAGGACGAGGCGGCCGACCTCGAGGTCCCGCGCGCGCCGGTCCTCGGCATCGACGAGGTGCCAGGGCGTCGCCCCGTCGCCGGAGGCGGCGATCATCTCGCGGGCGGTCTCGACGACGCGGCGGCGTTCCTTCTTGGTGTCGATCTCGGCCCATTCGCGCACCAGCGGGTTGCCGGGGCTGCCCGGCGGCGCGCCGGGATCGGACTTCGCGCGCTTGCTGCCCCCGAGCATCAGCCAGATCTTCACGACCTCGATCGCATCCGCCTGAAGCATCGCTTCCATGCGGGTGGCATCCTCGATCCCGGCCTTGAAGGCCTTGGCGCCGAGCTTGCCGGTGGCGCGCTCGAGCAGCAGGCTGTGGTACCACGATCCGATCATCACCCCGATGCGCCCACGCGCCGGCAGGTCGCGCCAGTAGCGCCAGGCGGGCGGCTGGCGCCGCTCGGTGCGGTCGGTGATGTCATAGGCAAGGCTGGAGACGGTGCGCGGGTCCAGCCATTCGTAGAGGCGGTTCAGCACCTCGCCCTTGCCGGTGCCGTCGGCGCCATTCAAGAGGATCAGGACCGCGCGGCTGCGGCGCTCGGCCAGGTCGAACTGAGCGTCGAGCAGGGTCTCGCGCAGGACCGTCGCCTCGGCGCTGAAGCGGTCGGGGTCCAGTGGGCCGTGCATGTCCCCGTCCTTCATCAGCCTGGCTCCCTTGTCGGTTTCTCGGCCGCGTCAGGCTGCGCCGGAGGATCGTGTCTTGTCCGGCCCGAGGCCCTTGCCACGCTTGCCTCCCGGCCTGTCCATTCTGGCGCGAAGCCGGCTGCCGCGCAGTTCCCCCGATTGCTCGAGGATCGGATAGGCGATCGTCGTCAGGTGCCCGTTGATCCGCTTGAGGTCGCGCAGCACGTCGAGATGCAGCGCGCTGGTCTCGATCGTCTCGGGCATGCCGTCGCGCAGCCGGGCGAAATGCCGTTCGGTCGCCCGGATCTCCTCGTCGCGCAGGCGGTCCTTTTCCGCCACGATCGCGCGGGCCATGTCGGGGTCGCGTGAGACGAAGACCGCGAGGGCCCGGCGCATCTGTTCGGCGATCAGCTCGTGGAAGGCGCGGATGTCGGACCAGCCCGCCTCGGAGAACCGCAGCCCCCGGTTCAGCTTCTTCAGCGCCAGCTGAAGCAGGCCCTTGTCGATGATGTCGCCCATGTGTTCGAGATTGGTCGTGAGCAGCACCAGTTCGAGCACCTGCGCGCTCTCCTCGGGGCTCAGGCCCTGCTGCATAAGCCGCGCCAGATAGAGCTTTATCTCCTCCTGCTGGGCATCGACCTCCTCCTCGAGCTCGCGCAACTCGCGGATGCGCCGCGCGCCCGTGCCCTCGAAGGCGTGGATCGTCTCGCGCAGCATCAGCTCCACCTTGTCGGCCAGCGCCAGCGTCGCGCGCACCGTGGCCGCCAGCGCCAGCGGCGGCCGGTTCAGGAGCGCGGGGTCGAGGTGCTCGAGATGGGTGGGCGAGGCGCTTCCCGGCGCGGGGTCGGGCCAGATGCGCTCGGCGAGCCGCGCGGCGACGCCCGTGAGCGGCAGGAACACCACCAGGAGCGCCAGGTTGAAGAGCGTGTGGAAATGCGCGATCAGCCGGCCGCCGCCGTCTGCGCCGGCAGCCGTGGCAGCCATGTCGCTCAGCGGACCGACCAGGGGAAGGAACATCAGCGCCCCGATCACCCGGAACCCGAGATTGCCGTAGAGCACCCGGCGCGCGGCCAGCGGTGCGCCGAGACCAAGCCCGATCGCCGTGAGACCCGCCCCGGCATTGGCGCCGAGGACCAGCGTGAAGGCGAGCGGCAGGCCGAGAACGCCGGCCGAGGCCAGCGAGATGACGAAGAGCACGAAGGCGACGCTCGAATGCATCAGCCATGTGAAGAGCGCGCCGAGGATGACCGCGAGGATGGGATCGCGCTCGAGCCGCGACAGCATGAGCGCGGTCACCTCGCTCTCACGCAGGGGCGCGGAGGCAGCGACGATGAGCTGCAGCGCAAGCAGGATCAGCGCGAAGCCGATGCAGATCCGCCCGAACTGCGCGCCGCGCGCGCCGGTTGCCAGGCGGGCCGTCGCGACACCCGCGACCAGCAGGAGCGGGACGAGCGCGCCGAGATCCAGCGACAGCGCCTGCACGGCGAGCGTCGTGCCCAGATCGGCCCCGAGCATCATCGCCAGGGCCGCCGGCAGCGCGATCAATCCCCGGCCGACGAACCCCGTCAGCAGCACGGCGGTGGCCGTGGCGCTCTGCATCGCGGTGGCCGCGACCATGCCGGCGGCCGCGGCGCGCAGGGGGTTGCCGGCGGCGCGCGCCATCGCTGCGCGGATCGCGGTCTCGAACCCGCGCAGGATTCCGCTGCGGACCATATGCGTGCCCCAGAGCAGCAGGGCGACGCCGCCGAAAAGGTTCAGCAGGATCATATGGCCGTCCATGGCCGAAAATACCTCGTCAGGCCCTGGGGGCAGGCCTTCATCGGGTCAGATGACACCGTTTCCGCCTGTCACGCAACCAAAGCGCGCGGCTGAGCGGATTCGGGCAAGAGCGCCATTTCCCGCGCGCGATGTTTCTGACAGGTTCGTGCCAATCAGTCGGAGGGCGGAATGTACGAATTCGCGATCATGTGGGAGTGGCTGTCCTTCGCGGTGCGCTGGTTGCACGTCATTACCGGCATCGCCTGGATCGGCTCGTCCTTCTATTTCGTCGCGCTCGACCTCGGGTTGAGGAAGTCCCCCGATCTGCCGCCTGGCGCCTCCGGCGAGGAGTGGCAGGTGCATGGCGGCGGCTTCTATCACATCCAGAAGTACATGGTGGCGCCCGAGCGGCTGCCCGAGCATCTGATCTGGTTCAAGTGGGAGAGTTACGCCACCTGGCTCTCGGGCTTCGCGCTGCTGGCCATCGTCTACTACGCCGGGGCGGATCTGTTCCTGGTCGATCGCAACGTGGCCGACCTGCCGGTATGGGTCGCGATCCTGATCTCGCTCGCCTCGCTTTCGATCGGCTGGCTGCTTTACGACAACCTCTGCAAGTCGAGGCTGGCCGAGAACCCCACCACGCTGATGCTGGTGCTCTTCGCCATCCTCGTCGTCATGGCCTGGGGCTACACTCAGGTCTTCTCGGGCCGCGCGGCGCTCCTGCATCTCGGCGCCTTCACCGCCACGATCATGACGGCCAACGTCTTCTTCATCATCATCCCGAACCAGAAGATCGTGGTGGCCGACCTGCGCGCCGGCCGCGCGCCGGACCCGAAATACGGCAAGATCGCCAAGCTGCGCTCGACCCACAACAATTACCTGACCCTGCCGGTCCTGTTCCTGATGCTCTCGAACCACTATCCGCTCGCCTTCGCGACGGAGTGGAACTGGCTGATCGCGAGCCTCGTCTTCCTTATGGGCGTGACCATCCGCCACTACTTCAACACCCTGCACGCGACCGGCAAGGGCCCGAGCTGGACCTGGCTGGCCACCGTCATCCTCTTCATCCTGATCGCCTGGCTCTCGACCGCGCCCGGCAGCCAGCGCGAGGAACTGGCCGGCCTCTCGCCGAGGGAGGCGCGTTTCGCCGAGGCCGAGGGCTTCGCGGCCGTGGCCGACACGGTGCGCGGCCGCTGCTCGATGTGCCACGCGTCCGAGGTCTACTGGCCGGGCCTCCTCCACGCGCCCAAGGGGGTGGTGCTGGAGACCGACGCCGAGATCGCCCGGCATGCGCGCGAGATCTACCTGCAGGCCGGCCGCAGCCACGCCATGCCGCCGGGCAACATCACCTTCATGGAGCCCGGCGAGCGGCGCAGCATCATCGAGTGGTACCGCGCTGCGACCTCCGGCTGAGCGCGGGGCGGCGGCTTAATCAAGCCGGGCATTGGGACTTTCGGGCTTGGGTCGCTTTGCCTATTATACCGCGGTCACCGTGCGCGTTCCGCGGGCGGTGTTTACGGGTGCTCGAATGGGAATCGACGGGAACGACGGCCGCAGGCCTGGCCGCGTCGCCGAGAACTGGGGGCGGCAGGACCGGATCCGCGCCGGTGCGGTCTCCGGCCCCTGGCGCAGCACCCCCAAGGCCGATGATGCGCCCAACGTCACGCGCGCTGCCCCGCCTGCGTCCACTCCTCCGCTGACCGGATCTCCCTCGGGGGCGCAGAAGCAGCCGCCGCCCGATCGCCAGGACGCCCCGCGGCGCCACGAGGGCGAGCGTCAGCCGCTGCCGTATCGCCCGCGTCTTGTCGGCGTCTGGATCGCCGTCGCCGTCGGCGTCTCGGTCGCGCTGGCGACCGTTGGCGCGGCGCTGGTGTTCCGCAATTCGGCGATGGACGAGGCGCCCCTCGAGAGCGCCGTGGCGCCGCCGCCGGCCCAGCCGGTGGTGCAGCCGGAGGCAGTCGCCGTGGTGCCGGTGCCGGACGAGGCAGTGGTGGACGAAGAGATTGCGGCAGCCCCGGCCGCGGTGCCCGGGGCGGTGCGCCTGCGCGTCGGCCCGAACCTGGCCGAGGCGGATCGCGATGCGCTGGCCGCCGCGCTGGACGCCGCCGGCTATGGTCCGGTTCAGGTTGAGGTTCTTCCCTTTCCGATCGCCGCCTCGCGCGTCGGCTACTACTGGCCCGAGGATGCGGCGGCGGCCGAGGCGCTGGCGGCCTTCGTGCGCGGGGCCGTGCAGACCCAGGGGATCGAGCTCGGCATCCGCGACTACAGCCGGCTCCTGCAGGACGCGGCTCCAGGTCGGCTCGACGTCTGGATCCAGGAATAGGCCGCGCGTGACGTCCCGACTTCGCCCCACGCTCCTGCTTCCCGCCGCGCTGCTGGGCCTGTGCCTTGCGGCCGGCGCTGGCGCGCAGGATCTGGAGCGCCTCGGCCCCGAGGCGATCGCGATCATCCGCGCCGAGCTCGAGGAGCTGGAGTTCCAGCGCGCGGATCTGGCCGGCGAGATTGCGGCCCTGGATGCCGAGCTCGCCGCGGCGCAGGGCGCGCGGGATGCGGTCGCGGCCGAGCTTGCCGGTTTGCGCGGGGAGGTCGATGCCGCGCGGGCGGCGCTCGACGAGGCGGGCGACAGGCAGGCCGTGCTGGCCCGGCTCGAGCGCGAGATCGCCGAGCGTGCCGCCGAGCATGCGCGCGCCGAGGAGGATCTCGCCCGCGCGCGGCAGCTCCTGGACGAGACCCAGGCAGCGGCGGCATCTGCGGCGCAGGACCGCGATGCGCGCCTGGCCGAGGTCGACGCCGCGGTCGCCGCGGCCGAGGCGCGTCGCACGGAGCTGGAGGCCGACGTGGACGAGGTGGGCGCGCAGCTTGCGGACCTGCTGGCGACGCGCGACGCGGCGGCGGCCGAGCTGGCCACCCTCGAGGCGCAGGCTCGCGCGGCGCAGCCGGTTGCCGCCGCAGCAGGGCCGGTGGAGACGCAGGTGGAGACCCCTTTGCAGACCGCGGCGGTCGTGCCCGACCGGCGGCAGGGCGCGCCTCGGCCGCAGGCGGGCGTGGCGGCTGCGGTGGCCTCGGCGCCCGGGCTGGAGGGGGCCGGCGGCCCGGCACTGGCGGCGCTGACCGTGGCGCTGAGCGAGGGGGCCTGCGTGACCGACGCGCTGGGTGACAGCGTCGCCCGGATCAACCGCTGGACTGCCGCCGCGCTGGTCCGCGCCTTGGGGGATTGCTGAGATGCGGCTGGCGGCCTGTCTCGCGACCGGGATGCTGGCGCTGCTGGCGCCGGGTCATGCCCTCGCGCAGGGCGCGGGACTGGTCTCCGGGCCCGAGGGCACGCTCGCCCCGGTGATCGCGGGCGATCTCGCGGCCGAGGGGGCTGCCTGCGGCGTCGCGATCACGCCGATGCCGAGCGCGGGCTCGATGGCGAATGCGGCGGCGGTGCGCGACCGGCCCGGGGTGCAGCTCGGGCTCGTGCAGGAGGATGCGCTGGAATACATCCGCACGCTGGCGCCGCGGGAGACCGCGCTGCGCCGGATGGCGCAGGGGCTGCGGGTGGCGATGCCGCTCAATGCGCAGGCGGTGCACGTCCTCGCGCGGCGCGAACTGGCGGGCCTCGCCGATCTGGGCGGTCGGCGGGTGTCGCTCGGGCAGGAGGGTTCCGGCACCCGGCTGACGGCGGGGCTGCTCATGGATCTGACCGGCGTGGAGCCCGGGGCGCTGGTCGAGGACCTTGCGCCGCAGGCGGCGCTGGACGCGCTGCTCGCCGGCGAGATCGACGCGATGTTTCTGGTCGACGGCGTGCCCTCGCCGCTGCTGGCGGACCCGCAGCTCGACCCCGCGCGGTTCCATCTCGTCGAGCTGTCGCAACCGGTGCTGACCGGCCTCTACATGCCTGCCCGGATCACGCCCGGGGCCTATCCGGTGGCGCCGGAGGGGGTCGCGACGATCTCGGTGCGCAGCGTGCTGATGACCTTTGATTTCTCGGCCAACGGCAATGCCTATCACCGGGCAAGCTGCGCGGCGGTGGGGGACGCCGCGCAACTCATCGCCAGCCGGATCGGCCAGCTGCAGGCGGCGGGGCATCCCGCCTGGGAGAGCGTCGACATGACCGACCTGCCGGCGGACTGGCTCGTCTCGCCCTGTGCGCTGGCCGGGCTGGAGCCGGGCCGCGAGCTGAGCTGTCCGGCCGCACCGGCGGCGGCGTCTCCGGGCCAGAACGCTCGGTTTCTCGAGCTGATCTGCGCCCGCGGGGCCTGCTGACGGGCTAGTGGGGACAGGATCGGCAATCTGAGGCGGTTTTCGGGTGACTGCTTCGCGCACCGGCTCTTCTTCCGAACCCGCCCTTGCGAAGCACTGCTTCGCGCGGGTTCGTCGGCCGGAGCGCGTGAGCGCGGAGGCCGAGGGGTGTTGGGCATTCCCGTCGGCTCGTAATCCGCGCGCGCCTGCCTGGGCGGCACGGTTTACCGCGCCTGCCAAGGGGCAGGCAGGCGCGCGCGGATGTGTCGACGGACAAATCCGCGAAGTGATCACATGGACATCGCATGAGGCGCGAAGGGTCTCGAGGAGACCTTCAGCCCGCCGGGCAGTCCGCCAGGGCGGCGCGAAGCGCGCGGGTCGAGCCTGACAGCGACAGGACGCCGGTGCTGGTGCCCTCGATGCTGATCTCGACCTGACTGTCCCGGCCGGCGAGGCGGGCGGGCAGGTCGCTGCCGGCGAGCGGGACGACATGCGCACCGTCGGCGGTGGGCTCGAACCGCGCCTCGGCCTCGATCGGCCCCTGGCTGAAGGCGAAGCCGAAGCGCACCACCTCCTGGTCCAGCGCCGGGTCGAGGCGGATGCTGAGAAACGGCTGGCCCTGCAGGCAGAAGCCGGCGAGATAGGCGATCCGGCCGACCCCGCCGGCGAGCGCCAGCGGCGTGCTGCCCGGCACCTCGCGCAACGTCCAGCCGGGCGCAAGATCCGGCGGGGGCGAGAAGGCGGGCGCGGCCGCCGCTTCGACGACATCTGCCTCCGCCACCACCGCGCCTTCCAGCGCCGGAAGGTCGGGCGTGTCGCTGGTGAAGGTCCAGAGCCGCGTGCACCCGTCGGCGCCTGCCTGCCCTTCGCCGCAGAAGGCGCCATGATAATGCGTGCGCAGCACCGGCAGCCCGTCGGCCATGTCGGCGAACTCGAAGGCCTGCAGATGCCCGAAATCGAACCGCGCGAAGCGCCCGTCGGGCTGCGACAGCCAGGCGGTCACCGGGCAGCCGGCCGAGCCGCAGAAGGCGCTCCAGGCATCGGTACACTGCAAGCCGGCCAGATCAGTCAGGATGTCGGGCACCCCGTCGCCGTTGAGGTCGATCCGCGTGGCATAGGCCGGCAGCACCTCGGGCGTGCCCCCCATCTCCTCGCAGTCGGCCATCGCCATCTCGGTCGCTTCGAGCACCTCGGGCGGCAGTTCGGACTGGGCGGCCAGCGGCGCGGCCGCAACGACGAGCGCGAGCAGGAGGGGGATGAGGCGGTGTCGATCCATGCGGTCACATCTCGCTGATCTGGAGAAAGGCGATGGCCGCAGCGAGCAACAGTCCGACGAGGATCGCAAGCACGATCTTGAATGTCGAATACGGTCGCTCGCCGGCGACGGTGCCGGTGCGGCCGTTGACCACGAAGCGATAGGTCTTGCCGCCGTAGCGGTAGGCCGCGATCCAGACCGGCAGCAGCACGTGCTTGAAGGTCAGCCGGCCGACCTCGGTGTCCATGCGGTTGATCCGCTGCTGGTCGCCGCCGATGTCGCGGCGCACGTCCCCGGCGATCACGCTGTTCATCACCTCGCGCGCCTCGCGGTAGCCGTTCTCGACCGGCACGCCGTAGCCCTCGGCGCGAAAGCCGGCGAGGTAGCGCGGGTCATAGGCCGACAGGGCAGACAGATCCCAGGGCGCCAGCGCGTCGGTATAGCTCTTGGGCAGGCTGGTCGACGCGAGCACGAGCACATCGTCGAAATCGCGCGCCACCCGGCCGCGGGCGGCGGTCCAGCGCACCTCGGGCACCTGCTGCATCTGGGTCTGGCGCTTGCCGTTCACCATCACGCTGACCTGCCGGGTGCGGTGATGCACGGTGCCGCGCTGGCCGGTGTATTCGGTGCGCGTCTCGGCGTCGTAGGTCCAGTAGGGGACGTAGATCCCGTCCATCTTCCGATGCGCGCGGGCGAACTGCGTCAGGTTCGACGGCGCGAACCAGCGCCGCCCCAGCCATCGCTGCATGGAGGCGCGGGCGTCGGCCTCGGTCAGCAGGAAGGGCAGCTGCGCCTGGGGCTTGATATGGCGGCTGACGCCGGTGTCGGTGACCATCGGCGAGGCGCAGAAGGGGCATTCCTTCGCGTGGATCGCGGCATCGAACTCGACCTCCGCCCCGCAGCTGGCACAGCGCGCGACGCGGGTGCTCTCCATTTCCCCCGGCGGCAGCTCGCTGCGCTCGGCCGCGCGCAGGTCCAGCTCGCGCAGGCCGCCGCGCTGCTCTGGGATCGGCTCCTCGTGCCCGCAGTGGTCGCAGCGGAGCAGGATCGCATCCGGCGCATAGCGCAGGTCGGCACCGCAGGCGGGGCAGGGGAAGCGGTGGTCCTCGGTCGGGGCTCCCCCGTCGGTCCGGGCGAGCTCCATCGCGGGGCTCAGCCGGCGGGGGGCAGCGGGGGCGGCACCGAGCCGAGCACGCCCGCAAGCTCGGGCACCTCGCCCGCGCGCCGCCAGCCCTCGCTGCCGGGCGACCAGACCTGGCTGTCGCGCGCCAGCGTGCCCTCGGCCGCCATGTGGCGCAGCTCCGGCTCGGTGAACGGGCCCTTCGCCTCGCCGCCAACGGCCACGTGCCAGCGCGCGGCGGCCGGCGGCAGCGGGGGCGGGGCGGCGCCGGCGACCGGGGCCTCGCCCCAGGGGCCGCGGCGGGCGGCCATGCGCTCGGCCATGGCGATCCCCATGCCGGCGCCGATGCCCGCTGTGATGCCCTCGCCTCCGCCGCCGGGGTTGCCCGCGGCGCGGGTCAGCGCCTCGGCGGCACTGAACTCGGTGTAGCGCGACAGATCGCCGACGACGCCCATCGAGGTGCGCCTGTCCATCGCCGCCTCGACCTCTTCGGGCAGCGAGATGTTCTCGATCATGAAGGCGGGCAGCGAGAGGCCGTAGTCGTCGATCATCGGCGTGATGCGCTCATGCACGATCTTGGCCAGATCCAGCGTGTTCGCCGCCATGTCGAGGACCGGGATGCCGGCCGAGGCGATGATCTGGGTGAAATGGGTGACGATGATGTTGCGGATCTGGAACTCGATCTCGCTCGTGGTGAACTCGCCGT
>CAYLHK010000092.1:0-14356 GCA_964383295.1 uncultured Rhodovulum sp.
CGATCGAGGTCTACACCACCCGGCCGGACACGCTGATGGGCGCGAGCTTCGTCGCCGTCTCGCCGGATCATCCGCTGGCCCGGAGCCTCGAGGCCGCCGATCCCGCGGTCGCCGAATTCGTGGCCGAATGCCGGCGCATGGGCACCTCGGAGGAGGAGCTGGAGACCGCCGAGAAGCGCGGGCTCGACACCGGGATCCGCGTCCGCCACCCGCTCGATCCGAGCTGGGAGCTGCCGGTCTGGATCGCCAACTTCATCCTGATGGACTACGGCACCGGCGCCATCTTCGGCTGCCCCGCCCATGACCAGCGTGACCTCGACTTCGTGCGCAAGTACGGGCTGCCGGTGATCGATGTCTTCAAGGCCGCGCCGGATGCGGCGGGTGTTGCCGGTGAGGCATATGTGCCGCCGAAGACACAGCCGGTGACCTATGTCCGCCGCTTCGCCGGCGACGAGGTGATGACCGGCGACGCGGCGGTGGCTGCCGCCATCGCGGAATGCGAAGCGCGCGGACTGGGCCGTGGGGTGACCAAGTTCCGCCTGCGCGACTGGGGCATCTCGCGCCAGCGCTACTGGGGCTGTCCGATCCCGGTGGTCCACTGCGCCGCCTGCGGCGTCGTGCCCGAGCGCAAGGAGAACCTGCCCGTCCGCCTGCCCGAGGACGTGCGATTCGATCGTCCCGGCAATCCGCTCGAGCACCATCCCACTTGGAAGGACACGACCTGCCCGGCCTGCGGCGGGCCGGCGCGGCGCGAGACGGACACGATGGACACCTTCGTCGATTCGTCCTGGTACTACGCCCGCTTCACGGCGCCGCATGCCGAGACGCCGACCGAGGCGGAGGCGGCCGACTACTGGATGGACGTCGATCAGTATATCGGCGGCGTTGAGCACGCGATCCTGCACCTGCTCTACTCGCGCTTCTTCGCGCGCGCGATGCAGCGGACCGGGCACCTGCCGGCCAAGGCGATCGAGCCGTTCGACGCGCTCTTCACGCAAGGCATGGTCACCCACGAGACCTATGCCACCGAGGGCGCCGGTGGGCGCGCGGTCTGGCGCGAGCCGGGCGAGGTGGTTCGCGACGAAAACGGCGCGCGGCTGGCGGACGGGACGCCGGTGATCGTCGGGCCGTCGGTGAAGATGTCGAAGTCGAAGAAGAACGTCGTCGACCCCGAGGAGATCATCGCCCGCTACGGCGCCGATACCGCGCGCTGGTTCGTGCTCTCCGACAGCCCGCCCGAGCGCGACGTCGAATGGACCGCCGCCGGCGCCGAGGCCGCGCACAAGCACCTGGCCCGCGTCTGGCGGCTCGCCGACGGGATTCGCGGCGGTGCGGATGACGGCGCGGAACCGGGCGACGAGGCGATGGCGCTCCTGCGCGCGACCCATCGCGCGATCCGGGACATGACCGGAGACATCGAGGCCTTCGCCTTCAACCGCGCGATAGCCCGGCTCTACCAGCTGACCAATGTTATCGCTCATGCTGGTGCCGACGCGCCCGGCATGACCGCGGCTCGGGCCTTCGCCATGCGCACCATGGCGCAGCTGATGGCGCCGATGGTTCCGCATCTGGCCGAGGAGGTCTGGGCGATGCTGGGCGGCGAGGGTCTCGTGACCACCGCGCCCTGGCCCGCCACCGATCCGGCCATGCTGGTCGAGGCGACGGTGACGCTGCCGGTGCAGGTCAACGGCAAGCGCCGGGCGGAGATCGTCGTCCCAGTGGGTGCCGAGCGCGCCGAGATCGAGGCGCTGGTCATGGCCGACGAGGCCGTCAAGCGGGTACTGAACGGGGGGACGCCGAAGAAGCTGATCGTGGTCCCCGACCGGATCGTGAATGTGGTGGTCTAGGCGCAGACTGGTCGCCTCGCTGGCGGCGCTGCCGCTGGTTGCGGCCGGCTGCGGCTTCACGCCCCTCTACGACGAAGGCAGCCCGGCGGCGGGCATGGGCGGACGGGTCGAGGTCGGCGTGATCGACGGCGTCGCCGGACTGGCCATGCGCGAGCGCCTGGTCAGCCGTCTGGGACCGGCCGACCAGCCCACGCATCGCCTCAGCGTCAGCCTCGCCTACGACACGACCGGCGTGGCGCTGACCACCGAGAGCGTCACCACCCGCTTCGACGTGATCGGCCGCGCCGAATTCGCCCTAGTGCCGATCGGCGGCGGCCCGGCGGCCGCCAGCGGCCGGGTACGCGCGGTGACCGGCGTCAGCGCGCCCGACCTGCCGGCCGCCACCGCATTCGCGGTCGAATCCGCCGAGCGCGACGCCCAGCGGCGGCTGGCGATCATGCTGGCCGACCAGATCCTCATGCGCCTTGCCCTCTCCGCCGCGGAGTGGGCGCCGTGAAACTCTCGGGCCGCGACGCCGCCCGCTGGCTCGGCCGGCCGGGTTCGGAAGCCGCGGTGCTGCTCTACGGCGCGGATGCGATGCGGGTGGCGCTGAAGCGCGCGGCGCTGGTCGAGGCGCTGGCCGGCCCCGAGGCCGCGGCCGAGATGCGGCTGGTGCGCATGACCGGCGCCGAGCTGCGGCGCGACCCGGCGGCGCTGCTCGATGGGATCAAGGCGACCGGCTTCTTTCCCGGCCCCCGCGTGGTGCTGGTCGAGGAGGCCGGCGACGGCAATGCCGAGGCGGCTCTGCATGCGCTGAAGGACTGGGCGGACGGCGACGCGCGGATCGTCGTGACGGCCGGTAGCCTCAGAGCTGGCAGCGCGCTGCGCAAGGCCTTCGAGGGCGCACGCAATGCGTTCGCCATCGCCATCTACGACGACCCGCCGAGCCGCGAGGAGATCGCGGCCAGCCTCGCCCGGGCCGGGGTGGACGCGGTTGCCGGGCCGGCGGCGGAGGCGATCGAGGGCCTGTCGCGCAGCCTCGACCCTGGTGATTTCGCGCAGTTCCTCGGCAAGCTCGCACTCTACAAGGGCAGCGATCCCGCGCCGGTGACGCTCGAGGAGGTCGAGGCCTGTGCGCCGGAGAGCGGCGAGCCCGAGATGGACGCGCTGGTCGAACTGGCGGCGGCCGGCGAGGCGCAGCGGCTGGCGCTGGCGCTCCGGCGCGTCGGCGGGCGGACCGCCATGCCGGTCTCGCTAGCGATCGCCGCCGGGCGGCACTTCCGCGCGCTGCACGCCGCCGCCACCGCCGCGGACGGGCCCGAGGCCGCGCTCGGGCGCCAGCGCCCGCCGGTCTTCGGCCCGCGGCGAAGCCGCATGGCGGCGGCCGCGCGCGCCTTCGGCCCGGCGCGGCTCGAGACCGCGCTCGGGCTGATCACCGAGACCGATCTGGCGCTGCGCTCGGGCGGCGCGCTGCCGGGCATGGCGCTGGTCGAGCGGATGCTGGTGCGGATCGCCATGCTGCGCGGGAGGTGAGCGCGATGTACCACGTGATCGGCGCGCCCTTTACCCGCGCCTTCCGCGTGATCTGGGCGCTGGAGGAGCTGGGGCTGCCCTACAGCCTCGATCCGGCCAGTCCGCATGACGAGGTGGTCTTCGCGCACAACCCGAGCGGCAAGGTGCCGGTTCTCGTCACCGAGGATGGCGCGATAACCGATTCCGTGGCGATCGTGCAGTTCCTCGCCGACCGCCACGGCGGCCTGACCCACGCCGCCGGCAGCATGGAGCGGGCGCGGCAGGACGCGATGACGCTGTTCCTGCTCGACGAGATCGAGGGGCCGCTGTGGACGGCCGCCAAGCACGGTTTCCTCCTGCCCGAGGACGAGCGGGTGCCGGCGGCCAAGGCGACCGCCCGGGCGGAATTCGCCCGGTCGCTGGCGATCCTGGAGACGCGGCTTGGCGGGCAGGCGTTTGCGGCCGGCGAGACGCTGAGCGTGCCCGATCTCGTCTTCGGCTATTGTGCGCTCTGGGCGGCCAAGGCGCGGTTCCCGATCCCGCGCGGTCCGGTGCGCGACTACGCGACGCGCCTGCACGCGCGTCCTGCGTTCCAGCGGGTGATGGCCCTTCAGGCCGGCTGATCCAGCCAGGCCGCGGCACCGAGCCCCGCGTGCCGCCCGGTGGCAAGGCAGCCGGTCAACAGGTAGCCCCCCGTGGGCGCGTCCCAGTCGAGCATCTCGCCGGCGACGAAGACGCCGGGCAGCGCGCGCAGCATCAGCGCCTCGTCGAGCCCCGCGCGCATCACCCCGCCGGCGGTCGAGATCGCCTCGTCGAGCGGGCGCGGGCCGGTGAGTGGCAGGGGCAGGTCCTTCAGCGATGCGGCCATGGCGGCGGGATCGCCGAGACTGGCAGGGGCCAGTTCGCGCAGGAGCGCGATCTTGACCGGGCTGAGGCCGGGGATGCGGCGCAGGTGGTTGGCGAGGCTCGTCTTGCCGCGGGGCCGCGCTAGGAGGTCGGCGAGCGATCCCTGGTCGCGATCGGGCAGGAGGTCGAGGGCAAGGGGGGCGCCCTCGCGCAGAAGGTCGCCGAGCACGTAGATGCCGCCGCCCTCGACGCCGCGGGCGGAGAGAACGAATTCGCCGCGCACCGCGCGCCCGCCGGCGGTGAGGCGCACGGGTTTCACCGGGGCGCCGAAATGCCGGGCCATGGCGGGCGACCATGGGCGCAGGAAGCCGACGTTCGACGGGCGGAAGGGGGCGAGCGGCACGCCGGCGCGCTCGAGGCCCGCGGCCCAGGCGCCGTCCGATCCAAGCCGCGCCCAGGATGCGCCGCCGAGCGCCAGCATCGTTGCCCGGGCCGCTACGCGGCGGGGGCCTTCGGGTGTTTCGAAGCAGGCGGCGCCGTCCTCGTCCCAACCCGTCCAGCGCCAGCGGGTGCGCAGCCCGACGCCGGCGGCGGCGAGCCGGGCGAGCCAGGCGCGCAGCAGGGGGGAGGCCTTCATGCCGCGGGGAAAGACGAGGCCGGAGCTGCCGGTGAAGCAGGCGATCCCGAGCCCCTCGGCCCAGGCGCGGACCTCGGCGGGGCCGAAGCCCGTGATCAGGGGCGCGAGCCAGTCCGCACCCTCACGGTAGCCGGCGGCGAAGGCGGCGGCGTCGAGGTCCCGGGTCAGGTTCAGGCCGGACTTTCCGGCCATCAGGAACTTGCGCCCGGCCGAGGGCTTGGCCTCGGCGACCAGCACAGGGTGCCCGGCAGCAGCGAGGGTCTCGGCGGCCATCAGCCCGGCGGGGCCGGCGCCGATGACCAGGGCGGGGACGTTCTCGGCGCTCATCGCGGATTCGCACGCGTGCGAATCCGGGCAAGCCATTGAAATGAAAGGGGTAATCTCCGCCCGTTAACCGGGCGGAAACCCCTGTTCACCAATGCGCCGTATCCGGGGGGGATTCCGGGGCACGCCGAGGACAAGGCATTGATCCGGCTCGATTTCACCCGTTAACCCTTGCCGCCCGTCTCAGCCGTCCAGCCCGATCCGCGCCCGGAAGTCGGGATCACGCAGGCTCACCTCCTCGCCGGCGAGATCGGCAGCCGCGTCGGTGGCCAGCCAGACCAGCGCCCGCGCCGGGGCCTCGGGGGGCACATGCTCGGAGAAGTCGATCCGGCTGACCGCGTTGATGCCCGAGGCGCGGATCGCGCGCTGCATATCGGTGGCGACGGTCCCCGGCGAGAGGCTGATCGCACGGATGCCGCGGCCGCGGGCCTCGAGATGCAGCGACCGGGTCAGCATCAGCGCCGCGGCCTTGGCGGCGCAGTAGTGGCTCCAGCCCTCCAGCGGCCGGTGCGCGGCGCCCGAGCCCACGGTCAGGATCGTGCCGCCGCCCTGGGCGAGCATGACCGGCAGCGCGGCGCGCATCCCGTGGTAGACGCCCTTGAAGTTGATATCGGTGGCATGGGTCCAGGCGGCGGGATCGCTGTCGGCCAGCGCCCCGATCGGGGCGATAACGCCGGCGTTGTTCACCAGCACGTCCACCCGGCCGAACACCGCGCGGGCCCGCGCCACCGCCGCCTGGACCTGGCCGAAGTCGGAGACGTCGCAGGCCATGGCCTCGGCACCCAGCCGGCTCGCAAGCGAGGCGAGCGCCCCGCCGTCGCGGGCCAGCAGCATCAGGCGCGCGCCCTCCGCCGCCATCGCCTCTGCCGTCGCCGCGCCGATGCCGCGGCTCGCCCCGGTGAGGATCACCGCCTTGCCCGCCAGAACCCCCATCGTCTCCTCCCCTGCGCAAGCTGTCGTGCACAGAGATGGCGCCCGGGACTGAAAGGCAAGGGGTGCCGATCCCCTTTGACGCATTCTCTGTTATGGGGCACGTCCTCTCTCTTCCATGTCGGTTAGACGACGCGCAGCGCCTTATTTTTAACGCGATTTTCATACGGTGCCGGTCAGCTTCCAAGGGCTGGTTTTCGGACCACGAGGTTGGAAATTCGCTTTCCGATTACGCATGACTTCCTCTGGGGAAGAGTCGGCCAGCCTTAGGAGACCCGCCCGGATCGGCAAGGACGAGCGACGGAAGGAGCTTGAGGCGTCGGAAGGAGGCTATCACGATGTGGAGGGTCCTCGGATGGCTGGCAGCCATCACGATCGTGCTTACCGCCAGCATTTCGGTAGCTGAGACTATCGGCTACGATCCCGATAGCTGCGCCACCGACACCGGCGGCCGCGTTTTCGTGCGGCTGATGAACGGCCAGTCCTTCGCCCTGCCGGCGGAGGATCTCCTGGGGTTGCGCGGGCGGCCGGGCTGGCCCGACGAGCCCTACGCCGATCCGGACGAGCCGGTGGGCTGTCCCCTGCATCCGATCGCGACGCAGTCGATGACGGTCGCGTACCGCCCAGTCGTTCCACCGCATCCGGCGGAGCCTGGCGACCGTCGATGGAGCCCAGGCACGATTCAGCTCATCACCAACATCGATGACCCTGGCCCTCACCGGGTCCAAGACATACATCTGCGCATGTTTCAGTCGAACTGCGTCAACCCGGGATCGGATGGCAGTCCGAGCCGCCCGCTCGTCGATGTGTCACCCGTCCTTCAGGACTGCCAGATGAAGGCTCCCGACAGTCCCGTCGAGCGGGGCTGGGGTTCTTACGTGGTCGCTCGTCCGGGTACCCATCCCGAATACCAGGGCCGGCGCTTCGCCGTCACCTGCTGGCCCACGTACTGGGCTCACGACGCGCGAAGATGTGAGACCAACTACCGCATTGAGGGCGACCTCGGCGTCTTCTACCGCTTCGGTGAAGCACAGGTTCCCCTCGAGCACATGGCCGACTTCGACCTGCAGATCCGGGCTTTTATCGCGGCAAGCAGGACGCCGGAGTACGATGTAACAACCGATTCAACACCGAGAAGATAAAGACCCGCGCGCCCATCAATCCCGAACCCTCGTGGATACAGAACCGCGCGGGTACGCCTGCTCGGCCTTGGCCCATAACAGAGAATGCGTCAGGCCCCCTTCGCCACCCTCCCGTCGACCCGCGGGCATCGGCAATGCCCCTGAAAGCCCGCCCTCCGTCATCTTACGATTCCAGCATCGATCGCCCAGAGGCAGGAAAATGGCTGCAACCGCCACGCTGTCCGCGAAGTTCCAGATCTCCATCCCCGAGACGATCCGCGCGGCCCAGCACTGGGAGGCCGGGCTGACCTTCGCCTTCATCCCCAAGGGGACCGGTGTCCTGCTCGTGCCGGTGCCCAAGCGCGAGGCGCTGGCCGGGATCGCGAAAGGTGCATCCGCGAGCGATTGCCGGGACCGGTCGGATCGCGCCTGATGCGTCTCGCCGACACGTCCGCCTGGATCGAATGGCTGATCGGCTCGCCGACCGGCGCGGCGGTGGCCGCGCATCTGCCCGAGCAATCCGACTGGCTGGTCCCGACCACGGTACAGCTCGAACTCGCGAAATGGCTCACCCGCGAGGTGGGCGATGACAAGGCCGATCAGGTGATCGCCTTCATGCAGCTCTGCCATGTCGTGCCGCTCGACACCGAAATCGTTCTGGCCGCGGCCGAGGCCTGCCGTGTGCACAGGCTCGCCACCGCCGGCGCCATCGTCTTCGCGACCGCGCGTGCCCGGGGCGCCGCGCTGATCACCTGCGATGCGCATTTCGACGGACTGCCGGGCGTGACGCTGATCGGAAAGCTCGCGCGGTAGCGCGAGAGCGCCCGGCGTCCCGCCTCGCGGTTGCCGCGCGGGGTCTTTGTGCCTAGATGCGGGGCGCACCCCTGACCTCAGACCCGGAGCTGCCATGCCCCCCGCCGAACGCGCCGCCCCGGACCTCTCGGAGCTGACCGCACGCCTTCTCGATGCCGCAAGGGCGGCGGGCGCCGATGCCGCCGACGCGCTGGCCGTCGCCGGCGACAGCCTGTCGATCGAGGTGCGCGCGGGCCGGCTGGAGCACGCCGAGCGGTCCGAGGGGATCGACATCGGGATCAGGGTGCTGATCGGCCAGCGGCAGGCCAGCGTGGCCGCCTCGGACATCCGTCCCGAGACCATCGCCGCCATGGCCGAGCGGGCGGTGGCCATGGCGCGCGAGGCGCCGGAGGATCCCTATTGCGGGCTGGCCGATCCGGCGGAGCTGGCGCGCGTGCGCGATGCGGACGGGCTCGATCTGGTCGACCCGGCCGCGCCCCCCGCGCCCGAGGTGCTGCAGGCCGCGGCGCTGGAGGCGGAGGCGGCGGCGCTGGCGGTCGAGGGCGTGGCCCAGATCGAGGGCGCCGGCGCCGGCTGGTCGGTGTCGCGGTTCCATCTGGCGGCGAGCAACGGGTTCTCGGGCGGCTACGGGCGCAGCAGCCATTCGCTCCATGCATCGGCGATCTCGGGCGAAGGGCTGGGGATGGAGCGCGAGCACGCGTTCGAGACCCGCGTCTATCACGCGGATCTGCCGGGGCCGGAGGAGGTCGGACGGCTCGCGGGCGAGCGGGCGGCGAGCCGCGCCGGCGCCACGCGGCCGCCGACCGGTGCCTTTCCGGTGCTGTTTGACGAGCGGGTGGCGCGCAGCCTGATCGGGCATCTGGCCGGGGCGGCGAACGGGCTCGCCGTGGCACGCGGCGCCTCGTGGCTCAAGGATGCGATGGACGAGCCGGTCCTGCCCGAGGGCCTGGACCTGGCCGAGGATCCGCTGCGGCCGCGGATCGGCGGCTCGCGGCCCTTCGACGGCGAGGGGCTGGCGGCCGCGCGGCGCAAGGTGGTCGAGGCGGGCCGGCTGCGCGGCTGGTTTCTCGATCTCGCCACCGCGCGGCAGCTCGGCCTGCGCAGCACCGGCAATGCCGCCCGCGGCACCGGCGGGCCGCCCTCGCCGGGCGCCGGCAACCTGATGCTGACCCAGGGGGCGATGACGCGCGAGGAGCTCATGGCCGAGATGGGCACCGGGCTCCTGGTCACCGGGCTGATCGGCTCGACGATCAACCCGACCTCCGGCGACTATTCGCGCGGGGCGAGCGGGTTCTGGGTCGAGGGCGGCCGGATCACCCGGCCGGTGGGCGAATGCACGATCGCGGGCAACCTGCGCCCGATGCTGCGCTCGATCCGCCCCGCCAACGACGGCCCGATGCATCTCGGTACCGTGGTGCCGAGCCTGCTGGTCGAGGGGCTGGTCATTGCCGGAGCGTGATCTCGCGCTCCTCGAGGGCGCGGCGCGCGAGGCGGGGGCCGTGGCGATGCGGCATTTCGCCGGGCCGCGCACGGCGCGCCAGAAGCCCGGCGGGCACGGGCCGGTCACCGATGCTGATCTGGAGATCGACCGGCTGCTGCGTGAGCGGCTGACCGCGGCGCGGCCCGACTACGGCTGGCTGTCGGAGGAGAGCGAGGACGGGCCGGAGCGGCTGGCGGCCGAGCGGGTCTTCATCGTCGATCCGATCGACGGCACCCGCGCCTTCGTCGCCGGCGAGCGCAGCTGGGGCCATGCGCTGGCGGTGGTCGAGCGCGGGCAGGTTGTGGCCGGGGTCGTGCACATGCCGGCCTTGGGCCATTGCTACGCCGCCGCCCGCGGCAAGGGCGCGACGATGAACGGCGCGCCCATCGCCGCGAGCGGGCGGCGGGTGATCGACGGCGCGCGGGTGCTGGCGGCGCGCAACCAGTTCCGCCCCGAGTTCTGGCCGGGCGGGGTGCCGAGCATCGAGCCCTCGCTGCGACCGGCGCTGGAATACCGGCTCTGCCTGGTCGCCGAGGGCCGCTATGACGCGACGCTGAGTTTCCGCGACATCTGGGAATGGGATCTGGCGGCGGGCACGCTGATCGTCACCGAGGCCGGCGGCGTGGTCACCGACCGCTTCGGGCAGGTGCCGGTCTTCAACGCGCCCGAGGCCCGGGTGCCGGGGCTGGTCTGCGCCGGGCCGGCGCTGCACGGGCTGATCCTCGGCCGGATCGGGGCCGGGGCGCGGGACTGAGGGCGCTATTCCGCCGCGGTGGCGCTGCGATTGATGAAGGCCGCGCAGGGGTCCTCGCGCTCGGGCGCGGGGGCCAGCAGGTAGGCGTCGAAGGCGGCCGTGGCGGCGGCGTCCGGCGCGTCCTCGAACTGGCCGATCGACACGACGACGAGTTCGGGCGCGGCGGCGGCCAGCATCGCCGGCACGCCGCGCGCGCGGTCCGCATGGCCGTTGCCGGTGATGACCACGATCGTTCTGTCGCCGGCGATGGTCCGCGCCCAGCGCGCCGCCTCGGCAATGGCGGCATCGCGGAACCGCTGCGCCTCGACGAGGCCGGGGAGCATCTCGGCGGGGATCGCATCGCAATGGGCGGCGAGCATCTCCGCCTCGCGCGCGGCCTGCTCAGTGGGGTCGAGGGCGCGGTTCAGCCCATAGCTGGCCGCGTCGGGGCCGAAGACCGCGGCCGCGCCCTCGGCGCTCGCGCGGCGCACCTCCTCGATCGGCTGGCCGCCGCCGAAGAGGCGCGCCCGCGGCGCCGCCTCGAGGATGGGGGCATAGAGGGCGAAATCGGGCCAGCCGCTGGCCTCCCAGTCCAGCGCCTCGGCGAGCGCCTCGCGCGCGGCGCCCTGGGCGCGCAGGCGGTTGACGGCATCCTCGCGGGCCTGGGGGATCATCTCGAAGACCAGCGCACCGGGCGCGAGCCCGGCCACGATCGCCGCCTGCGCCTCGTGATGGGCGGGATTGTCATGGATCTCGCCGAGGATGACGACATGGGCCCCCTGCCCGGCGGCAACCGCCCCGGCGATGCTCACCGGCTCGGCGCGGCCCATGCCGGCGAGAAGGACGAGAGGCAGCAGCAGGAGCGGCGCAGGCATCGGCAGTCACGTCCTGAAGCGGGCGTCGGGCCTGCACCTTGGCACAGGCGCCGGCCGACGTCACGCTCCGGACATGCCGTCGTCACGCGTGCGCGAGGGTCTCCGCCGCCTCGCCGGTGGCGGACTCCAGCCGGCGGCGCAGTTTGCCCAGCGCCTGGGCCTCGAGCTGGCGGATGCGCTCCTTGGACAGACCGAGCTCATGGCCGAGGCTCTCGAGCGTGCGCGGCTCGTCGCGCAGCTTGCGCTCGACGATGATCATCCGCTCGCGCGCGTTCAGCGCCGCCATCGCGTCGGCGAGCCAGGTGCGGGCGCGGGTGAGATCGGCGTTGCGCTCGACCACCTCGGCCGCCTGCGGGCCGTCGTCTTCCAGCGTCTCGACCCATTCGCGGCCCTCGGCGCCGGCCTGATGGGCGTTGAGCGAGAAGTCCGCGCCCGAGAGGCGGGCGTCCATCATCTCGACGTCGCGCAGCGGCACGCCGACCTCCTCGGCGATCATCTCGCGCAGCCGGTAGCTGTCGATGACCTCGCCGGAGGCCCCGGCCTGCTGCTCGATCTTCGCGCGCACGCGGCGCAGATTGAAGAACAGCGCCTTCTGCGACGAGGTCGAGCCGGTGCGTACCATCGACCAGTTGCGCATGACGTAGTCCTGGATCGAAGCCTTGATCCACCACACGGCATAGGTCGAGAACCGCACGCCGCGGTCGGGATCGAACTTTTCGGCGGCCTTCATGAGCCCGACGCCGGCCTCCTGGATCAGGTCCGCCATCGGGGCGCCGTAGCGGCGGTAGCGCGCCGCCATCGAGACCGCGAGCCGCATATAGGCGTTCACCAGCCGGTGCAGGGCCTTTTCGTCGCCGTGATCGCGCCAGGCGCGGGCCAGGTCCAATTCGGTATCGGCGTCGAGCATCTCGGCGCTCATAGCCTGGCGCGTGACAATCCGGGTTCCGCCATCGTCGAAAGCCATGTCGCGTCCTCCGTTCGGGAGGGGGTGCCAGGCGGGCACCCCCAGGGTCCCGTCTTTCCGAGACCTTAATGCCTGCCCAACGCCCAAAGAAGCGGATCGGTTCGCAGTCGCGTTCACGAAACCGGCACGGGCGGAATCCTCGCGCCGGCCCGCGCGCAGGGTCCTTTCGCCGGATTCCCCTGCCGTTACCGGAGCTTGCAGCCGCGCATCCGCCCCCTTCCATGCTGCAGCGCAGCGGCATAAACTTGCCGACGACACGCAGACGTGATCGGAAAGGGGCGGCAATGGGCTATGTACTGGCGGTCGGCGAGCGGATTCATTCGAGCTGGTCGCTGCGCGGATGGTTGCTGTTCTCGCGGTTCGGGGTCCCGGTCCGGCTGGTGACCGCGCCGCTTTATTCTACCGATTTCGAGCGGGTGCTGGCGGATTTCGCCCCGGCCCGCCAGGTCCCTGCCCTGCGCATCGAGGATGAGGGTGCGCCGCGCGTGGTCTGGGACACGCTGGCGATCGCCGAGACGCTGGCCGAGCGGCATCCCGACCGGCAGCTCTGGCCGGCCGACCCCCACGCCCGTGCGCTGGCGCGCAGCGTCTCGGCCGAAATGCATTCGGGCTTCGGCCCGCTGCGCTCGGCCTGTCCGATGAACCTGCGTCACGCCTTTGCGGGCTTTGCGCCCAGCGCCGAGGTCCTGGCCGATCTGGCGCGGATCGAGGCGCTGTGGGCGACCGCGCGCGCGGTCGCGGGGGACGGGCCGTGGCTGTTCGGCGACTACAGCATTGCCGATGCCTTCTTCGCGCCGGTGGCGGCACGGGTCGCCTGCTACGACCTGCCGGTCGGGCCGGCGGCGGCGGCCTATGTGGCCGCCCATCTGGCCGATACGAGCTTCCGCGCATGGCGGGCCGCGGGGCTGGCGGAGACGCGCGTGCTGACCGAGTACGACATGGACCTGCCGCGCGCGCCCTGGCCCGGCCCGGCGCCGTTGCCGGCGCGCGCCGTGGAGGGGGTGGCGGCGCTGAACGCCGCCTGTCCGTTCTCGGGCGCACCGGTGCGCGGCGACAGTCTCGCCGAGATCGACGGGCGGGTGATCGGCTTCTGCAATCGCTTCTGCCGCGACAAGGTGGTGGCCGACCCGGAGGCCTGGCCGGAGGTCATGGAACTGCTGGCGCGCTGAGCGGGCGGACTTGCAGCCTCCCGGCCGCCCCCGTATGCGGGGTTGAAAGCATCGCAGGAGGCGGAATGTCCGGCGAATTCAGGCTGACCCTGGCCCAGCTCAACCCGGTGATGGGCGACCTCGCCGGGAACCGCGCGAAGGCGCTGGCAGCGCACCGGGCGGGGGCCGAGGCGGGATCGGATCTCGTGGTGCTGCCCGAGATGTTCCTGACCGGCTATCAGCCGCAGGACCTGGTGCTGAAGCCCGCCTTCGTCGCCCATGCCGCCTCCGAGCTGCGCCTGCTGGCGGCCGAGACCGCCGGCGGGCCGCCGATCGGGATCGGCCTGCCCTGGACCGAGGGCGGGCATGTCTACAACGTCTATGCCATTCTCGCCGGCGGCGAGGTGGCGGGCATGGCGCGCAAGCATCACCTGCCGAACTACAACGTCTTCGACGAGCCGCGGGTGTTCACGCCGGGCGCGATCTCGGGGCCGTTCCGGCTCGGGCAGCTGCGCTTCGGCGTGCCGATCTGCGAGGACAGCTGGCACCCGGATGTGGCCGAGACCATGGCCGAGAGCGGGGCGGAGGCGCTGGTGGTGCCGAACGGCTCGCCCTATCGGCGCGGCAAGTTCGACGTGCGGATGAGCCACATGGTCTCGCGTGTCGTCGAGACCGGGCTGCCGCTCGTCTATGTGAACATGGTGGGCGGGCAGGACGACCAGGTGTTCGACGGCGGCTCGTTCGCGCTGAACCCCGGCGGGCGGCTGGCGGTGCAGCTGCCGGTGTTCGAGGAGGCGCTGGCGCATGTGGCGCTCGATGCCGCGCCCGAGGGCTGGCGCGTGCGGGCGGGCGAGGTCGCGGTGCATCCCGACATCCGCGAGCAGGACTATCACGCGATGGTGCTGTCCCTGCGCGACTATCTGGGCAAGGCGGGGATCGGCCGGGTGCTGCTGGGCCTTTCCGGGGGCGTGGACAGCGCGATCGTGGCGGCGATCGCGGCCGATGCGGTGGGACCGGAGAATGTGCGCTGCGTGATGCTGCCCTCGGAATTCACCTCCGCCGAGAGCCTCGAGGATGCGGCCGCCGTGGCGGGGCTGCTGGGCTGCCGGCTGGACGAGGTGCCGATCGAGCCGGCGCGGGCGGCGGT
>CAYLHK010000093.1:0-14210 GCA_964383295.1 uncultured Rhodovulum sp.
AGCTCTTCCGTGATCCCGCGATTGGTATCATGGGATGGTAGTTGGTTACACAACACCAGGAGCATCTGCTCCCGGACCCCGCGCTCCATCTCCCCGGCCGAGATAGCCGGCACGTTCGTCCGCCCGGCCTGCAACCACCCACCGTCGCGTATCGCCCGGGGGGTGGGTGCTGGCGGATCACGCGGTATTCGGCGGTTGGACGCGGAGAAGTTCAAGCCGGACCCCTCCCAAGATCCACCTCGCCTTCTGATCCGCGCCCGCGGACACTCTATCGCAGGTTCGTATGATTTCCAGACGGTTTTTTGACCGCTGCGAGACCGTATCCGTTCCCGCTCCGGGAAGGGAGACGCAACGAGAATCCCCTGCTCGTCCCTATGAATAACAGACACTTGATCCAGATCTGTCCCGTCTTGGGCCGGTGAGGGGACCAAGCGAAAAGCGGCTTATCGTCCTGGTGTGACCGTTTGAACGCTCCGCGCTATCCTGGGCGCGAAACCAGAATCCATGATCCTTGCATTTCCCGGCCGGAATCGATTTTCTCGCGCCCGGCGATGCGGGATGGATTTCGCGCCGCGGAGCGGGGGAGGAGATCGGCATGAGGATCGGGATCGCAGGCGTCGGCCGCATGGGCGGGGCCATGGCAGAGCGCCTGCTCGACGAGGGGCACGAGGTGCTGGTCTGGAACCGCACCGCCGCACGGGTCGAGCCGCTCGTCGAGCGGGGTGCGACGGCCTTCCCGACCCCAGCGGCTCTGGCGGCCGCGGCCGAAGCGGTCATCACCATCCTCACCGACGCGCCGGCGATCGAGGCGGTCTACGGCGGGCCCGACGGGCTCCTCTCGGCCGATCTCGGCGGCCGGCTGGTGATCGAGATGAGCACCCTGCGCCCGGAGATCGAGCGCACCCTCGCCGAGCGCGTGCGCGCCGCCGGCGGCGTGTTCGTCGAATGCCCGGTCGGGGGCACGGTGGCGCCGGCGCGCGACGGCAAGCTCTTCGGGCTGGCGGGCGGCGAGGCGGAGGATTTCGAGCGCGCGCGCCCGATCCTGGAGCGGCTCTGCCGCCGGGTTGAGCACGTGGGGCCAGTGGGGGCGGGCTCGTCGATGAAGCTCGCGATCAACCTGCCGCTGGCCGTCTACTGGCAGGTGATGGGCGAGGCCCTGTCGCTCTGCCGCGGGCTGGGGCTGGACGGCGCGCGGCTCGCCAATATCTTCGCCGACACCTCGGGTGCGCCCACCGCACTGCGCAACCGCGTCGAGGTGGTGGGCCGCATCCTCGGCGGCGAGGACGTGAAGAGCACCGTCGATGTCGACAACCTGCGCAAGGACATCGGCATCATGCTCGCCGAGGGGGCGGGCCTCGGCGTCGGCATGCCGATGACCAGCGCCGCCGCGGCCGCTTATGACGAGAGCATTCCCACCGGCATCGGGTCCTTCGACGGCTCGCGCCAGGCTGCCTACTGGCGGGATCGCGGGCCGAGGTAGCTCAGAGCAGCCCGATCTTCCCGCTGCGGCGCTCGGCGATGCGCGCGATGCGCTCGATGTCGCCGCGCACCGAGGCCACCAGCCGGTCACGCTGCGGCACGGCCGGCGCGTCCTCGCCCTCGGGGTCCAGCTCGGCCCAGATCGCGAGCTTGCCCGCCACCGCGCGGAGCGTGCGCGAGGGCAGCTCGATCGCCTTCTCCACCACCAGCGCCTCGAGGTCCTGCAGCACCTCGATCTCGGCCGCCGAGGCCAGCACCAGCTGCCAGCGCGGCTCGTGCATCTGCGCCTTCTCGGCGAGCAGCAGCTCGATGGTCCGCAGATAACCGAGCAGCCGGCCGGGATCCTCAGGCAGGACCGCCGTCCCCTCGTCGAGCGCCCGCACCAGCCGGTCGTCAAGCCGCGCCGTGCGCGTCTCGCTCATCATCATCGCAACCACCGTTGATTTCCCGCGGCGCGACTAGCCCCGGCCCGGTGGGCGGGCAATCCGGCGCCTCGGCTAACGTGAACGCGTGAGGGAACGGCGTCGCCGCAGCTCAGCTGACCGAGCAGATCAGCCCGATTCCGATCCCGCGCAGCGCCGCGCTGACGCGATCGAAGACGCCAAGCTTCAGGTAAACTCGGCGCAAATGCGCATCCACCGTGTGGTTGGAGATGCCGAGGATCCCCCCGATCTCCAGATTGCTCTTGCCCCGCGCCACCCAGCCCAGCACCTGCCGCTCGCGCTGGGAGAGCTGTGGCAGGGGGCCGAGCGTCGGCAGAAGCAGCGAGCAGTAACGCAGATGTGCGAGCTGCGCGACCCACTGAAGGCTGCTCACGTCATCGGGGTCGAGCCGGGCCACGTCGCGGCGCAGGCCCAGCCCGCAGTAGCCGTTCCGCCCGTTCGGCCCGAAGACCTGGATGCCGAGCCCATGGTCGAGACCGAGCGCGCGGACCTGCTCGACGAAGGCGCACTGGCTCTTGTTCATGTCGCCGGCCAGCTGCAGATCAGCGAAATAGAACGGCTCGACGCTGCGCAACGCATGCTGCAGCATCGGGTTCTCACGGTAGAGCCGCTCTTCGACGTAGCGGCGGACCAGGTCGCCGGGAACGCCATGGGCGGAGATGTCGATGGCGCCGGCATCGGGCGCGCCGATCGGCGGGACGTGGTGGTAGATGACCCGCTCGATCGGGCTGTCGCGGACGAACTCGGTCACCAGCTGCCACAGCGCCGCCGGGGTCGCGGCGCTCGCGATCCGCGCCTCGAAGCTGTCGACCGTCATCGCCTCGCAGGCGCTCATGCCCCCCCCTCGCGCAGCACCCGCCGCTGGATCTTGCCAGTGGCGGTCATCGGCAGGGCGTCGACCAGCACCACCTCGCGCGGGGCGACATGGGGCGAGAGCCGCTGGCGCACGCGCGCGATCAGCGCCTCCGCCAGCCCCTCGGTCGCGGCCCCGGGGCGCGGCACCACATAGGCGCGCACCGCCTCGGTGCGGATCGGATCGGGCACGCCGATCGCGGCGGCCATCACCACATCGGCATGGCCGGTCAGGCAGTCCTCGATCTCGCCGGGACCGATCCGGTAGCCCGAGGAGGTGATGACATCGTCCGCGCGGGCCTGGAAGAACACGAACCCGTCCTCGTCCATCACCGCCTCGTCCCCGGTGCGCAGCCAGGGGCCGGAGAACTTTTCGGCCGTCTTCTCCGGGGCGTTCCAGTAGCGCAGGAACATCACCGGATCGGGGCCGCGCACCGCGATCTCGCCGGGCGCCCCGGCCGGCAGCGGCTGGCCGTCCTCGCCCAGGATCGCCACCACATGGCCGGGCACCGCGCGGCCCGCCGAGCCGGGGCGCACGGCGCCGAGCCGGGCCGAGCTGCCGAGCACCACGTTGCATTCGGTCTGGCCGTAGAACTCGTTGATCGTCAGTCCGAAGGCGTCGCGGCCCCAGTCCAGCATGCCCGCGCCCAGGGCCTCTCCGCCGGAGGCGACGCTGCGCAGCCCTTCGATGCGCGCGATGCCCGCCTGGCGCATCAGCTTCAGCGCGGTCGGCGGCAGGAAGACGTTGCGCACGCCGGTGGCCGCCATCATCGCCGCCGCCCGTTCGGGGTCGAACTTCGCCTGTCGATGCGCCACCACCGGCACGCCGAGATAGAGGCCCGACAGCAGCACATTGGTCAGCCCGCCCATCCAGGCCCAGTCGGCCGGCGTCCACAGGCAGTCGCCGGGCTGGCCGAGACCGTCATGGGTGAGCTCGATCCCCGGCAGATGCCCGATCAGCACCCGATGCGCGTGCAGCGCCCCCTTGGGTGGGCCGGTGGTGCCCGAGGTATAGCTGATGAAGGCCGGATCCTCGGCGCGCGTCGGCGCCATCGGGCAGGCATCGCGCGCGCGGCCGATCTCCTGCCAGAACCCCTCCGCGCCCGGCCCGGGCCCGTCGACCGACAGGACCGTGGCCAGATCGGGCAGCCGGTCGCGAATCGCGACGAGCTTGGGCAGGTTCGCGGCATCGGTGACGGCGAGCTTCGCCCCCGAATCGGCCAGCCGGAAGGCGAGCCCGTCCTCGCCGAAGAGGGTGAAGAGCGGCACCACCACCGCCCCCAGCCGATAGGCGGCCAGATGCGCCAGGACCGCCTCGGGAACCTGCGGCAGCAGCACCGCGACCCGGTCGCCGGCCCCGACCCCGTGATGGGCCAGAACATTGGCCAGCCGCCGGGCGCTGCGCGCGAGCTCGCCGTACCGCCAGTCGCGCACCGTCGCATCGGCCCCCACCGCACGCAGCGCAAGCCGCTCGGGCGCATGGCGGGCCCAGGCGTCGCAGCAGGCATCGGCGATGTTGAAGCGCCTCGGGCGCGGCCAGCGGAACTGCGCCTGCAGCTCGGACCATCCCAGATCGGGCGTGATCAGCGGGCGGCCGGGCTCTGGCATCAGCACCTCGTCTGGGCTCCGCTTGCAGTTGCGGGCATTGCCGCCTAGCTTATGGGACATGGGAGCAGCCGACGCCAGCATTCCGCAGCGCCTCACCGACCCGTTTCGTCGGGATATTACCTATTTGCGCGTGTCGGTCACCGATCGCTGCGATTTTCGCTGCGTTTACTGCATGTCCGAGAACATGGAGTTCCTGCCCAAGGCGCAGCTCCTGACGCTCGAGGAGCTTGATCGGCTCTGCTCGGCCTTCGTCGGCCTCGGCGTCGAGAAGCTGCGCATCACCGGCGGCGAGCCGCTGGTGCGCAAGGGCATCATGACCTTCTTCCGCGCGATGTCGCGACATCTGGACAGCGGCGTGCTCAAGGAGCTGACGCTGACCACCAACGGCAGCCAGCTGCGCCGCTTCGCCCATGAGCTCGCCGATTGCGGCGTGCGGCGGGTGAACGTCTCGCTCGACACGCTGAACGGGGACAGGTTCGCCGCCATCACCCGCTGGGGGCGCTTCGCCCAAGTCATGGACGGGATCGACGCGGCGGTCGACGCCGGGCTCAAGGTCAAGATCAACGCCGTGGCGCTCAAGGGCGTGAACGACGACGAGGTCCACGACATGGTCGCCTGGTGCGGCGACCGGGGATTCGACCTCACCTTCATCGAGGTCATGCCGATGGGCGATCTCGGCAACGAGGACCGGCTCGACCAGTACTGGTCGCTCAAGGACCTGCGCCGCGACCTGGAAACCCGCTGGACCCTCACCGATACGCCCGAGCGCACCGGCGGGCCGGCACGCTACGTGCGCGTGGCCGAGACCGGCGGGCGGATCGGCTTCATCACGCCGCTCACCCACAATTTCTGCGAAAGCTGCAACCGGGTGCGGCTGACCTGCACCGGCCAGCTCTACATGTGCCTCGGCCAGGAAGACGAGGCCGACCTGCGCATGGCGCTGCGGGCGCATCCCACCGACGATGGGCCGCTGACGCAGGCGATCCACGCCGCCATCGCCCGCAAGCCCAAGGGCCACGACTTCGACTATTCCCGCCAGACGGTGGCGGGCCAGGTCTCGCGGCACATGAGCCATACCGGCGGGTGACCGCCGGTACGCGCGGCGGCCCTGGTTGAGAATCGGTTAACGCGCCAGATAATATCATTGTTTATCATCATTTTACCCGGATTCCCGCGCGCGGGAATTCCCCCGTGCGCCCGCCTTGGCCTCTCCGGCCCGAGCCGATACCCTGACCCCACGCGCGAATCCCGCGCCAAGGGAGACACGACATGAAACGCACCGGCTCGGCCGTCTGGAAGGGCGGCATCAAGGATGGCGGCGGCACCGTCTCGACCGAAAGCGGCGCCCTGAAGGACCTCGCCTACAGCTTCGCCAAGCGCTTCGGCGAAGAGGCCGGCACCAATCCCGAGGAGCTGATCGGCGCGGCGCACGCCTCCTGCTTCTCGATGGCGCTGTCGGGCGCGCTCGGCAAGGAAGGCCTGACCGCGGACGAGATCTCCGCCTCCTCGACGGTGACGATCTCGCCCAAGGACGGCGGCTTCTCCATCCCCGAGGTGCATCTGACCGTCACCGCCCGCATCCCCGGCACCGACGAGGCGACCTTCCTCAAGATCGCCCAGGGCGCGAAGGAGAACTGCCCGGTCTCCAAGGTACTGAACGCCACGATCACCATGGACGCCAAGCTGGTGAGCTGACGCCCGGCCCTGCGCGGACGGCAAGGCGCGTTGACCCTTGACGTTCGCGAGGGGCTTGGGTATCAGCCCGCCTTCAGGATTGAAGGACGCGCGCCGCGCCGCGGGTCTTGTCGCGACCGAAATTGAGGATAGACCCGATGTCCCGCCGCTGCGAACTCTCCGGCATTGGCCCGATGACCGGCAACAACGTGAGCCACGCCAACAACAAGAGCCGGCGCCGGTTCCTGCCGAACCTGAACGAGGTTTCGCTGGCCAGCGAGACGCTGGGCACCAGCCACCGCTTCCGCATCACCTCCGCCGCCCTGCGCAGCGTCGACCACCGCGGCGGCCTCGACAACTACCTCGCCAAGGCCTCCGACGACGAGCTGTCGCCCAAGGCGCTGAAGGTGAAGCGCGCGATCGCCAAGGCGGCCAAGGACGCAGCCGCCGCCTGAACGGGCGGATTTGCGGGGGGAACGGGGCGGCTTTGGCCGCCCTTTTGCTTTTCAGCCCCCGTCTTGCCCGTGGCCGGGTTCAGACGGGTTCCGTTTGATTGCTTCGCGGGTTTCAGAGCGACAGCAATGCCGATCGCCCCTCGACCTCCGCGCTCACGCGCCGCAGCCGACGAACCCGCGCGACGCAGTGCGTCGCAACAGCGGGTTCGGAAAGAGAGCCGGTGCGGGCGACGCGTTCACCCGTGAAGCGTATCAGATCACGATGACCTGCGCGCCGGTGGGCGTGCGCTCGTAGAGATCCACCACATCCTGGTTGATCATCCGGAAGCAGCCCGACGAGGCCGCCCAGCCGATCGACTTCGGCTGGTTGGTGCCGTGGATGCGATAGCCCGAATCACGCCCGCCGAAATAGATGTAGAGCGCGCGCGCGCCGAGCGGATTGTTCAGCCCGCCGGGCATCCCGCCGCGCCATTGCGCCAGATGCGGCTCGCGGGCGATCATCTCGGGCGGCGGGGTCCAGGTGGGCCAGCGTGCGGTCCGTGCGATCCGCCCCGTTCCCGACCAGCCGAAGCCCTCGCGGCCGATGGCGATCCCGTAGCGGGTCGCCCGTCCGCCGCCCTCGACGAAATAGAGGAACGGCCCCTTGGTATCGATGACGATTGAGCCCGGGGCGAGATCGGTCGGATAGTCGACCTCGTTGCGCAGCAATGCGGGATGGTAGTCGGAGACATTGATCGCGGGGATTGTGCGGCTGCCGTCAGGCTGGGCGGCGTAGATCTCGGCGAGGGCAAATGCGGGCTCCTCCTCGGGCGGTGCCTGCACCACCTCCATCTCCGCCGGGACACATGCGGCCAGCGTACTGCCCGCCACGCTCAGAAGGAACGCCCGTCTGGCATATTTCATGATGACCAACCCACCTACTCAGTACAGAAACTGAAAAACAATCCACAGGCAAGGGTCTCACGATTCGCCTGATCGAGTCCAGTAATAGCCCGCGTGCCTTGCCCGTGGCTGAATCGGCAAGCGAAACTCGGCGAGTTGGTAAAGCTTTTCTTGCCGGCTTCACGCGGGCCGAACCGTCACCGCCTCGCCCGAGACCGGATCGGCCGCTCCGAGGCCGACGCCCTCCAGCCGGTCGTGCAAGCTGTCGAGCAGGGTGATCACCCTCGGGCGCCCCGCCATGCTTTCCCACCCCCCGATGAAGCAGAAGTGCCGCTCTGCGGTTTGCGCCACGGTCGGGCCATCATCCCCGGCATGTCGCCGAGCGAGCGCTCACGGTGGATCGTCAGGTATTCTCGACAAGCCCGCGCGCACGGTCGCATTGGGGAGAGGCGGCCGTCGGATGCGTCGGCAGGACGGAGGCCGCGGCAAGACTGCCAGAAGCCGTCCGTCCTCACAATGAAAGCGGACCGATGGACCAGAGTGTTACCCCAGGTCTGGACCGATCCCGGCCGCGGGGACGCCGCCCCCCTACATCTGGTGCCCGGACAACATGGCACGGGGCGATAGGTTACCAAGGGTTGACGAATGGTTGCCGGCAGCACGCACTCTTATTACATATCAATGCTTTAGAAGTTTTCCCGCGCTTGGGAATCCCTCATGCCTGCCTGGGGCCGGCCGCCGCATAGATCATGTCGATCATCACCTGATTGCCCCGCGAGAATTCCAGCGTGCAGGGATAGTCTGCCCCGTCGAGCACGGTGGCATGGAACGCATCTGCCTGCGCGCGGTACTGGTCGGCCATGCCGAAGCGCTCGCGGGTGATCGTGCCGTCGGCCGCGCGCAGCTCGATCACCTGGTCGCCATAGGCATAGGTGTTGAACGGCGCGAGCACGCTCAGATGCCCCTCCTCGCCATGGAAGGTCATCAGCTGCCGCGGCGCCATGCGCATCGAGACGTAGAAGTCGAGGTTGAAGCTCGGGAAGCGCAGCAGCGTCCGGGCGGTGGCGTCGATGCCGCCCTCCCAGTCGATCTCGGCATGGCGGACCTCCACCGGCTCCTCGCCGGTGACGAAGCGCGTGGTGACGCTCGGATAGACCCCGATGTCACGCAGCGCGCCGCCACCCTGGGCAGGATCGTTGCGGATATTTCCTGGATCCGCGTTGAAGAAGGAGAACGCCCCCTGCACATGTGTGAGCCGCCCGATCGCCCCCGCCGCGATCAGCTCGCGGACCCGCAGCCACTGCGGGTGATGGGTCACCATGAACGCCTCGGCGGCAAGGCGTCCGCTGCGATCACGCGCCGCGACCAGCCCGTCGATCTCCTCGGCCTTCAGCGCGATCGGCTTCTCGCAGAGCACGTGCTTGCCGGCAGCGAGGCACTTTCCGGTCCATTCCACATGCGCCCCGTTCGGCAGCGGGATGTAGATCGCGTCGATCTCCGGGTCGGCGAGCAGGGCCTCGTAACTGGCATGGGTGCGCGCGTCGTAGGGCGCCGCCAGCGCCTCGGCCTTGCCCGGCGTCAGGCTCGCCACCGCCGCCACCCTGCCGCGGTCGCTCAGATGGATGGCGGGCGCCACCCACTCCCGCGCGATCTTGCCCGCTCCGAGAATTCCCCAGCGCACAACAGCCACCGTACCCTCCTGTCTGCTTTGGGTGGAGACTAGCCGGGCGGTCGGGGGTGGGTAAAGCGCCGCTAAGCCGTGCCAGGCAGCGCGCTGATGGCGCGGATGATCCGGTTCCGACCGGAGGACTTGCCGCGATAGAGGGCCGCGTCGGCGTCCTCCATGGCCTGCAGAAGGCCCATGCCGAGCTCGCCCGGCGCCACCGGACGCAGGCCGCCGCTGACCGAGACCTGGATCGTGGCGCCCGGGCCGAGCCTGACCGGGGTGCGGCAGACAGCGTCGCGCAGCCGCTCGGCGATCGAGGCGGCCTCATCGGGGGTGACGTCGGCGAAGACGGCGAGGAACTCCTCGCCACCCACGCGGCCGAGCAGATCGCCGCCGCGGCAGCTCGCCGCCATCCGGCCCGCCACTTCCTTCAGCACTCGGTCGCCGGCGGCATGGCCGTAGCTGTCGTTGACGCCCTTGAAATGGTCAATGTCGACCAGCAGAACCGCCCCGCCCTTCGGCCCGTCGAGCGCCCGCGCGATCAGCCGCCCGGCGCGGTCGATCATGGCGGCGCGGGCGAGGACGCCGGTCAGGGGATCGAAGCTTGCCCGCCGCTCGAGGTCCGAGCAGGCGTCGGCCAGCGCCTCGGACAGGCGGGAGATCTGCATCGCCGAGCGGCGCAGCTCGATCTCGTCCATCACCACGGCGGCGAGGATCTCCAGATGCCGGAGCTGGCGCGCGGTAACTCCCCGCGCGCGCGTGTCCATGCAGCAGAGCGTGCCCAGCAGATGCCCGTCATGGGTGCGCAGGGGCACGCCGGCGTAGAATTCCAGACCGAACTCGCCGGTGACCAGCGGATGCTCCTGGGTGCGGGGATCGCTGCTCGCGTTCTCGACGACATAGGTGCTGTCGTGGGCGAGAGCCGCGGCGCAGAGCGCGGGACCGCGCGGCATCTCGCGGATGGCCGCCGGACCATGCACGGACTTGAACCAGACACGGCTGGCATCGACCAGGCTGACCATGGCCACCGGCGCCTCGACGATCTCGGCGGCCAGTGCGGTGATCCGGTCGAAGGCGCCTTCGGGCGGCGTGTCGAGGATCGCGTAGCGCCGCAGCGCGTTCAGCCGGTCGAATTCACTGTCGGCGTCGAGTCCCACGGCCCTCCCGCTCCCCTGTCGATAGTCACCCCACGACCGGCAGACTGGTGGGCGAATGTTAACGGAGTGCCAAGAGCCGGGCGGTGCCTAGAGGTTCACGGCGGGAAATCATTGCGAATTTCCTGTAAAACCCACGCACGCCGACCGAGCTCACGATACGGCCTCCTCCAGGTCGATGTAGTTCCCGGGGCGGAACCGCGGGGTGCAGATGCAATGGAACAGCAGGTCGGTTGATCCTGTGTTGGTGATGCGCTGGGAAACATCGGCCGGAATCAGCACCCGGTCGCCGGCGCGGACATGGGCGGTCTCGCCGCCGATCTCGACCAGGCCTTCGCCCTGCACGATCACATAGCGCTCGACGGTGCCGCTGAGCGCGTGCAGCCGCGTGGTGACGCCAGGAGCCACCCGCGCCATTGCCTGCGAGACCTCCGGGCAGGCGGGATCGTTCAGCAGTTCGGTGATCGCACAGCGCTCATCGGTGGGAAACTCGGCAGGGAAGGGTCCGGGCAGAAGCCAGGGTGGATGCATGGGGTCTCCCATCAGTGCGAGTTCGGCGCCCCGGCGAGAAGGACGATCTGCCGGCCGCTCACCTGTCCAGCTCCGCCAGCCAGTCCCGGATCATGGCGGCACCGGCCTTTTCCAGCCCGCTTCCGTGACGCCGAGCGTCGGCGCGCAGCGCCGCGGGGTCGATGCCGGCGCTGGCAAGCTCGCTGGCATGCCCGATGAGCCAGTATTCGAACCGTGACGCAACCGCCTCCGGATGGAACTGGACCGCGAGAACCTCCTTGCCGCGCGAAAAGGCCTGATTGCGGCAAAGCGGCGTCGAGGCAAGCCGGTCGCAGCCGTCCGGCAGGTCGAACGTGTCGCCGTGCCAGTGCAGGACGGGAACGCTCTCCAGTGCCGCGACCGGATGCTTCCGCGCGTCCGGTGTCAGATCGACAGCCGCCCAGCCGATCTCCTTTGACGGCCCCGGATAGACGCGGGCGCCGAGAGCTGCGGCCATGAGCTGCGCACCGAGGCATATCCCCAGCGTCGGGCGGCCGGCGCGGAGGCGTTCCTCGAGCAGGAGGCGCTCCGCCGAAACGACCGGGTAGGCCGCGTGGTCGTAGACGCCGATCGGGCCACCCAGCACCACCAGAAGGTCGGGTGCGAGCGGGTCCAGCGCGGCCGGATCGCATTCGGCCATCTCGATATACTCGATCCCGTAGCCGGCCGCGCGCAGCGGTGCCTCGAAGCTGCCGAGATCCTCGAAGCCGACGTGCCGGAAGGCCTGGGCCACGCGTCTTGTCATCGCTCGATCTCCATCTCTTCGGCGGGGCGCGCTGTCAGGCGTGCGATCAGGATGTGCTCCAGATCCTTCAGTGCCGCAGCCGCGGTTGCCAGCGGCTCAGTCCCGGAACCGATCGCGACGGTCTCGCCCATGGCGTCGGTGGTGATGCGGATCGCCTTGTCCTTGCCGGACACCCGCGCGAGCGCATCGCCCAAGGGATAGGTGCGGACGCCGACTTCGGCGCGCAGGGTCCCGTTATCGCGAGCGAGGCTGCCGACGAGCTTCGGCACCAAGCCACCCCGCCGCCACGCCGCGATCTGCGCCTGTGTTACATCCTCGATCCCCGAGACCGACACGTCGTCTATCGCGAGATCGAGGCCGAGGCCGAAGTTGGCGAGAAGCAGGAGCTTGGCGGCGGTATCCCACCCCTGCGTATCGTTGCGCGGATCGGCCTCGGCGAACCCGCCCGCCTGCGCCTCGCGCAGCGCCGCCTCGAACCCGATGCCGCGCCTCGCCATGGCGTCGAGCAGATAGTTGGTGGTCGCGTTCAGGATGCCCTCGACCGTGAGGACCGTGGCACCGAGGAGGCTGCGCTCCAGCAGGTCGATCGCCGGCAGGGCCGCGCCCGCGGCGCCGCTGATCCTCAGCATCGAGCCGGAGCCCTTCGCGATATCGCGCAATTCGCGCCCGCTGTGAACGAGCGCACCCTTCGAGATCACGACCGTGTCGAGCCCTCCCGACAGGGCGGAGCGGAGATAGGCAAGGCCCGGGCCGCCGGTGCGATAGTCGCTGGGGCCTGCCTCGATGAGAACGTCGGCGCCGCTTGCCGCGATGAAACCGGGTCCCGTCAGGCCGGGCTCCAGAGTGTCCAGGTGATCTGGCTCGAGCCCGTTTGGACCGGCGCGGCCGGACCTTGAGCCGCAGACCGCGACGAGCCGGACGTCCGCCCCGTAGAGCCGGCGATAGCGTGGGCGACGTGACAGCAGCAGATCGGCGGTCGCGCGGCCCACGCTCCCGAAGCCTGCAATCGCGACGGACACGACCGGCGCGGGCTGCACCTTTCGGGCCATTCCGGTCAGCTCCTGCGCATCAGGATCATCTTTTCCTGGGTCATGTCGCGCATCGTGTAGGGAATGCCGCCGGTGCCGTAGCCCGATTGCCTGCGCCCGGCGAAGGGCATCCAGTCGGTGCGGAAGGCGGTGGGGTCGTTGATCATCACCGCCGAGGCGTCGAGCCGGTCGGCGGCACGCATCGCGACGTCGATCTCCTGCGCGAAGATGCTGGCCTGGAAGGCGGTCGGCAGCGCGTTGGCCCGAGAGATGGCGTCGTCGAGTTCCCTGAAGCGATAGACCGCGACAACCGGGCCAAAGATCTCCTGCGTCGAGATCCGTGCATCGGCGGGGGGATCGAGCAGGACCGCGGGCCGGAGCGTCGTCTCGGACAGACGCTCGCCGCCGGTCGCGAGAACGGCCCCGCCCGCGACGGCCTCCTGGGTCCAATCCGCCACCCGATCGGCCTCGCGCGGCAGGATCAGCGGGCCGACCTCGGTGTCGTTCAGGGTGGGGTCGGCCGTGCGCAGCCCTTCGACGCGGGCGACGAGCCTTTGGGTGAACTCATCGGCGATTTCGTCGTGGACGTAGATGCGCTGCGTCGACACGCAGACCTGGCCGGCGTGGTAGAAGCCGCCCTTGACCACTGGCTCGACGATCCTGCCGAGATCGGCGCTGCGGTCGATGATGGCCGGCGCCGCGCCTCCGTGCTCGAGCGCCGAGCGTGTGCCGGGGGCGAGCTTCGCATGCAGCGACCAGCCGACCCTGGCCGAGCCGATGAAGCTGACGAAGGCGACGCGGCCGTCGGTCGCCAGTTTCTCCGCCAACTCGTTGCCCTCGGGAAGGAAGCTCTGGCACCACGGCTCTGGCAGGCCGGCCTCGCGCACCAGCGCCACGAAGTCGAGGCACGACAGCGGCGTCGTGCTCGCCGGCTTGACGATGACCGGGCAGCCGGTCGCGATGGCCGGCGCGACCTGGTGGACGATCAGGTTCAGCGGATGGTTGAAGGCCGAGATCGCCGCGACGATGCCGATCGGCTCCCGCGTCGTGAAGGCCCAGCGGTTCTCGGCCGCCGCCGACAGCCCCATCGGGATCTCTCGGCCGCCGAAATTGCGCAGCTCGTCGGCGGCGTTGTGCACGCCGTCGATGGCGCGGCTGGTCTCGATGATGGCGTCGGGCAGCGGCTTGCCGCCCTCGCGCGCGATCTGCATGGCGAGATGGTCCCGCCTGGCGTCCATCAGCGCGGCGAGCCGGCGCAGGATCGTGACGCGCTCATGCGGCTTTAGCCAGCCATCACGATCCCTGAAGGCACGCTCGGCCGCCTGGAGCTTGCGTTCCAGCGCGGGTGCATCGTCGGTCCCGATCTCGGCCATCGGGGCGCGGTCGAAGGCCTGCACAACCGTCAGCATCGTCGCTCTCCTTGCGTCTCAGGCGCACTCCACGTCGGGCGTGCGGTTGCGCAGCTCGTCGACCAGCACGCGCGTGTTCTCGGAGTAGTCGATCGGCACGTCGACCAGATGGACGCCCCCGCCGGCGAAGGCGTCCTCCAGCGTGGGCACGAGATCCTCCACTGCCGTCACGCGCGACCCCTTCGCGCCGTAGGCCTCGGCGTAGCGGACAAAATCGGGGTTGCCGAAGCTCATGCCGAAATCCGGGAAGCCGTCCACCGCCTGCT
>CAYLHK010000094.1:0-13847 GCA_964383295.1 uncultured Rhodovulum sp.
GAAGGGGTGACGGCCGACGAAGGCCGGCGGCAGGCCGAGCTCGCGTCCCAGAGCACGGACCTCGTCCTTGAACAGCTCGCGCAGCGGCTCGACGAGCTTCAGATGCATCCGCTCGGGAAGGCCGCCGACGTTGTGGTGGCTCTTGATCGTCACGGAAGGTCCGCCCGAGAAGCTGACGCTCTCGATCACGTCCGGATAGAGCGTGCCCTGGGCGAGGAACTGTGCGTCCCCGACTTCCGCGGCACGCGCCTCGAAGACCTCGATGAAAAGCCGGCCGATGGTCTTGCGCTTCACCTCTGGGTCGGTGACGCCTTCAAGCGCGGTGAGGAAACGCTCGCTCTCGTCGGCATGGATCAGCGGGATGTTGTAGTGGTCGCGGAAGAGGGTGACGACCTCCTCGGCCTCGCCCTCGCGCATCATCCCGGTGTCGACGAAGACGCAGGTGAGCTGGTCGCCGATCGCCTCGTGGATCAGGACGGCGGCGACGGAGCTGTCCACGCCGCCGGAGAGGCCGCAGATCACCCGGCCGCTGCCGACCTGGGTGCGGATCGCCTCGATCGCCTGGTCCTTGTAGGCGGCCATGGTCCAGTCGCCGGTGAAGCCGGCGAGATCGGTGAAGTTCCTGAGGATGCGGGCACCGTTGACGGTGTGGTGCACCTCGGGGTGGAACTGCACGGCGTAGAAGTGTCGGCTCGGGTCGGCGGTGATGGCGAAGGGCGCGTTCGGGCTTTCGCCGATCACCGAGAAGCCGGGGGCGAGCGCTGTGACGCGGTCGCCGTGGCTCATCCATACCTCTTCGCGGCCGGTCTCGAAGAGGCCAGCGAAGAGCGGGTCCTGCGTCTCGGCGGGCGTGACGAAGGCGCGGCCGAACTCGGCGTGGTGGCCGGCCTCGACCGTGCCGCCGAGCTGGGCCATCATCGTCTGCTGGCCGTAGCAGATGCCCAGCACCGGAACGCCGAGGGTGAAGACCTCGGGCGCGGCGCGCGGGCTGCCTTCCTCGGTCACGGAGGCCGGGCCGCCGGAGAGGATGACGGCGCGGGGCGCGAAGTCGCGCAGGAAGGCGGCGTCTACCTTCTGGAACGGGTGGATCTCGCAGTAGATCTTCGCCTCGCGCAACCTGCGGGCGATGAGCTGAGTCACCTGGCTGCCGAAATCGACGATCAGCAGGCGCTGGTGCTCGCGGGCGGGGGCCTCGGGCATGTGCGGTGCGTTCATGGCGAGGCTTTACGGTGCGGCGCGGGCTGCCGCAAGAGGGCCGGAGCGCACGGGGCCGCGATCGTCGCCGCGGCCACTTCTCCCAACGTGGGGAAATCGATCAATGCATTGATATAAAATGATATTGCTCTGCGAATTAACCGCGGGTCAACCCTTGTCAACACATGCCCGCGCTGTGTTGGGCTTGCACACACGATCTTGGGGTGGCGGCGCCGCAGGCACGGAGCCGCGCTAGATGGTGGGTAAGGATTCTCCATTGTCTTTAGCGCGCCGGCAATGACTGTTGCGGGGTCGCACATTGCCCTGTGGCGGTGCGGAGCAGGGACTGTCGAGGAGAGACGAGGTGACCGAGAAGCTGTTCACACCGCTGCAGGCGGGCGCGCTGCGGATGAAGAACCGGGTGGTGATGGCGCCACTGACGCGCAACCGGGCGCTGAAGCAGGGCGACGTGCCGGGGCCGCTGGCGCCGGAATACTACAGCCAGCGTGCGGGGGCGGGGCTGATCATCTCGGAAGGCACGCAGGTCAGCCAGGTCGGTCAGGGCTATGTCTGGACGCCGGGGATGTACAGCGGCGCGCAGATCGACGGCTGGCGCCCGGTGACCGAGGCCGTGCATGCCGCGGGCGGCACGATCGTCGCGCAGATCTGGCATGTGGGCCGGGTGTCGAACGTGGCGCTGCAGCCGGACGGGGCGGCGCCGGTCGCGCCCTCAGCGCTGCAGGCCGAAGCGCGGACTTTTATCGCCAGCGGATTTGCGGCCACCTCGCAGCCGCGTGCGCTGGAGTTCGACGAGATCCCGGGCGTGATCGGCGAATATGCGAGCGCCGCCCGAAACGCCCGCGAGGCGGGGTTCGACGGGGTCGAGATCCATGGCGCCAACGGCTATCTGGTCGACCAGTTCATGCGTCCTTCGGCCAATCACCGCACCGACGGATACGGCGGGTCGATCGAGAACCGCAGCCGGTTTCTCGAGGAGGTGGTCGAGGCGGTGGCGGCTGCCATCGGCGGCGATCGGGTAGGCCTGCGGCTGAGCCCCTTTGCGCCAGCCAACGGCGTGGTGGTCGATGACAGCGCGCAGGACACGTTCGCGCGCGGGATCGAGCGGATTGCGCCCTACGGGCTTGCCTATCTGCACATGGTCGAGGGAATCACCCACGGCGCCCGCGACATTCCCAAAGGCACGTCTATTGCGGCGCTGAGGGCGCTGTTCCCCGGCGTCTACATCGCCAACAACGGCTACGACCGCGACCTTGCGATCGAGATGGTCGAGACGGGCGCCGCGGATGCGGTGGCCTTCGGCAAGGCTTTCCTCGCCAATCCCGATCTGGCCGAGCGACTGCGGCTGAACGCGCCCCTGAACGCACCTGTGCGCGAGACCTTTTATGGGGGCGGCGCCGAGGGCTACACCGACTATCCGACTCTGGCCGAAGCGGGCTGAGCGCGCATCTCGCCAGTCCGTCCCGCTGCCCCGTGTCGCGGACGGCACGCCGGACGCCGGATTGCGGCGGCCGGGGAAGCGGCGGCGCGCTAGGACAGGCTTAAGGCGGTGCCGTTGGGAGGATGATCATGAGCGAGGCCGAGGGCGAGAGGGGCGGGCGACGGGGCCGGGGCGCGGGCGGTGGCGCGGCCCGGCGTGCCGAGCGCACGGCGCCGCGCATCGAGGCAGCTCCCTTCATCCGTCGGCGCATCCCCGATTATCCCATCCTCGACGAGGAGGGGCTCGCGCTCATCGAGGCCAATGCCGAAACGGTGCTCGAGGAGATCGGTGTGCGGTTCTCGGACAACCCCGAGGCGCTCGTGCGCTGGCGCGATGCCGGCGCGGATGTGCGCGGCGACCGGGTGCATCTGCCGAAGGGGCTGGCGCGCAGCCTCTGCGCCACGGCGCCGCGCGAATATGTCCAGCATGCGCGCAATCCCGACCGCAGCGTCAGCATCGGCGGGCGCAACCTGGTGCTGGCGCCGGTCTACGGGCCGCCCTTCGTGCGCGACCTGGAGGGCGGGCGGCGCTATGCGACGATCGCGGATTTCCGCAACCTCGTGAAGCTCGGCTACATGTCGAAATGGGTGCATCATTCCGGCGGCACGGTCTGCGAGCCTACGGATGTGCCCGTCAACAAGCGCCATCTGGACATGCTGCTGGCGCATATGACGCTCAGCGACAAGCCGTTCATGGGGTCAGTGACGGCGCCGGAGCGGGCGGAGGATTCGGTCGAGATGTGCCGTATCCTGTTCGGCGACCGCGTCGGGCCGGAATGCTTCATGACCAGCCTGATCAACATCAACTCGCCGCTGGTGTTCGACGCGACGATGATGGGGGCGCTGGAGGTCTATGCCCGCGCAGGGCAGGCGAGCATCGTCTCACCCTTCATCGTCGGCGGTGCGATGGCGCCGGTGAGCGTGGCAGGCACGCTGACCCAGGTGCTGGCGGAGGCGATGGTGGGCATTGCCTATGCGCAGATGGTCAATCCGGGATGTCCGGTGATCTTCGGCGCCTTCGTCACCTCGATCGACATGAATTCGGGGGCGCCGACCTTCGGAACGCCCGAGGCGTCGAAGATCCTCTGGGGGGCGGGGCAGCTGGCGCGGCGCATGGGCCTGCCGTTCCGCTCGGGCGGCGGGCTCTGCGGGTCCAAGCTGCCCGATGCGCAGGCGGCCTACGAGACGGCGAACACGTTGCAGGCGGCGCTGCTCGGCGGCGTCAATTTCATGCTGCATGCCTGCGGCTGGCTGGAGGGCGGGCTGGTGTCGTCCTTCGAGAAATACGTGCTCGATGCCGATCAGCTGGGCGTGCTGCATTCGCTGGCCGAGGGCGTGGACCTCAGCGAGAACGGCCAGGCGATGGATGCGATCCGCGAGGTGGGGCCGGGCGGGCATTTCCTCGGCTGCGCCCACACCCAGGCGAATTTCAAGGATGCCTTCTGGCGGACCCGGGTGCTGGACTACCGGCCCTTCGAGACCTGGGCGGAGGCGGGGGCGCCGGATTCGGTGCAGCTCGCCAATACCCGGATGCGGCGGATGCTGGCGGAATACGAGCCGCCGGCGCTGGATCCTGGTATCGCCGAGGCGCTGGGGGACTATGTGGCGCGGCGCAAGGCCTCCGAGCCGGATGCCTTCGGGTGAGGGTGCGGATTCGCAAGCTTGCGGATCCGCGTAGAGCGTTGTAATCGCTCAGATTATCAGTTCGAATTAACCTGAAATCAACTTCTGCGATGCGGGCGGTGGCGGCCTTTGCCGCCGTACCGGGCGCGCGGTGCGCGCGCGGCTCCTTCGCTGGCTGCGCGCGCGTTCGCGCGCAGCTGACTGCTGTCCAGGTAAGCTTTCCTGTATGAAAGCTGAGTGTTGCGGAGGTTCGTCGAGGCCGGGCTAGAAGTTCGCCGCCTGCTCCGCCAGCCAGGCGCGGACGGCGGCGGGGTCGGGGCTGCGCAGCCGGGCGGCGCTGGGGCCGGGGCCGATCTTGACGCCAATGCCGCCGAGCTCCTGCGCGGCGATGATCGCGTCCTCGTCGGTGGTGTCGTCGCCGAGCATGACCGGGCGGCGGCCGGCGAAGGGTGCGCTGGCGGCGATGCGGCGCAGGGCAGTGCCCTTGTGGGCGGTGTCTGGTTTGACCTCGACCACCATCTTGCCCACCTGATGGACGAAGCCCGGTGCGAGCGCCGCGGCCTCGGCGGCGGCGGCGATCATCGCGGCGCCGGCCTCGGGCGCGGCGCGGTAGTGGACGGCGAGGACGGGGCCCTTGCGCTCGAGGCGCACGCCGGGGACGCGCGTTGCGGCGGTGAGCCGGTCGAGCACCGGTCGCGGCGGCGGGGGCGGCGTCGGCGGCGGAAGCGCGCCGGGCGGCAGCAGTTCGAGGCCGTGGCCGCCGGCGCGCCACAGGCCGGCGGGCGTGCGCGCGGCGAGGTCGCGCAGATCGCGGCCGCTGAGCAGGACGAGCGCCCCGCCGAGCCAGGATGCGATCCGTTCCAGCGCCGCTGCCGTGGCCTCGTCGAGACGAATGGCGTCGGGGTCGGGGCCGATCTCGGCGAGCGTGCCGTCGAAATCGAGAAAGAGCGCATCCCCGGCGGCGAGGCGCAGGTCCTCCAGCCGGTTCATGGCGCCGTGCCGACGTCTTCGAGCGCCGCCAGATAGCGCCGGCGCCACCACGCGATGTCCTGATCCCGCACTGCCCGGTCGAGCGCCTGCCAGCGCGCGATCCGCTCGTCGAGTGGCATCAGCAGCGCCTGCTCGATCGAATCGGCGATGCCGCTGATGTCGTGCGGGTTGACGAGGAGGGCGGCATCGAGCTGTTCGGCGGCGCCGGCGAACTCGGAGAGCACCAGAACCCCGGGGTCGGCGGGGTCCTGGGCGGCGACGAATTCCTTGGCCACCAGGTTCATGCCGTCGTGCAGGGGCGTGACGAGGCCCACGCGGGCGAGCCGGTAGAGGCCGCTCAACACGCTGCGCGGGTACTGGCGGGCGAGGTAGCGGATCGGCACCCAGTCGAGATCGGCATGGTCGCCGTTGATCTTGCCAGCAAGCCCGTCGAGCTCGGCGCGCAGCGCCTGATAGGCATCCACCGCCTCGCGCGAGGGGGGAGCGATCTGCAGGAAGCTGACCGCGCCGTGCAGCGCCTCGCGGGTGTCGAGCAGCCGGCCGAAGGCGGCCATGCGCTGGGGCAGGCCCTTGGAATAGTCCATGCGGTCGACGCCGATCACCAGCGCGCGGTTCTCGATGATGCCGCCGAGCCGGCCGGCGGCAGCCCGCGCCTCGGCGCCCGTCGAGAGACCCGCGATGTCGTCGGGATCGACGCCGATCGGGAAGGCCTCGACGCGCACGGTGCGATCGAAGACCCGCAGCCTGCCGTCGTCCAGCTCGACCGCATCGGCGACCTCGATCAGGTAGCGGCGGAAGTTGGCGGTGTCGCGGGCGGTCTGGAAACCGATCAGGTCGAAGGCGCAGAGGCCGCGTACCAGCCGCTGGTGCTGTGGGATGGCGCTGAAGACCTCGGGCGGGGGGAAGGGGATGTGCAGGAAGAAGCCCATCTGCCCGTCCCAGCCCGAGGCGCGCATCTCCTGGCCGAGCAGCAGGAAGTGGTAGTCATGCACCCAGACCATGTCGCCGCGGCGGGTGAGCTGCGCCAGCAGACGGCCGAAGCGGCGGTTCACCTCCTCGTAGGCGGCGAACTCCTGCTCGTCGAAATACGCGAGGTCGATGCGGTAGTGCAGGACCGGCCAGAGGGTGCGGTTCGAATAGCCAAGGTAGTAGCCCTCGTACTCCTCCCGGGTCAGGTCGGCGAAGGCGAAGTCGATCCGGTCCTCGGCGAAGACCCGCACCCCGCGGGTCTCGCGCTCCAGCACCTCGCCGGACCAGCCGAACCAGATGCCGCCGCGCTCGGACAGCGCGTCACGCAGCGCGACCGCGAGCCCGCCGGCGCGTTCTTCGCCGGGGCTCGCGGTTCGATTGGATGCAATGATGAGGCGCCCACTCACGGGGGGTCAGATGGCGCAAAGAGGCGCCAAAGGCAAGGGCGCGCCCCCCGACCGCCGGCTCAGGGGGCGACGGTCTGCAGGCGGGCCTCGGCGATCAGGGCGGTCAGGACCGCGACGTGGTGCTGGATCGAATAGGTGGCTTCGCCGCTGGCGCGGTGGGTCTCGAGGCGGTTCTCCTCGGCGATCAGGGAGCCGAGTGGATGGGTGCCGGCCTCGGCCTTGGCGCGGCGGAGGATGCGCTTGAGGTCCCGCTCTCGGCGGTACTCGGCCATGCCGGCACGGGCGGCGCGGATCAGGATGCGCGGGCGGCGGAGCGCGGCGAGAGCCTGGGCGATATCGGTCATCTGGTGTCCCTCGGTGACGTTGCGACTCACCCATTGTCCGATAGTTTTTGGCCCGTTGCGCAACTTTTGCGTGCAGCGTACGCTGATACGCCGTGGTTATGAATGTTCATAACACCGCGTATATATTCGTATTTTGTTCCATTTAAGGTTTCTTTCACGAATCAACTTTAAGTAGAGTTTTGCGAAAATTGCTCGGACAGGACTCGCCAGAATGATGCGCAAATCTGACCCGGACCTCGTGTCCACGATGCCTGCGTTGCGGCCTTGAGTTCGGTTCCTGACTGGATGCCGCCGGAGGCGGCCACCTACATCGCCTTCAACGTCGACGGCCAATCGCTGCGCAGCCTTGCCCGGGCGCGCGGCTGCCATCCCTCGACGGTGATGCGCCAGATCCGGCGGGCCGAAGCGTGGCGGGAGGACCCGCTTCTCGACGAAGCCCTGGACGCGCTCCTGCGCGCCGCCCGCGCCGCGCGCAACGCGGCCGCCGAGCCGGCCCCGCACAGCACGATCGCACGATCCAAAGTCCCTATGGAGTTGCCACCCATGCCTAGCCCGGCCGCCGCACAGCAGAACAATCCGCCGGAGTCGCGCATCGATCGCGAGGCGCGGCGCATCCTCCGCCGGCTCTGCGAAAAGGGTGCCTTCCTCGCCGTCGCCCCCGAGATGGACAAGGCGGTGGTCCTGCGCGAGGTGGTCCCCGGGCGGCAGAACCGCATCGCCGTCGTCGATCGCGACGTGGCACATGCCTTTGCGCTCCAGGAGTGGATCGCCTGCGACAAGGTGGGCAAGATCGCCTGCTACCAGATCACCGCCGTCGGCCGGGCGGCGCTGAAGCGTCTGCTGACCGAGGAGCGCGCGGCCCGCGAGCCGAGGGCCGGCGGCTTTGGCGAGGCGCCGTCACCCTTCCAGGAGCAGCATCGCTTCTTCTCCGAGCGCAGCGTGATGGCCAGCGACGGTTCGGGCGAGCGCAAGCTGCGCTTCAATCTGGCCGAGAGCCCGTTGTCGGTGCTCGGGCGCAAGCGCGACAAGGGCGGCGCGCCCTATCTGTCGGCGGAGCTGATCGAGGCGGGCGAGCGGCTGCGCGAGGATTTCGAGCTGGCACAGATGGGGCCGCGGATCACCCAGAACTGGGAGCGGTTCCTGACGGCAAGCTCGGACCGCGACAGCTTCGGGGGTGGGCGCGAGGGCTCGGGCGGCTCACCGGATGCGCGCATCCGCGTGGCCCGCGCCATGGAGGCGCTTGGCCCGGGCCTGTCGGACATCGTGTTCCGGGTGTGTTGCTTCCTTGAAGGCCTTGAAGTGGCCGAGAAACGCATGGGATGGTCGGCGCGCTCGGGCAAGATCGTGCTGAAGATCGCCCTCGAGCGGCTGGCCATGCACTACCGCATCCGCCCGGTGATGCCGGAGCGGCGGGCGGGCTAGCCCGCCGCGCGCACGATCGGGAGGAAGTCGGCGGCCTTGAGCGAGGCGCCGCCGACCAGGCCGCCGTCGACGTCCGCGACGGCGAAGATCTCCGCCGCGTTCGACGGCTTGACCGATCCGCCGTAGAGGATCCGCATCCCGGCGCCGATCGCGGCACCGAAGCGCTCGACCATGGCGGCGCGGATGAAGGCATGCACGGCGCCGATCTCCTCCAGCGTGGGCGTGCGGCCGGTCCCGATCGCCCAGACGGGCTCGTAGGCGATGACCATCCCCTCGGCGGTGGCGCGGTCGGGAACCGAGCCGGCGAGCTGGCGCCCGACCACCTCGAGCGCGCGGCCGGCGTCGCGCTCGGCCTCGGTCTCGCCGACACAGATGATTGCGAGCAGGCCCGCACGCCATGCGGCGCGCGCCTTGTCCGCGACCATCGCGTCGGTCTCGCCGTGGTCGGCGCGGCGCTCGGAATGTCCGACGATGACCGCGACCGCGCCCGCATCGGACAGCATCTCGGCCGAGAGGTCGCCGGTATGGGCGCCCGAGGCGGCGGGATGGCAGTCCTGTGCGCCCACGGGCAGGCCGAGCGCGGCCATGCGGGAGATCAGCGTCGCGGGCGGGCAGACCAGCACGTCGCAGTCAGGGGCGGGAAGCGCCTCGCGCAGGGCGTCGATCTCGACCAGCGCGTCGGCGAGGCCGTTCATCTTCCAGTTTCCGGCGACGAGCTTTCGCGGCGACATGCGCATCTCCCTGAAGGTCGGTGCGCCCGGGCTAGCAGAGGGGAGGGGTTATGGGAAGCCGGTGATCCCGGCTTCAGCTCTCGGCGAACTTGATCGACTCGCCGCAGCCACAGGCTTCGGTGACGTTGGGGTTGTTGAACTTGAACCCCGATTCGATCAGCCCGTTCTGGTAGTCGATCTCGGTGCCGAAAAGGAACATCTGCGCCATGGGTGCGATCATCACCCGCGCGCCGTTCTGTTCGATCACCTCGTCGTGGGTGGCGACCTCGTTCACGTAGTCCATGGTGTATTCCATGCCCGCGCAGCCGCCCTTCTTGATGCCGATGCGCAGGCCCTTGGAGCCGCCGCGCTCCATGAGGCGGCGGATCTGGCCTTCGGCGGCGGGGGTCAGGGTGACGGGAACCTGCCCTGGAATTCCGAACATGGGCGTCGCGATCCTGTATGCGAGTGTTGCGTGTAAGGTAATGCGCGCGGGCCCTGCGCTCAAGGGGCCGCGAGGGGGACGGCGAGGGCCGCCAGAAGCGCCTGGGTCGCGAAGGCGGCCGCAAGACCCCAGGCGAAGCTCGCCAGAGTGCCGATGATGACGTATTCGCTGACCCGCAGGTCCTCGTCGCGGGCAAGCTCGTTGAAGCGCAGGATGGATTTCGCCGCGATCAGGAAGCCGATCCCGCCGGGCTCGCCGGCGAGCACGAACATGAGGATCATCAGCCGCTCCAGCCGCCCGATGAGCTGCCCGCCCTTGGGCAGGCTCTGTGGATCGGCGGGCAGCTTTACCCCCTGCATCAGCGCCTGGACCGCGTAGCCGCCGGCCCAGACGGCGGCGATCAGCCCGCCGGCGAGCGTCATCGCCGCGGGGAGTTGGCTCGCGATCGGGGCGAGCGGGGCGGGGGCGTGGCCCCAGAGCCCGGCGGCCCAGGCGCCGGGGAAGAGAGCGGCAGCCGCAAGGATGGTGACGGCATGGGCGGCCTGATCGACGGCGAAGCCGGTGAAGCCCGCGCCGCCCCAGCGCAGCTTCGCCCAGTCGATCGCGAGATGCGAGACGCCGATCAGCACGAGGAGCAGCGGCACCGGCGCGAAGCCGAGCGCGATCCATGTGGCGAGGAGCACCAGCCCGACATGGGCGAGGAGCACCCGCCATTCGCGCTTGCGGCGCACCATCCAGTCGGTCTGCAGCGTGAAGTCGGCGACGAGGTGCCCGAAGGCCAGCGCGATGGCGGTCTCAAGCATCGGCTTGTGCCTCCTCCCACGCCCGCAGGCTGCGCCGGATCGCCGGCGCACCGGCGCCGGTGAGCCGATAGTTCACCGCCTGCGCCGAGATGTCGAGCCGGGCGGCGATCTCGGCCAGTGTCGGCTCCTCCGGGTGCAGCGCCAGCGCTAGGTGCATCGCCTCGGCCTGCGGCTGGGTCCAACGGCTGCTGCGCTCGTCGAGCAGATCGACGATTATGCGATGCAGCGCCGTGACGCCGTCGCCCTCGATCATCAGCCGGCGGGTGCGCCCCATCGCGTCGAGCGCCCGGCCCGACGCCTCGAAGGCCGGCCCGCGCGCATCGGCGAGGCTGTCGGTGCCGAGGCTGTCCGCCGCCCCGATCCCGATCGCGGCGCGCGTGGCCAGGCCGAGGCCGGCGGCGCGCAGGCGTGCGACCAGAAACAGCAGGGCGCGGAGCGCGAGGGCGGGTTCGGCGACATGCATCTGCCAGCCATCGCCGCGAAAGCGGGTGAAGCGAGGGTCGGGCAGGGAGGGCATCCAGGCGGAGATCTCGCCCGCCGCAGCGGCAAGCAGGTCGATCGCTGCCTCGAGTTCCGCGGGCGCGGCCCGGGTCGAGCCGATCAGGTCGCCGGTCAGGATCGCAGTGATACCGGTTCCGGTTGCGGACGGGCGTTCGGACATGGGCAAGCCCCGGCGCTTGATTTCATCGATTCAAGTTCTAGGGCTTGAATTGAAAAAATCAAGCTGAAAGGCTTGATCTACATAAAGCCGAGTTCGAGCCGCGCCTCGTCGGACATCATGTCCATGCCCCATTGCGGCTCCCAGACGAGCTCTACGTTCACGTGGCGCACACCGGGGATAGGGGTGATCGCCTCGGCCACCCAGCCGGGCATCTCGCCGGCCACCGGGCAGCCGGGCGCGGTGAGCGACATGGCAACGTTCACGTCGCTCTCGGCGGTAATCTCGATCGTGTAGACGAGGCCGAGGTCGTAGATGTTCACCGGGATCTCGGGATCGAACACGGTCCGGCAGGCCGCCACGACGTCGTCGTAGAGCGGATGGTCGGTGGTCGAGGGGGCGATCAGCGGCTGGCCTTCCATCGGTGCATCGGTCTCGACGTTCATGGCATCCCGGTTCCCTAATTCCCGACCGAACATATAGGAAATCCGGCCGCCGGGTAAAGGCGGGGCGATCCCCAGCCTTGATGATGGCTCGGGTGTCCGGCAAACGCGTTGCCGAAGGCGAGAGTGCCGGGGCGTCCTTGCCTTGCCCGCCTGCGCCCGCTATCGGCGCGGGATGTCCAAGCCACGCTTCTCATTCCAGCTTCTGACCACCGACGGCGCCGCCCGCCGGGGCGTGATCTCGACGCCGCGCGGCCAGATCCATACGCCGGCCTTCATGCCCGTGGGCACGGCGGCGACGGTCAAGGCGATGCTGCCCGAGAGCGTGGCGGCGACCGGCGCCGAGATCCTGCTCGGCAACACCTACCACCTGATGCTGCGGCCGGGGGCTGAACGTGTGGCGCGGCTGGGGGGGCTGCACCGCTTCATGAACTGGGAGCGGCCGATCCTGACCGACTCGGGCGGGTTTCAGGTGATGAGCCTCGCGGGGCTGCGCAAGCTGACCGAGGAGGGCGTCACCTTCCAGAGCCATGTGGACGGCTCGCGCCACATGCTGAGCCCCGAGACCAGCATGGAGATCCAGCGGCTGCTCGGCTCGGACATCGTGATGTGCTTCGACGAATGCCCGGCGCTGCCGGCCACCGAAGCGGAGGTGGCGAAATCCATGCGCCTGTCGATGCGCTGGGCCGCGCGCTCGCGCGAGGCCTTCGGCGACCGGCCGGGGCATGCGCTGTTCGGGATCCAGCAGGGGGGTGTTACGCGGGAGCTGCGCGAGGAATCGGCCGAGGCGCTGAAGGGGATCGGCTTCGACGGCTATGCAATCGGCGGGCTGGCGGTCGGTGAGGGGCAGGAGGCCATGTTCGGGGTGCTCGACCACGCGCCTGGCATGCTGCCCGCTGACAAGCCGCGCTACCTGATGGGTGTGGGCAAGCCCGACGACATCGTGGGCGCCGTGCTGCGCGGGGTCGACATGTTCGATTGTGTCCTGCCCTCGCGATCGGGGCGCACCGGGCAGGCGCTGACGCGGCGCGGCGCGGTCAACATCAAGAACGCGCGGCACGCCGATGATCCGCGCCCGCTCGATCCCGACTGCACCTGCCCGACCTGCCAGGGCTACAGCCGGGCCTATCTGCACCATGTGTTCAAGGCGGGCGAGATCATCGCCTCGATGCTGCTGACCTGGCACAACCTGCACTACTATCAGGAGCTGATGGCCGGGTTGCGGGGGGCAATCGCCGAGGGGCGGCTCGACGCCTTCGCGGCGGATTTCGCCGCGGGCCAGGCGGCGGGCGACCTGGAGCCCGTGTAAGCCGCTGATCTGTCCGAACTCGGACAGATCGACTTCGCCTTGATATCACTCGGCTTTCCCGATCGCGTTAACCCGCTGGAAACCCGAGCTGGTCGTGACCGCGACCGCGCTCTTCCCGGGGCGCCGGATGCTCCAGTACGCGCTGCCCATGCCGGCGGCCCTCGCCCTTGTCGTGGCGGTCCTGAGCGGCTGGCGGGCGCGCGCGCGGAATTGAGCCTTTACCACGCCACGCGTTGCATCCCCCTTGCCCGGGACGCATGATGCCGGCTTGAAAGACCATGCCGCACGGGCCATTTGGATGAGCGAGGGAGCCATCCGTCCGCCGAAAACCTCGGGGCCGGTCGGTTCGCCGGACAAGGAAAAAACATGACAGACCAGAGCAGTACTACCTATCCCGTCCTGCCGCTGCGCGACATCGTCGTGTTCCCGCACATGATCGTGCCGCTGTTCGTCGGCCGCGAGAAGTCGGTGCGCGCGCTCGAGGCGGTGATGAAGGATGACAAGCAGATCCTTCTGGCCAGCCAGATCGACCCGTCCGAGGACGAGCCGGCAGCCGACGGCATCTACCGGATCGGCGTGCTCGCCAACGTGCTGCAGCTGCTGAAGCTTCCCGATGGCACCGTGAAGGTGCTGGTCGAGGGTAAGAGCCGTGTGCGCACCGGCGCGTTCACCTCCAACGACGATTATTTCGAGGCCGAGGCGGAGCCCCTGGCCGAGACCTCGCGCGATCCGGAGCAGATCGCCGCGCTCAGCCGCGCGGTCGTCGAGGAGTTCGAGCGCTACGCCAAGCTCAATCGCAACATCCCCGAGGAGGCGGTCGCGGCCGTCGCCGAGGACATGACCGCCGCCAAGCTCGCGGACACGGTCGCCGGCCACCTGGGCGCCAAGCTCGAGGAGAAGCAGAAGCTCCTCGAAGAGGTCGACGTGGGCGAGCGGCTGGAGGCGATCTACGGCCTGATGCAGGGCGAGATGTCGGTGCTCAAGGTCGAGAAGAAGATCAAGAGCCGCGTCAAGAACCAGATGGAGCGCACCC
>CAYLHK010000095.1:0-13605 GCA_964383295.1 uncultured Rhodovulum sp.
GAACTCGTCCGGGCCGGTGCGCACGAGGTCGATGCCGACGATGTGGGAATAGACGCCTCCCGGCGGGTCGATGCCGACGACGGCGGGCTCGTAGGCCTCGTTACGGAAGACGAGGTCGGCGGGAACGATGCCGGCGCGGATGATCTCGGCGCGGTGGTAGACGTCATAGAGGAAGGCGTTCAGCGCTCGGGCCCGCTGCTTGACGCCGCGCTCCAGCTTGCGCCACTCGGCCTCGGTGAACACCCGTGGCATCATGTCAAAGGGGATCAGCCGTTCGGTGTCGCCGCCCTCGCCGTAGACCGCGAAGGTGATGCCGATGCGGCGGAACAGAGCTTCCGCCTCGCGCTGCTTCTGGAGCAGAACCTCCGCGGGCATGCCCTCGACCCATTCAAGCAGCCGGGCATAGGCCGGACGGACCTGCGTCCCGTCAAACATCTCGTTGAAAACGCCGATGGCCAGCCTCCCCCGCTATGTCCCGGAACCAGTTGATACATTCACAGACGGAAACGCAAGTGGCCCGCTGCAGTGCGGCAGCGGCCGCGCGCCACCCGATCCGGCGATCATCCGGTGCGCACCATGCGGCGATCGCGGCGGACGCGTTTCCGGGCGCCGATCGGGGCGGCGCCGCGCGGAATTGCGTCACCTCGGGCGTTGTGGTTATCATCGGGGCAACAGAGCCGGACCAACCGGATGATCAGCAGGGAAAATGCATGGAAACCGGACGACCGAGCGAGTCCTTCGTCGCCTTCGAGCACGTGCAAAAAAGCTATGATGGCGAAACGCTGGTCGTGAAGGACCTGAACCTCGCGATCGGCAAGGGCGAATTCCTGACCATGCTCGGCCCCTCCGGCTCCGGCAAGACCACCTGTCTGATGATGCTCGCCGGCTTCGAGACGGCCACCCATGGCGAGATCCGCCTTGCCGGGCGGCCCATCAACAACATCCCCCCGCACAGGCGCGGGATCGGCATGGTGTTCCAGAACTATGCGCTCTTTCCGCACATGAGCGTGGGCGAGAACCTCGCCTTTCCGCTGCAGGTGCGAAGGATGCCGAAGGCCGAGATCGACGCGAAGGTCACGCGCGCGCTCGACATGGTGCAGATGGGCGCCTTTGCCGGGCGTCGTCCCGCCCAGCTCTCGGGCGGCCAGCAGCAGCGCATCGCACTCGCCCGCGCGCTCGTCTTCGACCCCGAGCTGGTGCTGATGGACGAGCCGCTCGGCGCGCTGGACAAGCAGCTGCGCGAGCACATGCAGTTCGAGATCAAGCGCCTGCACGAACGCCTCGGCGTGACCGTCGTCTACGTCACCCACGACCAGGGCGAGGCGCTGACCATGTCGGACCGCGTTGCCGTCTTCAACGACGGCCGCATCCAGCAGCTCGCGCCCCCCGAGGATCTGTATGAGCGCCCCGAGAACCGCTTCGTGGCGAGCTTCATCGGCGAGAACAACACGCTCGAGGGCACCGTCGAGACGATCGCGGACGGCGTCTGCACCGTGCGGCTGCCGACGGGCGAGCTTCTCGACGCCGTGCCCATCAACGTGAGCCGGCCTGGCGAGCGCACCACGATCTCGATCCGGCCCGAGCGCGTCGAGTTCAAGCCCGAGTTCATCCCCTCAGGCGCCCACACGCTCGAGGCCGAGGTGCTGGAGTTCATCTACATGGGCGACATCTTCCGCACGCGGATGCGCGTTGCGGGCAACGACAACTTCGTGATGAAATGCCGCAACAGCGTCGGGCAGCGGAAGCTCCAGCCGGGCGAGCGCATCCCGATCGGATGGGTGGCGCAGGACGCGCGCGCGCTTGATCCGCTCTGACGGGAGCCAGGGCCACCCCGACCATCAACGACCATAAACCAGGGAGTATCCAGATGAAGAAAGTCCTGTTCCTGACAAGCGCGCTGGCCTCGTTCGGCCTCGCCGCCAATGCGCAGGAGATCACCATCGTCTCCTTCGGCGGCGCCTATGCCGCGAGCCAGATGGAGGCCTATCACAAGCCCTACATGGCGCTTACCGGGATCAAGATAAACTCGGTCGACGCCGACAACCCGGCCACGCCCATCAAGGCGCAGGTCGAGGCCGGCAACGTGACCATCGACATCGCCGACCTCGAGCCCTCGGACCTCGTGCGGCTCTGCGACGAGGGCGCGCTGCAGGTCCTCGACATCGACGACCTGCCCGACGGCGCGGACGGCACGCCGGCGCGCGAGGACTTCATCGAGGGCGGCCTCTACGACTGCGGCGTGGGCACGATCGTCTATTCGACGCTGATCGCCTACCGCACCGACGGCGACGTGATCCCCACCGCCACCAACGACTTCTTCGACCTCGAGAAGTTCCCCGGCAAGCGTGGCCTGCGCAAGGGCGCCAAGTTCGCGCTAGAACTCGCGCTGATGGCCGACGGCGTGGCCCCGGCGGATGTCTACGACGTGCTCGCCACCCCCGAGGGCGTCGACCGCGCCTTCGCCAAGCTCGACACGATCAAGAGCGAGATCATCTGGTGGGAGGCCGGCGCCCAGCCGCCGCAGCTCCTCGCCGACGGCGAGGTGGTGATGACCACCGCCTACAACGGCCGCATCTTCAACGCGATGATGGAAGAGAACCAGCCCTTCGCGCTGTTCTGGCCGAACCAGATCTACGACTTCAACCTCTTCGTGATCCCCGAGGGCGCCCCGAATGCCGAGGCGGCCTGGGATTTCATCAAATGGGCCACCGACACCCAGCGGCTGGCCGACCAGGCGACCTACATCAGCTACGGCCCGGCGCGCAGGTCCTCGGCCGAGCATGTGGGGCTCTTCAAGGACGGCGTGACCGACATGAAGCCGCACATGCCGACCAACCCCGACTATGTCGGGGATGCGCTCACCACGGACATCGAGTTCTGGGCCGACCACGACATCGAGCTGAGCGAGCGGTTCAACGCCTGGCTCGCCAACTGACCTGCTGAACCGGAGGGCGGCGGCAGACGCCGCCGTCCTCCCGCACGGAGAGGCGCATGGCTGACACGGCGACACATCAGGGCGGTGAGGTGATGCGGGCAGCGGACGGCCGGCCGCTCAAGGCCGCGCTCGCCCGTGCCCAGGCGAGGACGCGCCGACGCGCCTTCCTGCTCGTCCTGCCGCTGCTGGCCTTCGTGCTCATCACCTTCATCTTTCCCATCGGCCAGATGCTGCACCGCTCGGTGCACAACCCCGTCTTCACCAACAACATGCCCGCGGTGAACGCGTGGTTCCGCGACAACCCGGTCGGCAGCGAACCTGACGAGGCGGCCTTCGCGGCGCTCGCCTCCGATCTCGCCGCAGCCGCGGCCACGCGCACCATCGGACAGGTGGGCACGCGCGTGAACTACGAGATGTCGGGCACGCGCTCGCTCTTCACCGCCGCGGGCCGCCGCGCGGGCGATCTCGAGGCACCGTTCCGCGAGGCGATGCTCGATATCGACCCCAAATGGGGCGATCCCGAGCTGTGGAACACGATGCGGAACGTGTCGCCCGCCTATACAGCGAACTTCTATCTCGCGGCCCTCGACCGGTTTCGCGATGCGAGCGGGGGAATTTCGCCCGTGCCCCCGGACCGGCAGGTCTATGTGATGCTCTTCCAGCGCACCTTCCTGCTGTCGGCGCTCATCACCTTCCTCTGCCTCGCCCTCGGCTTCCCGATCGCGCATCTGCTCGCCACCCTGCCGCTGCGCTATTCGAACCTTCTGATGATCCTCGTCCTCCTGCCCTTCTGGACCTCACTCCTCGTGCGCACGACGGCATGGATGGCGATCCTCCAGAGCCAGGGCGTGCTCAACAACGCGCTGGTCGCCATGGGGGTGATCGGCGAGGACGGCCGCATCCAGCTCATGTACAATCAGGCGGGCACGGTCATCGCCATGACCCATATCCTGCTGCCCTTCATGGTGCTGCCGCTCTATTCGGTGATGCGCACCATCAACCCCTCCTACGTACGGGCCGCGCGATCGCTCGGAGCGACGTCGTGGACCGCGTTCCGGCGCGTCTACCTGCCGCAGACCCTGCCCGGGATCGGCGCCGGCTCGCTCCTCGTCTTCATCCTCGCGGTCGGCTACTACATCACGCCGGCGCTGGTCGGCGGGGCCTCGGGACAGCTGATCTCGAACCTGATCGCCTTCCACATGCAGAATTCGCTCAACTGGTCGCTGGCAGCGGCGCTGGCCGCGCTGCTCCTCGCCGCCGTTCTGGCCCTCTACTGGGTCTATGACCGGCTGGTGGGCATCGACAACATGAAGCTCGGGTGACGCGATGGCACTGCCGGTCTATGCAAGCCCCCTCGAGCGGATCTGGCGCTGGCTCTACCTGCTGATCTGCGCGCTCGTCTTCCTCTTCCTGATCGCGCCGATCATCCTCATCATCCCGCTGTCGTTCAACGCCGAGGCTTACTTCACCTTCACCGAGCGCATGCTGCGGCTCGATCCCGACGGCTATTCGCTGCGCTGGTACGACCGGCTGCTGACCTTCGGCATGGTGAACCCCGACGCGCCGCGCGACGCCGCCTGGTGGGGGGATGTCTGGCGCAACGCCACCTGGGTGAACGCGGCCAAGAACTCGATGATCATCGGCATCTTCTCGACGCTGGTCGCCACCGTCCTCGGCACCGTGGCGGCACTCGGCCTGTCCCGGCCGGAGATGCCCTACCGGCGCACGATCATGGCTATCCTGATCTCGCCGATGATCGTGCCGATCATCATCACCGCCACGGGGCTCTTCTTCTTCTACTCGATGACGGGCCTCGCGAATTCCTACGTGGGCATCATTCTCGCACACGCGACGCTCGGCATTCCCTTCGTCATCATCACCGTGACCGCGACGCTCGTGGGCTTCGACCAGTCGCTGAACCGCGCGGCGGCAAGCCTCGGCGCGCCACCCACCACCACCTTCTTCCGGGTGACGATGCCGCTCATCATGCCCGGCGTGATCTCCGGCGCGCTCTTCGCCTTCGTCACCTCTTTCGACGAGGTGGTGGTTGTGCTCTTCGTCGCCGCCCACGACCAGCAGACCATCCCGCGAGCGATGTGGAACGGCATCCGCGAGCAGATCTCGCCAGCGATCCTCGCTGTTGCTACAATCCTCGTCATGATCTCCATCCTGCTCCTGACCACACTCGAGCTGCTCCGCCGTCGCTCCGAACGCCTCCGCGGGCTGAGCCCGGGATGAGCGCCGTGGCCACCCGCGCCGGAACCGGGGCCCTCGCCTCGGCCACCGACCGGGTGCTGGCCGACGAGATGATCGCCTGCACCACATGCGATGCGCTGCACCGAATGTCGGAGGTGCCCGAAGGCGGTCGGCTGCGCTGCCGGCGCTGCGGCTCGATCCTGCTGCGCTCCGAACACGGCTCGCTCGACAGCATTCTCGGCGCCGCGCTCGCCATGGTTCTGCTCGTCGGCTCGGCCGTGTTCATGCCCTTCCTGCAGATCTCGGTGCGCGGCTTCCAGAGCAGCGCCTCGCTGATCGACACCGCCTTCGCCTTCACCGGCGGCGTGACCGCGCCCCTCACCGTGGCGGTCCTGCTGCTGATCGTGGTGATCCCGATCACCCGCGCGGTGCTGCTCTTCTATGCCCTGCTGCCGCTGCGCCTCGGCCTTCGCCCGCCCCCCGAGGCCCGCCGCGCCTTCTTTTGGGCCGCAAAGATCAAGCCCTGGTCGATGGCCGAGATCTTCATCGTCGGCGTGGCGGTCGCGCTGGTGAAGATCGGCGGCTTGGCCACCGTGTCGCTTGGTCCCGCCTTCTGGGAACTGACCATCATCGCCGTCATTGTTGCTCTGGAGACCGCGAGCCTCAGCGAGAAAACCATATGGCGCATGCTGGAACACCAGGCGACGTCCTGACCGCCCGCGAGGCGGGGCTGATCGGCTGCGGCACCTGCGGCCGCGTGACCGCGCCCGGGCCGCGGGAATGCCCGCGCTGCGGCGCGGCACTGCACTCGCGCATGCCCGGCAGTCTTGAGAAGGTCATGGCCTGGTGGTTCGCCGGGCTGTTCATGTACATCCCCGCCAACCTCTATCCGATGCTGCGCACCACCACGCTGGGCCGCGAGGTGGATTCGACCATCCTCGGCGGCGTCGTCGACCTGGTGCACCACGGCGCCTGGTTCGTCGCCGGTGTCGTCTTCCTCGCCAGCGTCGTCATCCCGGTCGGTAAATTCGTGGTGATCGGCTATCTTGTCTATTCCGTCCGCTTCCGGGTGACGCTGTCCCAGCACCGCCGCACCGTGCTCTACGAGATCGTCGAGTTCATCGGACGATGGTCCATGGTCGATGTCTTCGTCGTCGCCATCCTGGCCGCGCTCGTGAACCTCGGCTTCCTCGTCGGTTTCCGCGCGGGCACAGCCGCGATCTTTTTCGCGCTCTCCGTTGCCTTCACCATGGTTGCCGCGTTATCGCTCGACCCCCGGCTGATCTGGGACCGCACCGAAGGAGACGAGGCCGAGCATGGCTGAGAACGGTCCCGCAGATCCGGTCGTCGAGCCGGGCCGCATCTCCCGCATGCCGCGGCTGGCGATCGCCTGGCTAGTGCCGCTCCTGGCGCTCGCCGTCTCGCTCGGCGTCGCCTGGCGCAGCTATTCCGACCGCGGCCCGATCGTCGAGATCCTGTTCGAGAATGCCGCCGGCATCGTCCCCGGCGAGACCACGGTGCGCTACCGCGACTTCACGATCGGGCTGATCGAGAGTGTGGGCTTCACCAGCGACCTCGAGCAGGTTGTCGCCCGTGCGCGCATCCAGCGCGAGATGGCCCGCTTCATCGACGAAAGCGCCACCTTCTGGCTCGTGCGCGCCCGCGTCGGCCCCGCCGGCATCAGCGGGCTCGAGACGGTGCTGACGGGCGCCTATATCGAGGCCTCCTTCGACCGCCAGGAGGGCGAGCCCCAGCGGCGCTTCACCGCGCTGGACCGCCCGCCGCTCACCCCCGCCGGCCAGCCTGGCGCACGCGTCACGCTGCGCTCGAGCACCGGAGGCTCGATCGTGACCGGCGCGCCGGTGCTCTTCAAGCAGATCGCCGTCGGCACCGTCGAGAGCGTGGACCTGACGCCCGAGGGCGACGTGATAGTCTCGGCCTTCATCGACGCGCCGCATGACGAGCGCGTCAACACCGCGACGCGCTTCTGGAACGCCTCCGGCTTCACCGTGCAGATCGGGCCGGCCGGCGCGCAGCTGCAGGTGGACAGCCTCGCCTCGCTGGTCCAGGGCGGCATCGCCTTCGACACGATCGCCAGCGGCGGTGGCCGCCTGGCCGACGACGAGATCCTCCAGCTCTATGCCTCCGAGAGCGACGCGCGCAACAGCGTGCTGACCGGCGCCGACTGGTCGACACCGGTGCGCGTGGGCGCGGTCTTCGACGGATCTGTGCGCGGCCTGCGCGTCGGCGCCGACGTCGAATACAACGGCGTCCGCGTCGGCGAGGTCACCGCAATCCAGGCCCGCATCGCCGAGACGCTGGATGGGCCGCGCGTGCTCCTGCACGTGACGCTCGACGTGCTGCCGAACCGCTTCGGCGTGCCCGAGAGCGATGATGCCGAGGACCAGGTCTTCGATCTCATCGAAGACGGCGTCGGGCGCGGGCTGCGCGCGCAACTCGCCACGCAGGGCCTGCTCGGCACCACCCTCTACGTCAATCTGGTCGAGATCCCCGGCCTGCCGCCGGGGGCCTTCGACCGGACCGAGCAGCCGATGCCGATGCTGCCGACCGCGCCGGTCGAGACCAGCGACATCGTCAGCTCCGCCACCGGCGTCCTGCAGCGCCTCGCCGCCCTGCCGCTCGAGGATGTGGTGCGCAACGCGGCGACGCTGCTCGCCAGCGTCAACGCGGTCGTCACCGACGAGAACGTGCGCGAGGCGCCGGCCGAGCTCGGGCGCCTGATCGCCGACGTCCGCGAACTCGTGCAGGGCGACGCCGTGCAGCAGGCCCCCGCCGAGGTGGCCGCCCTGCTCGCCTCGGCGCGCACGATCGTCGACGATCTCGCCACCCGGCAGGTGGCCGCAAATCTCGCCGAGGCGCTGACCGCCGCCACGCGCACGATGGAAAGCGTCGGCACCGCGGCCGATGGCGTTCCGGCAGTGCTCGACGGCGTCGCCGGGCAGATCCGCGACCTGCCGCTGCAGGCCACCGTCGAGGAGCTGCAGGGACTACTCGCCGATCTGCGCACCGGCGGGGCGATCGACAATGCCAATGCCACCATGGCCTCGATCCGCGAGGTCGCCGACCAGCTCGCGACGGCGCGTCTCGCCGAAAGCCTCGGCACCACGCTCGCTGCCGTCGAGAGCGCGGTCGGCAATGTCGAGACCGCCACAGAGGGCCTGCCCGACCTGCTGACCAGCCTGACCGCGCTCTCCGAGGAGGCGCGTGCCCTGCCGCTGGAGCAGATGGTCGCCTCGGCCACCCGGCTCGTCGACAATGTCGACACCTTCGTCAGCAGCGAGGGCGTTGCCGCCCTGCCCGACGGGGTCAACGGGGCGGTCGGCGAGCTGCGCACCGTGCTGGCCCAGCTCAGCGCCGAGGACGGGGCGATCGACAACGCGACCGCCGCGCTGGCCTCGATCCGCAGCGTTGCCGACCAGATCGCGGCGGCGCGCATTGCCGACAACCTGAGCCGCACCCTGACCGCCGTCGAAGGCGCCGTCGGCAGCGTGGGCAGCGCCTCCGAGGGCCTGCCGCAGCTCCTCGACAGCCTGACCGCCCTCTCGGACCGGGTCCGCGCGCTGCCGCTCGACGAACTCGTCGCCTCGGCCGCGCGCACCTTCGCGACGGCCGACAGCTTCATCGCCAGCGAGGCGGTCACCGAGGTCCCGCAGTCGGTCAATACGGCGCTGGCCGAACTCCGGCTGATGCTCGGCGACCTGCGTGCCGGCGGCGCGGTCGACAACGTCAACGCCACGCTCGCCTCGGTGCGCGCGCTCACCGACGAGCTGGCCACCGCGCAGCTCGCCGAGAGCCTGCGCAACACGCTTTCCGCCGCCGAGAGAGCCGCCGCGTCGGTCGATACCGCCACGGCGGGACTGCCCGAGCTGGTCGACAACCTCACGGCCCTTTCGCAGGAGGCGCGCGAGCTGCCGCTCGAAGAACTCGTCACCTCCGGCCGGCAGGTGCTCGACACCGCCGACCGCCTGCTCGGCAGCGACGGCATGGCCGACGTGCCGCCGCAGCTCGCGGGCGCGCTGGCCGAGCTGCGCCTGACCCTGACCGAGCTGCGCGAGGGCGGTGCGGTCGAGAACCTCAACTCGACGCTCGCCACCGCCGACGAAGCCGCCACCGCCGTGGCAAACGCCGTTCAGACCCTGCCCGCCCTCGTCGCCCAGCTCTCGCAGACGGCAACCCGAGCAGACCAGGCGCTTGCCTCCTTCGGCCCGGGCTCGGACATCAACCGCGACACGATCATGCTCCTGCGCGAGCTGCGAGATGCGGCGCGCTCGGTAAATTCGCTCGTCACCGCGCTGGAGCGGCGGCCCAACTCGGTCCTGTTCGGGAGATGAAGATGCGCGCAGCCCCTCTCGCCGCCGCCGCGGCCCTGGCACTCGCCGCCTGCGCGGGCCAGCCGGACCTGTTCCTGCTGCCCCCGCCAGCGCCGGCAGCGCAACAGTCCTCGCCGGTCGGCAGTGTCGCCGTGGCCGAGATCAGCCTGCCATCCTATGCCGAGGCGCTGGAGATCGCGGTGCTGACCGGCCCGGGTTCGGCCGTGGCCGAGCGTCACGCGCTCTGGGGCGACACGCCGCGGCGCGCGCTGACGCGTCATCTCGTGGCCGCCCTCGACACCCGTCTCGGCGCCCGCGTGCTCGCCGATCCCTGGCCGGGCTATGACCAGCCCGGCTACCGGGTCGAGGTATTCACCGACCGGCTGATCGGCGCGCCCGGTGGGGTGGTCGAGTTCACCGGCCAGTTCGTCATCGTCGCGCCCGAGAGCGGCCGGGTGGTCTCGACCGAACGCTTCCGCATATCCACGCCCGTCGCCGACGGCGGAAACACCGCCCTGATGGCCGCCTATGCCGTCGCGCTCGACGATCTCGCCGACCAGATCGCGGCACGGATCACCGGACGTGCACGCGCGTCCTGAGGGGCGTTCCGCTTGATCGCTTCGCGCGCCGCTACTCTCCTTTCGAACCCGCTCTTGCGTCGCGCGGGCTCGTCGGCCGGAGCGCGTGAGCGCGGAGGGCGAGGGGTTTGGGGCAGGACCCTCGCTCTGTAATCCGCGCGCGCCTGCCTGCACGTCGTGCCGAAGGCGTGCCCCAAACCTTTCCTAATCCTTACCTGTCCTTAATCTCCCCCTAAATTCAATGCCTTGAAAAATGGGCACGCGTGCCCACCCCTGCGCGTGCACACCCCTGGACCCGCTCCGGCCCGCGTCCCCGTTGATGTTTGCACGCGTCCCGGCTAGGCAGCAGCCTGCCTCGCAGGGAGCTTTGCCCGCCATGTCCGATGCCAGCCGCGTCATCGCCTTCCAGGGTGCCCTCGGCGCCTACTCGCACCAGGCCTGCACCGAGGCGTTCCCGGACTTCGAGGCCCTGCCCTGCACCACCTTCGAGGCGGTGATCGCCGCCGTCCGCGATGGCCGGGCCGGGCTCGCCATGCTGCCGGTCGAGAACTCCACCTACGGCCGCGTCGCCGACATCCACCGGCTGCTGCCCGAGAGCGGGCTGCACATCATCGGCGAGGCCTTCGTGCGGGTCCACATCTCGCTGATGGCCCCGCCCGGCACCCCGCTGAGCGCGATCCGCAAGGTCCGCGCCCATCTGGTGCTGCTGCCCCAGAGCCGCGCCTTCCTCGAGCGCCACGGGATCATCGGCGAGGCCTATGTCGACAGCGCCGCCGCCGCCGCCGATCTCGCCGCCAATCCTGAACCGGGCGCGGGCGTCCTCGCCTCGGAGCTCGCCGCCGGGATCTACGGGCTCGAGGTGCTCGCCCGCAACATCGAGGACCAGGGCCACAACACCACCCGCTTCCTCGTCATGTCCCCCGAGCCGCAGCCCGCGCCGCGCGGCGACGTGCTGACGACCTTCGTCTTCCGCGTGCGCAACATCCCGGCCGCGCTCTACAAGGCCATGGGCGGCTTCGCGACCAATGGGGTCAACATGACCAAGCTGGAAAGCTACATGGTCAACGGGCATTTCACCGCGACGCAGTTCTACGCCGACATCGAGGGCCATCCCGAGGATCCGGCGGTCGCGCGGGCGCTCGACGAGCTCGCCTACTTCACTACTCGCCTGCAGATCCTCGGCACCTATCCGGCGCATCCCTTCCGGCACAACCAGCCGGCGCAGCCCGCCGAATACGACTGAGCCCCGCGCCTCAGATCGCGCGGCGGGCCATCAGGGCGGCGCCGATGGTGCCGTCGTCGAGATAGTCGAGCTCACCCCCGATCGGCACGCCCTGCGCCAGCGTGCTCACCCGCACGCCGGTGGGGGAGAGCTGGTCGGCGATGTAATGCGCCGTGGTCTGGCCATCGATCGTGGCGTTGAGCGCGAGGATGACCTCGCGGATCTCGCCCGAGGCGGCGCGGGCGGTCAGGGCCGGGAGACGCAGCGCGTCGGGGCCGACGCCGTCGAGCGCCGACAGGACCCCGCCGAGCACGTGGTAGCGACCGTGAAAGACCTGGGCGCGCTCCATCGCCCAGAGATCGGCCACGGTCTCGACCACACAGATCTCGCCGGTCGCCCGGCGCGGATCGGCGCAGATGGCGCAGGTCTCACTGGTGGCGATATTGCCGCAGGTCGCGCATTCGCGCACCGTCGCGGCCACCTCGGCAATCGCCTGGGCGAGCGGGTCCATCAGCAGGGCACGCTTGCGGATCATGGTCAGGACCGCCCGACGGGCGGAGCGCGGCCCCAGCCCGGGCAGGCGCGCCATGAGCGCGATCAGCCGCTCGACCGAGGCGTCGCTGCCCTGCGTCACGAGCGTCTCACTTTGTTACGCATATCAGATAACTGATATTGCTTGATAAAAGTGTTAACGCAAGAGTTATCCACAGGCGTTTCGTCCCCTCAGAAGGGCAGCTTCATGCCTGGCGGCAGATCGAGCCCCTCGGTCAGCTTGCCCATCTCGGCCTGCGCCGCGGCGGCGGCCCGCGCCTGGGCATCGGCGATCGCGGCGGTAATCAGATCCTCGACCACCTCGCGCTCCTCGGGCACGAAGAGCGAGGGGTCGATGGTGACCGATTTCACCGCGCCCTTGGCGGTAGCGGTGACCTTCACCAGCCCGGCACCGGCCTCGCCGGTGACCTCGATCGTGTCGAGCCGCGCCTGGGCGTCGGTCATGCGGGTCTGCATTTCCTGCGCCTGCTTCATGAGCTTGGCCATGTCGCCAAGCTGTCCCAGCCCCTTGAGCATCCTGTCAGCTCTCCTCTGAAAACGGGTCGAAACTCTCGTCGAACGGATCCCAGTCGTCGTCCGCCTCGGGCGGGGGCGCGGGCATCACCTCGGCGCCGCCGCCGTCCAGGGCATCGGGTTCGCGCACATCGCGGATCCGCGCGCCCGGAAAGGCGTCGAGGACGGCCTGCACCAGCGGATGGGCCGCGGCGCGGGCGCGCAGGTCATCCCGTGCCGCCGCGCGTTCCTCGGCGATGGTCGCGCCCCCGCCCGACCCGGTGACCGAGACGAACCAGCGCGCGCCGGTCCAGGCGCGCAGGCGCTCGCCGAGGCGGGCCGGAAACTCGGGCGCGGTGCCGTCGGCCGGCTCGAATTCGATATGGCCGGGAGTGTATTTCACCAGCCGCACGCCGGTCTCGATCTCGACCAGCAGCGCCATGTCGCGGCGCGCACGCACCAGTGCCACCACATCCTCGAAGCGGGCATAACGCGCGAGCGCCGTGGTCTCGGGCTCGGGGGCGGCACGCGGCATGGCCGCCGTCGCCTGCGCCGACATGCCGCGAGCGCCGCGCGGCTGGCCGCCGCCACCGCCACCGCCGGGCCCCGAGCCCGGTGCAGGTCCGGGCGGCGGCGGCACCGGCGCGTCGGCCAGCCGGCGCACGAGCTCCTCGGGGCTCGGCAGGTCGGCGACATGGGTCAGGCGGATCACCGCCATCTCGGCCGCCATCATCGTGTTCGGCGCCTGTGCGGTTTCCTCCAGCGCCTTCAGAAGCATCTGCCAGGCCCGCGTCAGCACCCGCATCCCCAGCCGCTCGGCAAATCCCAGGCCGCGGGCGCGCTCGTCGGGGCCGATGGTAGGATCCTCGGCCGCCTCCGGCGTGATCGAGACCATCGAGACCCAGTGCGTCACCTCGGCCAGATCGCGCAGGATGGCGAGCGGATCGGCGCCTTCGGCATATTGCGCCGAAAGCTCGGCCAGCGCGCCGGCGGCGTCGCCCGCCATGATGCGCTCGAAGAGATCGAGCACCCGGCCGCGATCGGCCAGCCCGAGCATGGCGCGGACCTCGGCCACCGTCGTCTCGCCGCCGCCATGGGCGATCGCCTGGTCCATGAGCGAGAGCGCATCGCGCACCGAGCCCTCCGAGGCCCGCACGATCAGGGCGAGCGCATCCGCGGCGATCGCGGCGTCTTCCTTCGCGGCGATCCCTGACAGGTGGGACAGCATCGTCTCGGGCTCGATGCGGCGCAGGTCGAACCGCTGGCAGCGCGACAGCACCGTCACCGGCACCTTGCGGA
>CAYLHK010000096.1:0-12969 GCA_964383295.1 uncultured Rhodovulum sp.
TGATGCCCTGGGTCTCGTCGAGGATGGGGTCGATGCTCTCGTGCAGGCTTTCGCGCTTCTCCCGGCCGTTCTTGACGTTGCAGAACTTGGGGATGTTCTCCATCGGGCCGGGGCGGTAGAGCGCGACCAGCGCGATGATGTCCTCGATGCAGGTCGGCTTGAGCTGGCGCAGCGCCGTGCGCATGCCGGTCGATTCCACCTGGAAGACCGCGACCGTCGCCGCCGAGGCATAGAGCTCGTAGGTCCTGGCGTCATCGATGGGGATGGCGCCGATGTCGACCTCGATGCCGCGCTGGCGCAGGAGGTCGACGGCGTTCTGGATGACGGTGAGCGTCTTCAGCCCGAGGAAGTCGAACTTCACCAGGCCCGCTTCCTCGACCCATTTCATGTTGAACTGGGTGGCCGGCATGTCCGAGCGCGGGTCGCGGTAGAGCGGCACGAGTTCCTGGAGCGGCCGGTCGCCGATCACCACGCCGGCGGCATGGGTCGAGGCGTTGCGCAGCAGGCCCTCGATGGCCTTGGCGATGCCGAGCAGGCGCTCGACCTGCGGGTCGCGGGCGGATTCCTCGCGCAGGCGGGGCTCCTCGGCGAGCGCCTTCTCGATCGAGACGGGTTTCACGCCCTCGACCGGGATCAGCTTCGAGAGCCGGTCCACCTGTCCGTAGGGCATCTGCAGCACCCGGCCGACGTCGCGCACCGCCGCCTTGGACAGGAGCGCGCCGAAGGTGATGATCTGCGCCACGCGGTCGCGGCCGTAGCGTTGCTGGACGTAGGCGATGACCTCCTCGCGGCGGTCCATGCAGAAGTCGATGTCGAAGTCCGGCATCGAGATGCGCTCGGGGTTGAGGAACCGCTCGAAAAGCAGGCCGTAGCGCAGGGGGTCGAGGTCGGTGATCGTCAGCGCATAGGCCACGAGGCTGCCGGCGCCCGAGCCGCGGCCGGGGCCGACGGGGATGTCGTGTTCCTTGGCCCATTTGATGAAGTCGGCGACGATGAGGAAGTAGCCGGGGAAGCCCATGCCCTCGATGACGTCGAGCTCGAACTCGAGCCGGGCGCGGTAGTCCTCGACGCTCACCGCATGGGGGATCACGGCCAGCCGGGCGGTGAGGCCCTCGCGGGACTGGCGTTTCAGCTCCTCGACCTCGTCCTCGGCGAAACGCGGCAGGATCGGTTTGCGCTTCTCGGGGCGCCAGGCGCAGCGGCGGGCGATCTCCACCGTGTTCGCCAGGGCCTCGGGCAGGTCGGAGAAGAGGTCGAGCATCTCGCGCTCGGACTTGAATCCGTGCTCGGTCGTCAGGCGGCGACGCGGCGCGCTCTGGTCGACATAGGCGCCGTCGGCGATGCAGATCAGCGCGTCCTGGGGCGCGTGCATCTTGCGGTCGAGGAAATGCACGTCGTTGGTGGCGACCAGCGGCAGGTCGAGGTCGTAGGCGAGGGCGACGAGGCCGGGTTCGCTCGCCTCCTCCGCCGGCGTGCGCGTGGCGCCGTTCACGGGGTGGCGCTGGACCTCGACATAGAGCCTGTCGGGGAAGAGCGCGGCCAGCCGTTCCGCCAGCGTGCGCGCCCGTGCCGTGTGGCCCTCGGCGATCAGCGTGCCCAGCGGCCCGCCGGCCCCCCCGGTCAGGCAGATCAGCCCGTCGGTATGGGCGGCGAGGGTTTCGATCGTCACATGCGGCAGGGCGTCGGCCGCGTCGAGATAGTTGCTGCTCGAGAGGGCCAGCAGGTTGCGGTAGCCGGTCTCGTCCTGGGCGAGCAGCACGATCGGGCGCGGGGCGGGGGCCTTGTCGCCGGGATGGGCGGGCGCTGCCCAGGCGAGGTCGAGCTGGCAGCCGATGATCGGCTGGATGCCGGCCTTGGCCATGTAGGTCGAAAATTCCATCGCCGCGAAAAGGTTGCCGGTATCGGTCAGCGCAACGGCGGGGATCGCCTGTTTCTTGCAGGCATCCGCCAATGCGCCCACCTGCACCGCGCCCTCGAGGAGGGAATAGGCGGAATGGACGCGGAGGTGGATGAATCGGGGCGTGGACATTGCGCGCGAAGGTAGCAGGCCGGCCGGCTGCCGCAACAGGCGATGACCGCGGGGAGGGCGCATCGGCATCTGGCCAAGCGCTGCGGCATGCGGCTATGAGATCCCGGCAAGCCCTCGGCCTCGGGTCGACAGCCAGTCCCTGTCCCTGACCGCATGAGGCGCCCGATGACCGAACCTGACTCCGTCCCGTTGAGCACGCGCACCACCCTGCTCGCCACGCCCGAAGCCGTGACGGATCGCCTGACCGGCATGGGCCGGGTGATGATCATCACCAGCATCAACGCGGTCACCTTCGAGCGGATCGGCCCCGTCGAGCACGTGTCGCGTGACGGTGCCCGCCTGCATGTGGCCGGCGCGAGCCACGACAGCAGCTTCGAGCTCGCCCGGGTGCAGGAGATCGTGGTGCTGCGGCGCGCCAATGCCTCGGGCAAGGTCTTTCCGCGGATCGACTTCAACACCGAGGCGGGCGAGGCCCTGTTCAGCGTGGTGGGGATGGAGGGGCTGGAGCCCTTCGACGCCAGCCTCGCCGGGCTGCCGACGGGGCCGAGCGGCCCCGCGCCCGAGGGCGAGGGGTTCGCATCCCGCCCCGAGGCATCGACCGAGGATCCGGCCTGCGCGCCGCTCGACACCGCCCGGGGCGCCGGCGTTCCCGTCAGCATTTCCATCGAGCGGCCGGGGTTCCGTCAGGCCTGGACCGGCGTGGTTCCGGAGCTGAAGCTCTCGATGGGCTTCGTCAACGTGATGGTCCCCGACTTTCACATGCATGTTGCCGGCGGCGCCGTGCATGGCTGGACGGAGGAGCGCGCCGGCGACGGGATGGTCCTCCGGGCGACCGGGGCGGACGGCCGGCCGCTCGGCCTGTCGATCACCGCGCCCTCCGCGCTCGGGCACTGATCCCGGCTGGAATCCGTTGCCCCGGGCGGCGGCCTGCGGGCAGCGCCTGGAGATGTTCTGAGCGGAACTGCGGCAGCCGCGCGTGGGGATGGGTGCGGAACGTGCAGCGGCGCGGCAGGCACGTATTTTGCGCGCCGCATCCGTCTTGCTTTCGTGCGCGGTTCCGTGCCTCATGGCTGGACGCCGCAAGAGAACCCGCATGCCGCACGCCAACGATCGGTCCAGCCTGAACCGCCCGGCGGGGCGCGCCGCAGCAAGGCCAGCATGACGCCGCTGCTCGCGATCGAGGGCGTCTCGAAGGCCTATCCCGGCGTCCAAGCCAACGACAATGTCAGCTTTTCGGTCGACCGGGGCGAGATCCACGCGCTGCTGGGCGAGAACGGGGCCGGCAAGTCGACGCTCGTGAAGATGATCTACGGCCTCGTGCGGCCGGACAGCGGCACGATGCACCTCGATGGGGCGTCCTACGCCCCGCACGGGCCGGTGGCGGCGCGCCTGGCCGGCGTGGGCATGGTGTTCCAGCATTTTTCGCTGTTCGAGGCGCTGACGGTGGCCGAGAACATCGCCCTCGGCATGACCGATCCACCGCGGCGCGGCGAGCTTGCGGCGCGGATCCGGGAGGTCTCGAGCGCCTACGGCCTGCCGCTGGAGCCCGACCGGCTGATTGGCGATCTTTCGGTCGGGGTGCGGCAGCGGGTCGAGATCGTCCGCTGCCTGCTGCAGGACCCCAAGCTCCTGATCATGGACGAGCCGACCTCGGTGCTGACGCCCCAGGAGGTCGAGACCCTCTTCGGCACCCTGCGCAAGCTGCGCGCCGAGGGCGTGTCGATCCTCTACATCTCGCACAAGCTCGACGAGATCCGCGCGCTCTGCGACCGCGCCACCATCCTGCGCGGCGGCAAGCTGGTGGCGACCTGCACGCCCGCGAACGAGACCGCACGCAGCATTGCCGAGATGATGATCGGCCAGGAGCTGGCCATGCCGCCCGAGCGCAGCTTCACGCCGGGCGCGGCGGTGCTGGAGATCGCGGGGCTCGGCCTGCCCGCGCTCGATCATTTCGGGGTCAGCCTTCGCGACGTGCGGCTGAGCCTGCGCGCCGGCGAGGTGCTGGGAATTGCCGGCGTCGCCGGGAACGGCCAGGACGAGCTGATGCTGGCGCTGTCGGGCGAGCGTCGCACCGCGCCCGGCGCGATTCTGCTGGCCGGTGAGCCGGTCGGTGCCCGCGGCCCCACCGCGCGGCGCCACCGGGGGCTGCTGACCGCGCCCGAGGAGCGGCTGGGTCATGCCGCCGCGCCGGACATGTCGCTGGCGGACAACGGCTTCCTGTCGGGGCGGGTGCGCAAGGGATTGTCGCGTCATGGTTTTCTGCGCCGGGTCGCGATCGACGATTTCGCGCGCAGCGTGGTCAAGGGCTTTGACGTGCGCACGCCGGGGATCGAGACGCGGGCCGGTGCGCTTTCGGGCGGCAACCTGCAGAAGTTCGTCATCGGCCGCGAGGTGCTGCAGGCGCCCAGGGTGCTGGTGGTCAACCAGCCGACCTGGGGCGTCGATGCCCATGCGGCGGCGCAGATCCGCGCGGCGCTGCGCCGGCTCGCCGCCGAGGGGGCGGGGGTGATCGTGATCAGCCAGGATCTCGACGAGCTGATGGAGATCGCCGACACCTTCGCGGTCCTTGCTGGCGGGCGGCTGTCCGGCACGCGGCCGGCCGCGGCGGTCGACATCGAGTCGCTCGGCCGGATGATGGGCGGGGCCTTCGATGCCCCCACAGATGCGGAGCTCGCCCTTGCTGCGTCTTGAGCCGCGCCCCCGCTCGTCCATCCTCATCCAGGCGCTGACCCCGGTTCTCGCCGTCGTCGCCACGATGATCGCCGGCGGCATCCTGTTCGCCGCTCTGGGCAAGGATCCCGTGGAGGCGATCCGGCTGATCTTCGTGGCGCCGTTCATGGACGCCTATTCGCGCACCGAGATCCTGATCAAGGCGGCGCCGCTGATCCTGATCGCGCTCGGCCTGTCCTTCGGCTTCCGCGCCGGCATCTGGAACATCGGCGCCGAGGGCCAGTTCGTGATGGGCGGGATCGCCGGCGCGGCGGTCGGCCTCGCCTTCTGGGGCACGCCGGGGGTCTGGCTGCTGCCGCTGATGGTGCTGGCCGGCGCTGCGGGCGGGGCCGCCTGGGCGATGATCCCTGCGGTCCTGAAGGTGCGCTTCAACGCCAACGAGATCCTCGTCAGCCTGATGCTGGTGTATGTGGCGACGTTGTTCCTGTCGGCGATGGTTGCGGGTCCGCTGCGCGATCCGATGGGGTTCAACTTCCCGCAGAGCCGCCTGTTGCACGACAGCGCGCGCCTGCCGCTGCTGATCGAGGGGAGCCGGGTGCATATGGGCGTGGCGGCGGCCTTTCTGGCGGTGGTCATCGCCCAGATCCTGCTGACGCGGCATCTCTTCGGATTCAACGTCCGGCTGCTCGGGCAGGCGCCGCGGGCGGCCGCCTTCGCGGGGGTCGATTCGAAGCGGCTGACCTATGCGTGCCTCGGCCTCTCGGGGGCGCTCGCGGGCCTTGCGGGTCTCTTTGAGGTGGCGGGACCGATCGGGCAGCTGCAGCCGAGCCTGCCGGTGGGCTACGGGTTCACCGCCATCATCGTGGCGTTTCTCGGGCGGCTCTCGCCGGTCGGGATCCTGCTCGCCGGCTGCGTCATGGCGCTGACCTACATCGGCGGAGAGACGGCGCAGTTCCGCCTCGGACTGCCCAAGGCCGCGATCTCGGTCTTCCAGGGGCTGCTCCTGTTCTTCCTTCTCGCCATGGACATCCTGACCCGCTATCGGATCGTCCGTCTGCGCCCGCGGGGAACCTGATGGACTTCGGCTCGATCAATCCCGTCGCGCTCTTCGCCGGCCTTGTCATCGCCGCGACGCCGCTGCTCTTTGCCGCGATCGGGGAGCTGGTGGTGGAGAAGTCGGGGGTGCTGAACCTCGGCGTCGAGGGGATGATGATCATCGGGGCGGTGTCCGGATTCGCCGTCGCGGTGAACACCGGCTCGCCTGCCGCAGGGTTCATCGGTGGCGCGGTCGCCGGGGCGCTTCTGGCGATGATATTCGGGGTTCTGACCCAGTTCCTGCTGTCGAACCAGGTGGCCACGGGGCTTGCGCTCACGCTTTTCGGGCTCGGTTTCGCGGCGCTGATCGGCCAGCCCTATGCCGGCGTTCGGCCGCCGTCCTTTCCCCGCCTCGACATCCCCTTCCTGTCGGATCTGCCGGTGCTCGGCCGGGCGTTCTTTTCCTTCGACATGATGGTCTATCTCGGGATCGCCCTGGTGGTCGCGGTCTGGTACTTCCTCAACCACACGCGCTGGGGGCTGATCCTGCGCGCGGTGGGCGAGAACCACGATGCGGCGCATTCGCTCGGCTATCCCGTCATCGGCATCCGGCTGGCCGCCATCGCCTTCGGCGGCGCCTGCGCGGGGGTGGGCGGGGCCTATTTCAGCCTGGTGCGCGTTCCGCAGTGGACGGAAGGCATGACCGCGGGCGCGGGCTGGATCGCGCTTGCCATCGTCGTCTTCTCGGCCTGGAAGCCGGGCCGGGTGCTGATCGGCGCCTGGCTCTTCGGCGGGGTCACCATCCTGCAGCTGAACCTGCAGGCCTCGGGCTTCCTGTCCTGGCTGCAGTCCTACGGCATCCCCGCCCAGGCGCAGTACCTGTCGATGGCGCCCTATCTCATCACCATCCTGGTGCTGGTCTTCATCTCGGCCGACCGCACGCGCGCCAGCCTGAATGCGCCCGCGAGCCTTGGCCGCGTCTTTGCCCGCTCGGGCTGACAGCTCATCCGCATCATCGACACACACCAACACGGGAGACGATCGACATGAAAACCCGCAACCTCATGATGACGGCCGCAGCACTCGCCCTCGGCCTCGGCTCTGCCGCCATGGCCCAGGACGACCCGCTGGAGGTCGGCTTCATCTATGTCGGCCCGATCGGCGACTTCGGCTGGAGCTATGAGCACAACCAGGGCCGGCTCGCGATCGAGGAAGCCTTCGGCGACAAGGTGCGCACCACCTATGTCGAGAGCGTGCCCGAGGGCGCCGACACCGAGCGCGTGCTGCGCCAGATGGCGCAGGCCGGTGCCGATCTCGTCTTCTCGACCTCCTTCGGCTTCATGAACGGCACTGTGGCGGTGGCGAGCCAGTTCCCGGACGTGAAGTTCGAGCATGCCACCGGTTACATGCGCGCGCCGAACCTCGCGACCTATTCGGCGCGTTTCTACGAGGGGCGGCATGTCATCGGGCTGATCGCGGGGCAGATGACCGAGTCGAACATCATCGGCTACATCGGCTCCTATCCGATCCCCGAGGTGATCCAAGGCATCAACGCGGCCTATCTCGCGGCGAAATCCGTGAACCCGGACGTGGAGTTCCGCATCGTCTGGTCGAACACCTGGTTCGATCCGGCGCTCGAGGCCGACGCCGCCCAGACGCTGATCGAGCAGGGCGCCGACGTCATCATGCAGCACACCGATTCGACCGCGCCGATGACCATCGCCGAGGAGCGCGGCATCATTGCCTTCGGCCAGGCCTCCGACATGGGCAACTTCGGCCCGACCGCGCAGATGACGGCGATCGTGGACGACTGGGGCCCCTACTACGTCGAGCGGGTGCAGGCGCTCCTCGACGGCACTTGGGAATCGCAGGACATCTGGGGCGGCATCGACACCGGGATGGTGGCCTTCGCGCCCTTCTCCGACCGCATCCCGGCGGATGTCGCCGCCCAGGCGCAGGCGGCGATCGAGGCCATCGCGGCGGGCGAGCTGCACCCCTTCACCGGGCCGATCAACAAGCAGGACGGCTCGGCCTGGCTCGCCGAGGGCGAGACGGCGGATGACGAGACGCTCCTCGGCATGAACTTCTATGTCGAGGGGATCGAGGGCGTCATCCCGAACTGATCGTCTGACGGTCGCGCCGAAGGGAGGGCGCAGCAATGCTCGCTGCCGTCTGCCGGGTCTTCGGCGCGCCGCTGACGATCGAGGAGGTGGCGCTGGCGCCACCCGGAGCCGGCCAGGTCGCGGTGCGTCTCGCAGCCTGCGCCATCTGCCAGTCCGACATCGCCTATGCCGAGGGGGCCTGGGGCGGGGCGCTGCCCGCCGTCTACGGACACGAGGCGGCGGGCCATGTGACAGCCGTCGGCCCCGGCGTCACGGGTTTCGCCCCCGGCGACCGGGTTCTCGTCACGCTGATCCGGGCCTGCGGCAGCTGCCCGGCCTGCGCAGGAGGGGCGCCGACCTCCTGCGACCATGCCTGGGACACAGGCGAAAGCCCGATCACCGACGCCACCGGCGCGCCGGTGGCGCAGGCGATGAACACCGGCGCCTTCGCCGAGGCGGTGGTGGTCGACCGAAGCCAGATCGTGGCGCTGCCGGACGAGCTGCCCCTCGATCTCGCCTGCCTGCTCGCCTGCGGCGTCATCACCGGCGTGGGTGCCGTGCTGAACACCGCCCGGATGCGTCCCGGCGCCCGGGTGGCGGTGATCGGCGCGGGCGGGGTCGGGCTGAACGCGCTCCAGGGCGCGGCGCTTGGCGGGGCTGCGCGCATCATCGCCATCGATCTCAGCGGAGAGCGTCTCGCCGGGGCCCTCGAGTTCGGCGCCACCGACGGGGTGATCGCTGGGCCGGAGGCCGTGGCACAGGTCCGCCATCTGACCGGGGGCAGGGGGGTCGATCACGTCTTCGTCGCGACCGGTGCCCCCGCCGCGCTTGCAGCCGCGCCGGCCATGCTGGCCGCCGGTGGCAGCCTCGTCGTGGTCGGCATGCCGCCGAGCGGCGTCACCGTCCCCTACGAGCCCACCATGCTTGCCGCCATGAACCAGGCGATCCTCGGCTCGCGCATGGGCCAGAGCGTGATCGCCCGCGACATTCCATGGCTGATCGAGCAATGGCGGGCCGGCCGGCTGAAGCTCGCCGAGCTCGTCTCCGCCCGCTACCCGCTCGCCGAGATCAACGCCGCCATCGCCGCGACGAAGGCCGGTGCGGCCCGGCGCAACGTGATCGTCTTCGAGGGGGCCGGCTGAGGCGCGGGCGCTCCATGGTTGTCGGCCAGGGCCCCTGTGTGCGAGGCTCTGTCCATGGCGATCACCGGCCGCGAGGTCCCGCATGCTGCCCATTCCCGCCGACATCTTCACTGAACCGGCGGACGTCTCTCCCGACGGCCTCGCCAATCTCGGGCCACTGCGGCCGCTGGCCGGCACCTGGGCCGCCGACAAGGGCGTGGACGTCAACCCCAAGGCCGAAGGTCCGGAGCGCCGCGTGTTTCGCGAGCATGTGCGGATGGATCCCATCGACCCGCAGACCAACGGGCCGCAGCTCTTCTACGGCCTGCGCTATCACATCCATATCAACACGCCCGACGAGGCGATCACCTTCCACGACCAGGTCGGCTACTGGCTCTGGGAGCCCGCCACCGGGCTGATCCTGCAGAGCGTCACCATCCCCCGGGGCCAGGTGGTGCTCGCGGCCGGCAAGGCGAAGCCCGGCGATCGGACGATTTCCGTCGCGGCAAAGCGGGGGCAGGCGACCTATGGCATCTGCTCGACGGAATTCCTCGACGAGGCGTTCCGGACCGACAGCTACCGTTGCGCCATCACCTTCAACGACGACGGCAGCTGGACCTACGCGCTCGACACCGCGTTGATGGTGAAGGGCAAGCCCTTCGACCACCACGACAGCAATACGCTGAAGCTGGTCGCGCCGCCGGCGGCGAACCCGCTGGCGGCGATCGTGAGCGGCCGCGGCAAGTCATGAAGCTCGCCGATCTCGACGTCATCGTCACCGGCAACCCGCCCCCCGGCTTCGGCGGGCGCTACTTCATCTTCGTGAAGCTCACCACTGCCTGCGGCGTCACCGGCTGGGGCGAGGTCTATGCCGCCACAGTGGGTCCCGAGGCCATGCAGGCGGTGATCGGGGATGTCTTCGAGCGCCACATGGCGGGCGAGAACCCCGAGAACGTCGAGCTGATGTTCCGCCGCGCCTATTCCGCCGGCTTCACCCAGCGGGCCGACCCGACCGTGATGGGCGCCTTCTCAGGGCTCGAGATCGCCTGCTGGGACATAATCGGCAAGGCCCGCGACCGCCCGGTGCACGCCCTCTGGGGCGGGCGCCTGCGCGATCGGCTGCGTGCCTATACCTATCTCTATCCCGAGCTGGGCGAGGACCCGGCCAGTTTCTACAACGACCCCGCCGCCTCTGCCACCTGCGCCGCCCGCCGCGTCGCCGAAGGCTGGACGGCGGTGAAGTTCGATCCCGCCGGCCCCTACACCATCCACGGCGGCCACCAGCCGGCCGTGGCCGATCTCGATCGTTCGGAGGCCTTCTGCCGCGAGATCCGCGCGGCCGTGGGCGACCGCGCCGATCTGCTGTTCGGCACCCACGGGCAGTTCACGCCTTCGGGCGCCATCCGCCTCGCGCGGCGCATCGCGGCCTACGACCCGCTCTGGTTCGAGGAGCCGATCCCGCCCGACGCTCCGCTCGACCTCGCCCAGGTCGCCGCGCAGTCGCCGGTTCCGATCGCCGCTGGCGAGCGGCTGACCACCAAGGCCGAGTTCGCGACGCTGCTGCGCGCCGGCGGCGTCGGCGTCCTGCAGCCGAGCCTCGGCCGCGTCGGCGGGTTGCTGGAGGCGCGCAAGGTTGCGATCCTGGCCGAGGGCTTCTCGGTGCAGGTGGCGCCGCATCTCTATGCCGGGCCGGTCGCCTGGGCGGCGGCGATCCAGCTTGCCGCCTCGATCCCGAACTTCCTGCTGCTGGAGACGGTCGAGACACCATTCCACGCCGCGCTGATCGGCCAGGCCGTCACCGTCGAGGAGGGGCATGTCCGCGTCCCCGAGGCGCCTGGCCTCGGCATCGCTTTCGACGAGGCGTTGGCCCGGGCGCATCCGTGGACCGGCAGCCGTCTGCACCTGGAAATGCAGGCGACACCGCCAGATCCGCGTGGCGCGCGTTTCGGGGGTGGATAGGCCGGTGGCTCAGTTGCCGCCGCGTGTTCCGGTGAAGAGCACCGCGTCGCGGGCGGCTTGCATCAGCGCGCCGGACTTGTTGACCGATTCCTGAAATTCAGCCTCGGGGTCGCTGTCGTAGACGACGCCGCCGCCTGCCTGGACATAGAGCGTGCCGTCCTTGACCACGCCGGTGCGCAGCGCAATGCAGACGTCCATGTCGCCGCCGGCGGCGAAATAGCCGACGCCGCCGCCGTAGACGCCGCGCTTTTCGTGCTCGAGCTCGTCGATGATCTCCATCGCGCGGACCTTGGGCGCGCCCGAGACGGTGCCGGCGGGCAGGCCGGCGAGCAGCGCGGAGAGGGCGTCCTCGCCCTCGGCCAGCTTGCCGTCGACGTTGGAGACGATGTGCATCACGTGGCTGTAGCGCTCGATGATGAACTGCTCGTTGGGGTCGATCGTGCCGACGCGCGCCACCCGGCCCACGTCGTTGCGCCCGAGGTCGAGCAGCATCAGATGTTCGGCCCGCTCCTTGGGATCGGCGAGGAGTTCGGCTTCGAGCGCGAGATCCTCGGCCGGCGTGACGCCGCGACGCCGGGTGCCGGCGATCGGGCGGATCGTCACCGTGTCGCCCTTGACCCGCACCAGGATTTCCGGGCTGGCGCCGACGATCTGGAAGCCGCCGAAGTCGAAGTAGAACATGTAGGGGCTGGGGTTGGTGCGCCGCAATGCCCGGTAAAGCGCGAAGGGCGGCAGGTCGAAGGGCTGCGCCCAGCGCTGGGAGGGGACGACCTGGAAGATGTCGCCGGCGCGGATGTACTCCTTGGCCTTCTCGACCATGCCGAGATAGTCCGCATGGCTCGTGTTGGAGACAGGCTCCGGCAGGACATGGTCGGGGCCGAGGTCCCGCGTGGCAGCGGCCGGCGTCCGGTCGAGCTCGCGCACCGCGTCCATCACCCGCTCGGCGGCCTGGGCATAGGCGGCGCGCGGGCTGAGCCCCGAGTTCGCCCAGGCTGGCGCTATGACCGTCACCTCGCCCTTCACCCCGTCGACCACCAGCACGACCGAGGGCCGCAGCATGATCGCGTCGGGCAGGCCGAGCGGGTCGGGGTTCACGTCCGGCAGATGCTCCACCAGCCGCACCATGTCGTACCCGAGATATCCGAAGAGGCCGGCGGACATCGGCGGCAGCTCGGGCGGCAGCTCGATCCGGCTTTCGGCGATCAGCGCCCTGAGGCTGTCGAGGGGCGCGCCCGCCTCGTCCTCCCAGGCTTCGAGGTCGAAGCGGGCGGAGCGGTTCAGCCGCGCGCGGTGACCATGGCACTGCCAGATCAGGTCGGGCTTCATCCCCATGAAGGAGTAGCGTCCGCGCATCTCGCCGCCGGTGACGCTCTCCAGGAGGAAACTGTCGCGCCGTGCCTCGGTCAGCTTCAGCATCAGCGAGACGGGCGTGTCGAGATCCGCGACCAGCCGGGTCCAGATGACCTGGTTGCGGCCGGCGGCGAAGCCCTCCGCGAAGGTGTCGAACGAAGGCTCGAGCTTCATCTGCGCCCGCTTACTGGAACTGGGTGAGCGTCGTCTCGATGAGGCTCTCGTTGACCGTCACGCCGGAGCGGTTGCGCAGCGCTGCCACGAAGAGCGCGAGGGTGTCACCCGCAATCTGCTCGCCATACTGGCTGCGAAGCGACTCGAGCAGCGCCCCGTTCTCGGGCAGCGCCGGATCGAAGGGCTCTATGACCGTGAGCCGGGCGAGGATGACGTCGGCGCCGTCCGCCTCGATCGCCACATCGCCCTCGGCCCCCGCGAAGATGTCGGTCATGATCGTCGCAGGCAGGTTGGGCGCGGCACCACCGCGCGCCACGGGCCGGGCGGTCTCGATCGTGCGTCCGAGCCGGGCGGCGAGATCGGCGAGCGGGAGCCCACCTGCGATCTCGGCGCGATAGCCCTCGGCGAGCGCGCTCAGCGCCTCGGCGGTGCGCGCCTCGGTCCAGTCCGCGGCAACGCGGTCACGGATCTCCGCCAGCGGGATCACCGCGGCGGGTTCGATCTCGTCCACGCGCAGCGCGACGAGACC
>CAYLHK010000096.1:12979-13421 GCA_964383295.1 uncultured Rhodovulum sp.
GAGGGTCGCCCCCCCGGCGATCAGGTCGTCGATCGAATGAGTGGCGTCGGCGATCTGGGTCTGGGCGGCCTGCAGGCCTCGCTCGCGCGCCAGCGTCTCGCGGGCGTCCTCGAAGGGGACGATCCGCTCGGCCAGCACCGCGTTGATGCGGAAGAGCGACGGGCCGAGCGCAGTCGGAACCGGTCCCACGATGCCCGGGCCGTCGTGGCCGAACACAGCCTCGCGCGCCGCGGGCGCGAGGGCGGTCGCGACGACAGGGCCCTGGTCGATCTCCGAAGCGCTGAAGCCGCGCTCGGTGGCGAGCGCGTCGAAGTCGATCTCGCCCGCGTCGAGCCGCGCCCTGGCCGCCGCGGCGTCCGCATCGGAGCCGAAACCGATGCGGTCAAGGATGCGTCGTTCCGGTGTGCGGAAGCGCGTGCCGGCGGCATCGTAGGCCGCGCGC
>CAYLHK010000097.1:0-13149 GCA_964383295.1 uncultured Rhodovulum sp.
TTACGCGGGCTTCTTCGATCCCGGCTTCGGCCACGCTGCCGCCGGCGGCGGCGGGGCACGGGGCGTGCTCGAAGTGCGCTGCCACGAGGCGCCCTTCGCCCTCGATCACGGCCAGGTGGTCGGCCGGCTGGTCTACGAGCGCATGACCGAGCGGCCCGAGATCCTCTACGGCCGCGATCTCGGCTCGAACTACCAGGGCCAGGGGCTGAAGCTCTCGAAGCACTTCCGCGCCCCCTAAAGCGCGTGTCGGCGCCAGGTGGCGCATGACCATGGCGCCCGCGCGCCGGCGGCGCTATCACGGGGCATGTCGCCGCCCGATCAGCAACGCGTCCCGCTATCCCGGCTGGCGGCCCTTGCCTGCCTCGTGCTGCTGGCCGCCTGCGCCTCGCGCGGCACGATCAGCCTCGATCCCTCGGCCGCCCAGGTCGGCCGGGTGCAACCCATCCTCGTGGGCACGCTGCGCAACCCCAGCACCAGCGCCGAGGTCTTCTCCTCGACCCGCTCCGAGGCGCTGGCCTTCGCCCGTTTCGAGGTCTCCGTCCCCCCCGACCGCGAGCCCGGCACGGTCAGCTTCCCTCGCGGCCGGGCAGACCCGCGCACCGACTTTCTGACCGTTTCCGCCGGAAGCCTCAGTGGCGAGGCCGAGTTCGTCGCGAACGTCAACGCCGCCATGCGCGGCCGGAGCGCCGGCGAGCGCGAGGTCATCGTCCTCGTGCATGGCTTCAACACCAACTTCCCCGAGAGCCTCTACCGGCTGGCCCAGATGCGCGATGACCTGCGGGTGCCGGCGCTGCCCATCCTCTACGCCTGGCCCTCGGCGGCGAACGTCCGTGCCTACGGCCTCGACCGCGAAACCGCGCTCTTCGCCCGCGACGGGCTCGACCAGCTTCTGACCGCCCTCGCCCGCAGCGAGGCGCGGCGCATCATCGTCGTCGGCCATTCCATGGGCGCGCTGATCGTGATGGACACGATGCGCCAGATGGCGATGCGCGGCGCGCCGCAGGTCTTTGACAAGCTCGCCTCGATAATCCTCCTCTCCCCCGATCTCGACATCGGCCTCTTCCGCACCCAGGCCCGGCCGCTGATCGCCAAGGACGTGCCGATCTATATCTTCGTCTCGACCCGCGACCGGGCGCTGCGCATCTCGGCGCTGCTGCGCGGACAGTCGGCCCGCCTCGGGTCGATCCAGGATACGTCCGAGATCGCCGATCTGCCGATCGTTCTGATCGACATCACCAATATCGAGGCGACCTCGGACAGGCTCGGCCATTTCAAGGTGGCGACCTCGCCCTCGATGATCGCCTTCATCAGCGGCATGGACGACGTCGGGATCGAGATGTTCCGCGATGAGCACCGCAGCCCAGGCGTGCTCGAGACGACGATCACCGCCGTTCAGGAGATGACCGAGATCATCCTGCAGCCGATCGGGCCCTGAGCGATCCGCTGCGGGACGGGCGCGTCCGGTGGGCAGGAGATCGCGCTAGACGAGGGCGGGGCCGCCCTTTCCTTCTTCCGGCCGCGGCCAGAGAAGCACCGCCGCAACCGTCGCCAGCGCTGCAACCAGGCCCAGCACCACGGAAGTGTTGCGCAGGCCCACCGTGGGCCCGAGCCAGCCCGCCGCCGGATAGGCGACGAGCAGGCAGAGGTGCGACAGCGAGAATTGCGCCGCGAAGAGCGTCTGCAGATCCTCGGGCCGCGCGATCCGCCGGATCAGGAAAGTGGCAGGCGTCAGGGCCAGCGAGACGCCGAGCCCGAGCACCAGCCACAGGGAGGCGATCATGTAGAGGGTCGAGGCGAATACCCCGAGGATCAGCGCGATGGTCACCACCAACGCGCCGGCCAGCATCACTGGCCGCTCCGGCACCCGGAGCAGAACGCCGGGCAGGGTCAGCGCCCCGACGATGGCGCCCGCGCCGAAGATCGCGAAGGCAACCGCCGTCGCCTGGCGGTCGAGGCCGAAGGAGCCCTGCACGATCACCACCGTATTGACCATCACCATGGCCGTGGCGACGGCCACGATGAGGTCGAGTGCGATCAGCCCGCGCAATTCCGGCGTGCGCAGGATCAGCCGCGGGCCGCGAAGCACCTTTTCCCAGACACCGTCCTGAAGCACGACCCGCGTCTGCGGAAGCCGGGCCGCCTTGACGAGCAAGGCCGAGACAAGGAATGCGCCGGTGACCAGGAAGAACATCCCGGCGGTTGAAAGCACGAGCAGCAACAAGCCCGCGAGAAGGGGGCTGACCGTGCTTTCCACCTCGGTGGCGGCGCGGGATCGCGCCAGCGATCGGGCGTAGTCCTCGAAGCTTCCGAGCAGATAGGGCACGATGGTGAGATAGACGAGCGTGAAGGTCGCCGAGGCCAGCGCGAAGACGAAAACCAGCGCGTAGATCTGCCACACCGCCGTCACGGCCGGCAGAACCAGCACGCAGGCGGCCCGGATCAGGTCGAGCGCGATGAGCAGCGACTTGCGCGGCAGCCGCTCGGTGAGCGCCGCCGCGATCGGCGCCGCGATCACATAGGCCAGCATCTTCAGCGACAGCGCATTGCCGATGACCTTGCCCGACTCGGCACCGGTCATGTCGAAGGCCAGGATGGCGAGCGCCACGGTGGCGATCCCGGTCGAGAAGAGCGCGATCACATAGGCGAAGAACAGCTTGTAGTAGCTCGCCTTGTCGCTGACGCCCGACCAGGCCAGCGGCGCGGCGCGCTCGGCCGGCCGCTCAGGCATCCGCCACCGACGCGGGGGCACCCCCGCGCTCCGGCGGGCGCCCGCCGAAGATGGTGACATAGAGCGTCGGCAGGAACACGAGCGTCAGCAAGGTGGCGATGAACAGCCCGCCCATGATCGCGAAGGCCATCGGCCCCCAGAAAAGCGTCGGCGCGATCGGCAAGAGGCCGAGCACGGTGGAGAGCGCCGTCAGCAGCAGCGGCCGAAGCCGCGACGAGGCGGCCGTCACCGCCGCCTCCCAGACCGGACGGCCGTTTGCACGCTCGTCCTCGATCTGGGTGATGAGGATCACCGCGTTCTTGGCGATCATCCCGATCAGCGCGAGGATGCCGAGGATGGCCACGAAGCCCAGCGGCCGGTTGAAGGCCAGCAGCGCCCCGACGACGCCGATCATGCCGAGCGGCAGCAGCACCACCACGATGGCCACGGTGCGGAAGCTCTGCAACTGCACCATCAGCAGCGTCAGCATGATGAATATCATCACCGGCACCACCGCGAAGACCGCCTCCTGGCTTTCGGCGCTGGTCTCGGCCGTGCCGCCGACCTCGATCTTGTAGCCCTCGGGGAGACCGGCATTCAGCGCGGCGACGTCCTCCTCGATCGCGGCCACCACCGTCTCGGGCAACTCGTCGCCCTTCACCGCCGCGAGCACGGTCAGCGTCGGCACCCGGTCGCGCCGCCAGACCAGCGGTTGCTCCTGGCCGTAGCTAAAGTTCGCGAACTGGCTGAGCGCCACCGTCCGCCCGCCCGGCACCGGAACCTGCAGCGTGGCCAGCGTGTCGAGCGAGACGCGGTTGCCCTCGGCGGCGCGCGCGACGACGTTGATGAGATAGATGTCATCGCGCAGCTGGGTGACGCGCGCGCCCGACACGGCGGCGTTCAGGATGTCGGCCACCTGCGCACTGGTCAGCCCCAGGCGCCGCGCCTGGTCCTGGTCGATATCGATGCGCAGCTCGCGCGCCGGCTCGATCCAGTCGAAATGAACGCCCGTCGCCGCCGGATGCGCCGCAATGACCTCCGCCAGCCGGAACGCCTCGGCGCGCAGCACCTCGAGGTCCGGGCCGCTCAGCCGGTACTGCAGCGGCCAGCCGATCGGCGGTCCGAGCTCCAGCGGGCTCACCCGGCTGACGGCCTCGGGGAAGGCCTCCTGGAGGAAGGCCGCGAGGTCCTCCTCGATCCGCATCCGCGCCTCGAGATTCTTCGCCATGACCACGATCTGGCTGTGATGGTCCGACGGCGGCAGGATCGCGAGCGGCAGATAGAAGCGGATGACGTTCCGCCCCACATAGGCGCTCCAGAAATCCACGTCCTCGTTGGCCGCCAGCCAGCTCTCGATCTGCACCACCGCATCCTCGCTGGCGAAGATCGAGCTCGACCGCGGCAGCTGGAAGTCGACCATCACCTCGTTGCGGTCGGAGGGCGGGAAGAACTGCCGGTTCACATGCCCCAGTCCCACCATCGCGACCACGAACAGCGCCGCCGTCACCGCGATGGTCAGCCATTTCATCCGCATGGCGAAGTTCAGGAAGCTCGCATAGCCGCGCAGGATCGCGCCCGGCTTCTCGGGCTCGGTGCTCGCCGGCGGCTTCAGAAGGAACCCGCCGATGATCGGGGTGAAGAGCACGGCGACGAACCAGGACGAGATCAGCGCGATCGCCACCACCTGGAAGAGCGAGATCGTGTATTCGCCCGCCGAGCTTTCGGCAAAGCCGATCGGCACGAAGCCCGCGATGGTGATCAGCGTGCCGGTCAGCATCGGGGCCGCCAGCGTGCGGTAGGCATAGGTGCCCGCCCGCTCGATCGTGTCGCCCACCGCCAGCCGGCGCAGCATCGCATCGACCGTGGTCATGGCGTCGTCCACCAGCAGCGCCAGCGCGATGATCAGCGCCCCGAGCGAGACCCGGTGCAGGTCGATCCCCATCACGTCCATGACCAGGAAGACGGTGGAGAGCGTCACCGGAATGGCGATCGCCACCACCGCGCCCGGCCGCACGCCCAGCGTCAGGAAGCTGACCACCAGGATGATCGCGATCGCCTGGTAGAGCGAAGTGGTGAAATCGCCGATCGCGGTGGTGACCACCTCCGGCTGGTTCGAGATCAGCTTGGCCTCGATGCCGATCGGCAGTTCGGCGGTGATGCCCCGCATCGCACGGGTGACGTTCTCGCCGAGCTCGAGGATATCCCCGCCCTCGGCCATGGAGATTGCCAGCGCGATCGCCCGCTCGCCGTTCACCCGCAGGATCGGCGCAGGCGGATCGACATGGCCGCGGTGCACCTCGGCGATGTCGCCGAGCCGGACCGAGCGACCGCCCGCCACCAGCGTCGTCTCCAGCACGTCGGCTTCGCTCTCGAACGCGCCGGTGACCCGCAGCACCAGGTTCTCCAGCCCGGTGTTGATCGTGCCCGAGGGGCGCACGACGTTCTGCGCCGCGATCGCCTGGAAGATCTGGCCGTAATCCAGCCCCATCGCCGCCACCCGGTCGGGCTGGAACTCGATGTAGATCTGCTCGTCCTGGACGCCGACCCACTCGATCTTGCTGATGCCCTTGACCTCGCGCAGCAGCTGCGAACGCGCACCGTCAACGTAGTCGCGCAGCTCGCGGTCGGTGAACCCGTCGGCGGTGAAGCCATAGATGATGCCGTAGACGTCGCCGAAATTGTCGTCGAAGAACGGCCCCAGCACCCCCTGCGGCAGGGTGTGGCGGATGTCGCCGATACCGTTGCGCACCTCCTGCCAGACGTCGCCCACCCGGTCGGGCGGGAAGGCACCGTCCAGCTCGACGAAGATCGACACGACGCCCGGCCGGGTGATCGAGCGCAGCGCGTCGAGCCCGGTCGTCTCCTGCAACCGCCGCTCCAGCCGTTCGGTCAGCTGGTTCTGAGTCTCCTCAATCGAGGCCCCCGGCCAGGCGGCCGAGACCACCATGGTGCGGATGGTGAAGCTCGGGTCCTCGTCGCGGCCGAGCCCGACGAAGGCGAAGCCGCCGGCGAGCACGGCCACCAGCATGAGGTAGATCGTCAGGGCGCGGCTCTTCGTCGCCCATTCGGAGAGGTTGGGACCGATCACGATCGTTCACTCACGACGGGTCGGCAGGCAGGCGCACGGCCTGGCCCGGCCGCAGCGCCTGCACGCCGGCGGTAACGACGATCTCGCCGACCACCAGCCCGTCCGAGACGACGACCGAGGTCGGCGCGAAACGCTCGACGCCGATCGGTCGCAGCGACACCGTGCTCGTGGCCGGATCGACGATCCAGACGGCCGGAAGGCCCTCGGCGCGGGTCAGCGCGCTCGCCGGAAGCTCGATGCCCGGCACGCCGCCGAACCGCGCCTGCCCGGTAACCGTCGAGCCGAGGCGCATCTCGGCGGGCGGGTCGATCAGCCCCACCCGCACGCGGAACGTCCCCGTCGCCGCATCGGCCCGCGGCGCCACCTCGCGCACACGGCCTTCGGCGATGACCCCAGGGGTCAGCGACAGGGCGATGTGTATCTCGGGATAGAGATTGTTCGCCGCGCCAATCAGCGCCGCCGGCACGTCGAAGACCGCGTCACGGCCGTCGTCGCGCGCAACCTGGACGATCATCCGCCCGCCGGCCACCACCTCGCCCGGCTCGGCGCCGACGGCGGTGATCACACCCGGCGCATCGGCATAGAGCGCGGTATCGTCGAGCCGCCGGCGCGAGATGCCGACCTGCGCCGCCGCCGCATCCGCGGCCGCCTGGGCCGAGATGAACACCTGCTCGGCGCGTTCCAGCGAGACACGGGCAGCGATATCGCGCTCGACCAGCGTCCGCTGCCGCTCGTAGTTGATCCGCGCCTCCGACAACTGCCCCTGGGCCGCGACGACGTTTGCCTCGGCCGCGCGCAAGGCATTGTCCTCGTCGGTGGGATCGAGCCGCGCGATCGGCTGCCCCGCCTCGATGACGTCGCCGACGCCGACCAGCCGCTCGGTCATCCGCCCGCCGATGCGGAAGGCGAGATTGACCTCGACCTGGCTCTCGACCGTGCCGGCAAGGGTGACGACCTCGCCGCCCGCGCGCTCCTCGACCGCGACCACGCGCACCGGGCGCGCGGCAGGCTCGCCGGCCTCTTCCTCGCTGTCGCAGGCAGCCAGCAGGCCGGCGAGGCCGACCATCATCGCAAGGGCCCAGCGGCGAGCGCTTCGGGGATCGTTCGGCAACATCAGCGCACCGCCCATGGTAGAGGTGTCGGAAGTATTCCTGGCGATGAATGGCAGCCGCGGATTGTGGTTGCAAGATGCGGGAGAAGAGCCCCGCGTGATTTCTCTGCACTGCAGCATTGCCACCTCCTCATTCCGCCGGCAGCGTCACATGGCGAGGAACAGCGTGATCGCGAAGACATTGACGAGCCCGACGAAAACGCCGGTCACCAGCGGCAGGATGATAAACGCATTCGGGGCGGGCCCGTAGTTCTTGGTGACCGCGGTCATCGTGGCGATGGCCGTCGGCGTGGCCCCGAGCGAAAGGCCGGTGAACCCGCCCGAGAGCACCGCCGCCTGATAGTCGCGCCCGAGCGCGGGGAAGACGACGACCAGAATGAAGATCGCCGCCACCACCGCCTGCAGCGCCACGGCCACGAGCAGCGGCCCGGCCATGTCGGCAAGGGTCCAGAGCTGCATGCTCATCAGCGACATGGCCAGAAAGACCGACAGCGAGTAGCTGCCCACGAGTTCCAGCGATGCGGTCCGCGCCGGCCAGGCCAGACGCGTGAACACCACGGGAACGACGTTGGACACGACGATCCCCATCAGCAGCACCGGCACGAACAACGGCATGTTGAGCGTGCTGACGCGGCCCAGCCACTGATGCAGCAGAAAGCCGAGGATCACGGTCACGTTGACCCAGAGCAGCGCGCGCATGAAGCCCATCTTGTCGATGGGGGCGAAGTCGTCCTCGGGCGGGATCTCGCCCGGAGGCGCATCCTCGGGCGTGGGCCCCAGCCCGCGGCGCTCGATCAGGAACTTGGCAATCGGCCCGCCCATGACGCTGGCGACGATCAGCCCCAGCGTGGCGACCGCCATGCCGGTCTCGAGCGCCGCCGCAAAACCCGCCTCGGCCACCACCGGCCCCCAGGCGACGGTGGTGCCATGGCCGCCGACCAGCGCCACGGAACCGAACATCACCCCCGCCGCCGTCGGCAGTCCGAACATCAGCGCGGCCGCCATGCCGATGACGTTCTGCAGCATCACATAGCCGACGGTGAGCAGGCAGAGGATGCCGAGCACCCGCCCGCCCGCGGCCAGCTCCGAGAGCTTGGCGTTGATGCCGACGGTGGCGAAGAAGATCACCAGCAACCGGTCGCGGAGCGACATCTCGAAGCCGATCTCCAGGCCGAACACCATGTAGATCAGCCAGAACAACAGCGCCGCGATGAAACCGCCCGTGACCGGTTCGGGAATGTTGTAGTTGCGCAGAAAGGCCACGCGCTGGGTGACCATCGCCCCGACGAAGAAAACGACCATGCCGACCGTCAGCGCCAGGAAATCCGGCGCAATGAAGCTCGTCGTCGATTCCACGGCGTCGTCCCCGTTCGGCCAAGGCAGAAGGCGATCCCCACCGCCTTCTTCCAAGCGCGCTGCCTAGCAGCAACACACCCCCCGGCCAAGCACGAAGCGCTCCGGCCGGGGAAAAGCCGGTCGCGGCAGTCGCGTGCAGGACAGCCGCCCGCCCCCTCATGCGAGCGCCGCTTGATCGCTGCGCACGCACCGGCCCTTTTCCCGAACCCGCTCTTGCGAAGCACTGCTTCGCGCAGGTTCGTCGGCCTGAGCGCGGAGGTCGAAGAGTGTGGTGCGGAACAGCCGGCCCGTGATCCGCGAAGCGGTCAAGCGGAGCTCGTGCGCCAGAATTCCACGGGCCTCTCAAACACCTGATGGGCGCCCCCCTGTGATGCGCTAGCCGGCGCGCTCCGGATCCGGCGCGATCTCATGCGGGTGGTGATGGTGGTGATGATGCCCCGGCGCCCCCTCGCCGTGACTGTGGTCATGTTCGTGCCGGTAGAGTGCCAGAGCCCCCTGCGTGCCCAATCCGAACAGCGCCCTGTACTCCGGCGCCGCGGAGACTACCGTCGGCGTGCCCTCGCAACAGACATGCCCGTTGAGGCAGATCACCCGGTCCGACGCCGCCATGACGACATGCAGGTCATGGCTGACCATCAGCACCCCGCAGCCGATCTCGCCGCGGATCTCCTCGATCAGCCGGTAGAACCCGGCGACACCCGGCTGGTCGAGCCCCTGCGCCGCCTCGTCGAGCACCAGGAGGTCCGGCCGGCGCAGCAGCGCCTGGGCCAGCATCGCCCGCTGGAACTGCCCGCCCGACAGGTCGATCATCTGCCGCCCGCCCAGCCCGGCGATCCCCACCCGGGCCATGGCCGCCTCGCGCGCCGCAGCCGGCGCGCCGGCGAGGTCGAGGAACCGCGACACGGTCACCGGCAGGGTATGGTCGATCGCCAGACGCTGCGGCACATAGCCGATCCTGAGCCCCGGCGCCCGCTCGATCCGCCCCTCGTCCGGCGTCAGCGCCCCGATCAGAAGGCGCAGGAGCGTGGTCTTGCCCGACCCGTTCGGCCCGACGATGGTGACGATCTCGCCCCGATGGATCGCAAGATCCACGTCCCGCAGCACGCGGTTACCGCCCGGCGTCGCCCCAAGCCCGGCTGCCCGCAACAGGACCGCGCTCACCCGGCGCTCTCCCGGCACCCGGCGCAGAGCCCTTCGGCCTCGATCACCGCCCGCTCCACGGCAAATCCCTGCCCGGCGGCGCAGTCCTCCAGACCCGCCTCCAGCTGCGGCAGGCTCGCCTCCGCCACCGTCCGACAGACCCGGCAGATCAGGAACGCCGCCGCATGGCTCGCCCCAGCATGGGTGCAGGCGACGAAGGCCGACAGCCGCTCGATCCTGTGCGCGAACCCGTTCTCGACCAGAAAGTCGAGCGCCCGGTACGCCACCGGCGGCTGGCTCCCCAGCCCCGCCTCCCGCAGGCGGTCGAGCAGCTCATACGCGCTCATTGCCCGATGCGCCTCGAGCAGCGCATCGAGCACGCAGGCGCGCGCCGGTGTCAGCCGCAACCCGCGCCGTGCGCACTCGGCATCCACCGCCGCCCGCGTGGTTGCGCGGCAGCGGCCATGGTCGTGGGGCTGGAACGCCTCGATTATCCTGCTTGCGGCCATTTGTGTTATGTTATAACGAAACCTCCATCCAATGTAGCGTCACTCCACACGATCCGCAACAACACCCCGACCGCGAGGCCGCCCATGCCCTGTTCCCTACGCCCGATCTCCGCCGCGATCGCCCTGATGGCTGCGGCCAGCCCGGCAGCCGCCGCACCGCTGGTGGTCACCGACATAGGGCCCGTCCATTCGATCGTCGCGCGGGTGATGGCGGGCGTAGGGGCCCCCGAGCTCATCGTTCCGCCCGGCACCTCGCCGCATGGCTTCGCACTCCGGCCCTCGATGGCACGAAAGATCGCCGACGCCGACGCGGTCATCTGGATCGGCGAGGCGCTGACGCCATGGCTTGCATCGACGATCGACGCCCTCGCCGGCGGTGAAGTGCTGGAACTGATGGACGTGAACGGTCTCACCTTGCTGGAGATGCGCGAGGGCGGCTTTTTCGACGCGCATGACCATGACCATGGTGAGCATGGCCACGATCATGGGGGCGAGCACGACCATCACGGCCACGGCGCGCTGGACGCCCATGTCTGGCTCGACCCGCAGAACGCCGCGCTCATGGCAGGGGCGGCCGCCGATCTCCTCGCCGGCCTCGATGCGGAGAATGCCGGGACCTACCGCGCCAATGCCCTGGCCTTCGGTGCGGAGATGAACGCGCTGCACGCCGAGCTTTCGGCCCGCCTGGCGCCGGTGGCGGGGCAGCCCTACATCGTCTTCCACGACGCCTACCAGTATTTCGAGGGCCCCTTCGGGGTGCCCGCCGCAGGCTCGGTGACGATCAGCGATGCAGAGCAGCCGAGCGTCGCGCGCGTGGCCGAGATCCGCGACCGCATCCGCGACCAGGCCGTCACCTGCGTGTTCTCCGAACCGCAGTTCGAGCCGCGGCTGGTAACCACGCTGGTCGAAGGGACCCCCGCCGGCACCGGCGTGCTCGACCCGCTCGGCGCGGACCTCCCTCCCGGACCCGGCCTCTATCCCGCGATGATGACCGGCCTTGCCGACGCGCTCGCAGAATGCCTCGGCCGTTGAGCCCGAGAACGGCCGCGCTGGCGAACGGCGCTGTCATCCCGGGCCCCCTGGGGGTAAGATCGGCGTCTCACGAATTCCGCCGGAGCCCACGGACCCGTGACCAGATGCCTTCCGGCGCGCAACGGCTGCGCCGCCATTGTCGTTGCCCTCGTCCTGCTGCCGCAGGCGGCGAGCGGGCATCCGCATGTGTTCATCGACGGCGGCGTCGATTTCCTCTTCGACGATCAGGGCCGCCTCGAGAACCTGCGCATCACCTGGATCTATGACCCCCTGAACTCGCTGTTCATGACCGAGGAGCTTGGACTGCCGATCGACGAGCCGACCCCGCCCGAGGACAGGCCCCGCATCGCCGCCTTCCAGACCGAATGGATCGCAGGCTTCGACGGAGACAGCTATCTCTTCCACCAAGGCGAGCGCGTCGGCCTCTCGGGCCCGCGCGGCGCCGATGGCGAGGTGCTGGACGGCCGGGTGCGGATATCGTTCCTGCGAGACGTCGAGACACCATTCCGACCGGACGACACGACGGTGGTCGAGATCTACGATCCCACCTATTTCACCGCCTATGCGGTGACCGACCCGCCGCAGCTCGAGGGCGCCGCCGTGGGCTGCCATGCGGAGGTCCTGCCCTTTGAGCCGACCGGCCCGCTTGCCGCGCTCCAGCAGCGGCTGCTCGAGATCCCGATCGACGGCGATCCCGAGGGCGAGCCGGGCCGGTTCTTCGCCGACCGCGTGCGCATCACATGCGACTGATGGCCGGGCTGCTCCTGGCGGCTGCGGGGCTGGCGGCGTTCGCGCTCTGGGCGGCCGGCGGGTTCGACGTCGTCGCCTGGTGGCTGCTCCAGCAGCAGAGGGAGATGCAGGCGACCCTCGCCGCGCAGATCCAGGCCCTGCGGGCGGGCGAGCCGGCCGCGCTCTGGTCGCTGATCGCCGTCTGCGCGGGCTACGGCTTCCTGCATGCGCTCGGACCCGGACACGGCAAGGCCCTGGTCGCCGGCGTGGCGGTCGGAACCCGCGCCACCGCCCGGCGCATGGCGCTGATCGCCGTGGCAGGCAGCCTCGGGCAGGCCGCTGTGGCGATCGCCATCGTCTACGGGGCGCTGGCGCTCTTCACCGTCACCGCACGCGAGACCGTACAGGGCGTCGACCGCTGGGCCGCCCCGGCGGGCAACGCCGCAATCGCCCTCGTCGGCATCTGGATCCTCTGGCGGGGGCTGCGCGCATTGCCCGCGGCGCGGCAAAGCGCGGAGGCCGGCGAAAGCCACCACGACCACTGCTGCGGGCATGCACACGGGCCGACCGAGCGCGAGGCGGCGGAGGCCACGTCGCTGCGCGCGACGCTGGGGCTGATCGCGGCGATGGCCGCACGCCCCTGCACCGGCGCGCTGGTGGTGCTCGTGCTCGCCTGGGGCTTCGGCCTGCCGGGCGCAGGGATCGCCGCGGTGATCGCCATGGGGCTCGGCACCGCCGCCTTCACCGTGCTGGTGGCGCTCGCCGCCGTCTCCGGGCGTGACGCCGCCTTCCTGGCGGCGGGCGACGGGCGCCGGGCCCGCCTGCTCGTTCCCGGCCTGCAGATCGCGGCGGGGGGCCTGATCTTCGCGATCGGCGGGATGCTCGCGCTCTCGACCCTCGCCGCCTGACCGCCTCCGCCGGCGGAGAATGCATTTCCCCAAAGCGGCGCTATGCACTAAACGGGGCCGCGACGCCGACCGGGAAGCGCGAGGGAGACTGCGGATGTCCGTGATTATCGACGTGGTGGGACGGGAGATTCTCGACAGCCGGGGCAACCCGACCGTCGAGGTGGACGTGCTGCTCGAAGACGGCGCCGTGGGGCGCGCCGCCGTGCCGTCGGGTGCCTCCACCGGCGCCCACGAGGCAGTGGAGCTGCGCGACGGCGACGCTGGCCGCTACGGCGGCAAGGGCGTGCGCCGGGCGGTCGAGGCGGTGAACGGTCCGATCTGCGACGCGCTGACCGGCCTCCGCGCCACCGACCAGCTGATGCTCGACGAGGTGCTGATCGAGCTCGACGGCACGCCGAACAAGGCCCGGATCGGCGCCAACGCCATCCTCGGCGCCAGCCTCGCCGCGGCCAAGGCGGCCGCCGTCAGCCTCGGCACGCCGCTCTATCGCTATATCGGCGGCACCTCCGCCCGGGTGCTGCCGGTGCCGATGATGAACATCATCAACGGCGGCGCCCATGCCGACAACC
>CAYLHK010000098.1:0-13044 GCA_964383295.1 uncultured Rhodovulum sp.
TGCTCTCGGTCACCGACGAGAACACGCGGCTGGGGCTGGCCGACTATTTCAGCCCGACCATCCCCATCCACTCGACCCGCGGCGGCGGCGACGGGCCGTTCGACGGGTCGAGCATGTTCACCCAGGACGTGCTGGTGCGCGACGAGACCGGCCAGCAGGGCGATCCGAACCGCATGGACGTGATCGGCCACCAGCAGGACCAGACGCTCTACGACATTGCCGAGGAGCTGACCGGCGGCAGCGGGGACGCGGTGGATGCCGACCCGGCGCTGCGCCATATCGCGACGCGGATGACGGACGAGGGCCTGATCATCGAGGTCTTCGACATCTCGGGCTCGCCCCTCTTCGACGGCCCGACGCTGGAGCCGAACCCGATCTTCGGGCGGCTCCTGTCCATGGTCGGCCGCGTGCTGGCGCGCACCGCCAATCCGGTCGCGGTCACCGGGCATCTCGGTGTGGCCGACACCGGCGCGGATGTGGACCCCTGGCGGCTTTCGGGCGGGCGGGCGCAGCTCGCGCGCGAGATGCTGGTCGCCGCCGGCGTCGCCGAGCCCCGGCTGGCGCGGGTGACCGGCAAGGCCGATCGCAGCCCGGTGACGGCCAACCCGGGCGATGCACGCAACCGGCGCATCGAGATCACCCTGCTGCGCAGCTTCGGCGGCGGAGAGTGACCGGGGCCGCCTTGTCCCGCCGCGGCGGGGGCGCTAGGTTCTGCCCCGCAGCGGCTGGGCGGCGCAGATGGACCCCGAGGCACAGATCGAGGCTGCGGTGGCGGTCGCACGCCGGCATCTCGGTGGCGCTCTGCGCGCGGCGATCCTCTATGGATCCGCGACCGAGGGCGGGCTCCGGCGCTGGAGCGATCTCGACCTGCTGATCCTGGTGGCCCGCCGCCCCGACGAGGCCGTGCGGCGTGCGTTGATGCAGGACTGGCTGGCGCTGTCGGGGCCGCCCGGTGGCGTGCCGCGGCCGCTCGAGGTCACCATGCTGGCCGGGGAGGATCTGCGTCCCTGGCGCTATCCGCCCCGGCGGGTGCTGCAGTTCGGCGAATGGCTGCGCGCCGATCTGCTGGCCGGCCGTCTCGAGCCGCCGCAGGCCGATCCCGACGTGGCGCTGCTCGTCGCGCATGCGCGGCGCACCGGCCGGTCGCTTTTCGGCCCCGAGCCGGCCGCCTGTTTCGACCCGGTACCCGCCGGGGACATACGCCGCGCCGTCGCGGAAAGCCTGCCCTATCTGCTGCAGGGCTGGAGCGAGGATGCGCGCAACGCGCTGCTGACGCTGGCGCGCATGTGGCTGACGGCCGCGACGGGGGAGATCCGTGGCAAGGACGCGGCCGCCGACTGGGCGGCGGCGCGGCTGCCGGCGGCGGATGCCGCCTGGCTCGTCCGGGCACGCGATGACTATCTGGGCGGCGCGGTGACCGACTGGCCGGCGATGGCCGAGGCACTGCGGCCGGTGGTCGAGCGGCTCGCGGACCGCGTGCGCGCCGCGCTCGGAGCCGATGCCAGCCCGGCATAGCCCGCACGTGCGGCGGGGGTCTCCGCGGATATTTTCCGCGTTAGCACGATTTTAAGCCGCGCCGGCGATGTGTGGGGAGAGTTCCGAGTTTCCCGCGACCGACCCCTACACGGCAAAGGACTGAGTAATGGGTATTTCCTCGTCGATGAACGCCGGCGTGTCCGGGCTCAACGCCAATGCGAACAAGCTCGCGACCATCTCCGACAACATCGCGAACTCGCAGACCTACGGCTACAAGCGCTCGGACGTGGACTTCGCCTCGATGGCGGTGAGCGATGCCAAGTCGCCGAACACTGTCGGCGGCGGGCGCTGGTTCACCGCCGGCGGCGTGCGCACCACCGCGATCTGGGACATCGACGCCAAGGGGGCGGTCGCCACCACCACCAACCCGACCGACATCGCGCTGAGCGGGCGGGGCATGCTGCCCGTCACGTCAATCGCCTCGGTCGGGGCCACGGGTTCGGACCGGCCGTTCATGATGACCGCCACCGGCTCGTTCCTGCCGGATGCCAACGGCTACCTGCGTACGCCTTCGGGCCTGGTGCTGATGGGCTGGCAGGCGGATCCGCAGGGCAACATCCCGCTGCAGGCGCGCGACAGCACCGCGGGCCTCGTGCCGGTGCAGATCAACCGCTCGGCGGTGGCGGCGATGCCGACGACGAAGATCGGGCTGAACGCGAACCTGCCGGCCACGGAGACCAAGGCGGGGTCCGCGGGCACCGTGCTGCCGGTGACGACCGAGTATTTCGACAATCTCGGTGCCTCGCAGACGCTGTCCATGTCCTTCACGCCGACGGTGCCGCCCGCGGGCTCGCCGCAGACCAACACCTGGACGATGGAGATCATCGACCAGGCCTCGGGCCTGTCGGCGGGGACATTCGAGATCGTCTTCGGGGATGCTCCTCCCTCGGCCGGCCTTCCGGTCTCGGTGACGCAGACCGCGCCCGGAGCCGCGCCCACCTCGACCGCCTATGATGCGGCCTCCGGGGTTGTGACGTTGAACCTCGGCAACCAGACGATCGAGCTCGGGATCGGCTCGACCAGCCCGACCGGGCCGCAGCACCTGAGCCAGCTGTCGTCCACCTTCTCGCCGGTGGGCGTGACCAAGGACGGCAACCCGGCCGGCACCTACACCGGTGTCACCATCGACGAGAACGGCTTTCTGCGCGCCAGCTACTCGAGCGGCTTCTCCCAGGTGATCTACCAGATCCCGGTCGTGGACGTTCCGAACTTCAACGGGTTGCGCGTGCTCGACAACCAGAGCTTCGCCCTGAGCCGCGAATCGGGGTCGATGTTCCTATGGGACGCGGGATCGGGCCCGACGGGCGGCATGCTCGGTTTTGCCCGCGAGCAGTCGACGACCGACATCGCCCAGGAGTTGACGCAGCTCATCCAGACCCAGCGCGCCTACTCCTCCAACGCGAAGATCATCCAGACCGTGGACGAGATGCTGCAGGAAACCACCAACCTGAAGCGCTGAGGTGCTGGCGGGTGACGAGGGCTTGAGGAGGGCGCCATGAGCATATCGAATGCGCTGAACAACGCGGCCTCCGGTCTCGGGGCCACGTCGCGGCTGGCGGACACGATCTCCAACAACGTCGCCAACGCGATGACGCCCGGCTTCGGGCGGCGGGTGACGGAGCTGTCCTCGCTGGCCTTGGGCGGCCACGGGTCGGGGGTGATCGTCTCTGGGACGAGCCGCACCGAGCACGCGTTCCTGACCGCCGAGCGGCGCGGAATGGATGCGGCGCTGGGCGCGAGCGGCGTGCGCGCGGATGCCTATGCGCGCATGCTTTCAGCCTTTGGCGAGCCCGGCGCGGCGGCGTCGCTGTCCTCGCTCGCCACGCGGCTCGAGACGACGCTGATGTCGGCGACGGCCTCGCCGCAGTCGATGGCGAAGCTGACCGATGCGGTGGCCGCGGCCGGCGACGTCGTCTCGGCCGTCAACCGCATCTCGTCGGAGAATGCGCGGCTGCGCACCGAGGCCGATGCAGAGATCGCCCGCCAGGTCGATTTCGTGAACGACGCCCTGCACGCGATCGACCGGATCAACAAGAAGATCGCCACGCTTGGCACGCAGGGGACCGACACCAATGCGCTGAAGGACGAGCGCGACAGGCTGATCGACGGCATTGCCTCGGTCGTCCCAGTGCGCACGGTCAACCGCGAGCACGGGCAGGTGGCGATCTATACCGCCGGCGGCGGGCTCATGCTCGACGGACGGGTGTTCGAGCTCGGCTTCCAGAAGGCGCCCTCGGTGGTGACGCCGGAGATGACGCTCGGCGCGGGCCTGCACGGGCTGACCCAGGACCAGGGCGCTGCGGGCGGGCCGGTGTCGATCGCGGTTGGCTCCGGCGCCGGGCTGATGGACGGCGGCTCGCTGGCGGCGCTGTTCGAGGTGCGCGACCGGCTGGTGCCGCAGTTCGAGGCCGAGATGGACGCCTATGCGAGCGACCTGATCGAGCGCTTCCGCGACCTGATGCCAGCGGCCGCGCTCGACGGGGCCGGGGAGGGGATCTTCGTCGATGCGGGCGCCGGGCCGCCGACCGGGCTGGCCGGGCGGCTGTCGCTGAATGCCGCGGTCGATCCGGCCCAGGGCGGGCAGGCCTGGCGACTGCGCGACGGGCTTGGAGCGGGGGCCCCGGGGCCGGAGGGCTTCGGCGCCCATCTGCAGGCGCTCGCGGATGCGATGGTCTCCGCCCGGCCGCCCGTGGGTTTTGCCTCGCAGAACGCGGCCGCCGGCAGCGCGACCATGGCTGCCGAGATCGCCTCGTTCTTCGCCGGGCGCGCGGTGCGCAGCGACGAGGACCGGGCCTATCTGATGGCCCGCCAGGCAGTGCTGTCGGAGAGCGAGGCCCATGCCACCGGCGTCGATACCGACCGCGAGCTGCAGTCGCTGATCCTGATCGAGCAGGCCTATGCGGCCAATGCGCGGGTGCTGTCGGTGGTGGATTCCCTGATGAAGCTGCTCTTGGAGGTCTGAGCCCATGAAGATCACCGGCGCCTCGGATCTGGCGCGGATGCAGGCCCTGCAGGGCCGCGCGATCCACACCCGCAACGCGCTCGACCGCGCGGCGCTGGAATTCACCACCCATCAGAAGGCCAGCCGCTTCGAGGCGACCGGGGGCAACCTGACGCGGCTGTTCGCGCTGGAGCGCTCGCTCGACCGCAACACGGTGTTCAGCGAGACGATCTCGCTGACCGAGCTTCGGCTCGACGTGATGCAGGAGAGCCTGGGCCGGCTGCTGGCGCCGGTGGGGGCGCTGGGCATCGATCTTGCCGCGACAACCGGCATCGGTGACCAGGCCGGCAGCCTGCTCCATGCCGCGACCGCGCGGGGCGAGTTCGTTGCCGCCGTGGGCACGCTCAACACCCAGGTCGCGGGCCAGTCGCTGTTTGCCGGGATTGCCACCGACGGGGCGGCCCTGGCGCCGGGCGAGGCGATCCTGGCCGAGATCGAGGCGCTGACCGCGGGCGCGGCGACGCCGGCCGATGCGATCGCCGCGATCGAGGCCTATTTTGCGCGGCCGGCCGGCGGCTTCTATGCCACCGGCTATATCGGCAGCACCACCGGTCTGTCCGCGGTCGAGATTGGAGACGGCCAGCGGCTCGATCACGGGCTGCGCGCCGATGCCGACGAGATCGTGGGCGTGCTGCGCTCGCACGCCTTTGCCGCGGTGGTCGCGGGGGGCGCCTTCGCCGGCGACTGGCCGGCGCAGCGCGAGATGCTGTCCCATGCGAGCGGGCAGATGCTCTCGGCCAAGGAAGGGCTGCTCGGGCTGCGCGGCGCGGTCGGCAGCGCCCAGGAGACGGTTGAGCGCGCCCGCGCCAGCCGCATCGCCGAGCGCGACACGCTCGATCTCGCGCGCTCGAAGCTGATCGGTGTCGACCCGCTGGAGGCGGCCTCGCGCTTCCAGGCGCTCGAGGCGCAGCTCGCCTCGATCTACGAGGTCACGGCACGGCTCGGGAACATGCGCTTCATGAACTTCATGCGATAGGCCTCGGATGCGCCACCTCTCCCTCCTCCTCGCGCTGCTGGTCCTCTGGTTCGGTGGCCTGCACCAGCCGGGCCTCGCCTCGCCCGCCCGCATCAAGGACCTCGTCGAGGTCGACGGGGTGCGCGGCAACGACCTGCTCGGCTACGGGCTGGTCGTGGGCCTGAACAACACCGGCGACAGCCTGCGCAACTCGCCCTTCACCGAGGACGCGATCGTCAACCTGCTGGAGCGGCTGGGGATCAACGTCACCGGCGAGCAGATCCGGGCGCGCAATGTGGCGGCCGTGCTGGTCACCGCCACCCTGCCGCCGTTTGCACGGGCCGGCGGGCAGATCGACGTGACGGTCTCGGCGATCGGCGATGCGCGCAGCCTGCTCGGCGGCACGCTGGTGATGACGCCGCTGAACGCCGCCGACGGTCAGATCTACGCGGTGGCGCAGGGCGCGATCATCGCCGGCGGCGTCGTCGCCGAGGGCATTGCCGAGACCGTGACCCAGGGCGTGCCGACCTCGGGCCTCATCCCGGCGGGCGGGCGCGTCGAGCGCGAGGTCGCCTTTGATTTCACCCAGATGCGCGACATGCGGCTGGCGCTGCGCAACCCCGACTTCACCACCGCCGCGCGCATCGAGGCGGCGATCAACGCCGACATCGGCGCGCGGGTGGCGCGTATGCTGGATTCGGGGACGGTGCATCTTGATCTCGCGGGCCATGGCATCGACCGCCCGGCGCTTCTGATGGCGCAGATCGAGAACATCGAGGTGATGACGGCGACCCGCGCACGTGTGGTGGTGGACCAGCGCTCGGGCACGATCATCCTCGGCTCGGACGTGCGCATCAGCCGCGTGGCAGTGACCCAGGGCACGCTGACGCTCAGGGTCGAGGAGACGCCTCTCGTCGTCCAGCCGAACCCCTTCGCCGACGGGCAGACAGTGGTCATCCCGCGCACCGATGCGGAGATCCAGGAGGACCCCGGCAACGGGCTCGCGATCGTCGACAACTCGGTGTCGCTGCCCGAGGTGGTGGCGGGGCTGAACGCGCTCGGCGTCTCGGCGCGCGACATGATCGACATCCTGAAGTCGATCAAGGCCGCCGGCGCGCTGCACGCGGAGTTCATCGTCCAGTAGCGGCCACGCCCGGCGGGTCAGGGCAGGGGATCGAGCCGCGTCTCGCCGCGCTCGATCCGCATCTCCCAAGACGTCTCGCTCGCCATGCGGGCGCGGAGCCGGGTCAGCTGCCAGCGTGGCGCGCCGTCCTTCGCCCAGCCGGGGACGGGGGCGATGCGCCAGCGGCTGTCGACGCCGGGGGCTCCGCCCGGGTCGGGGGTGAGCAGCAGCAGAAGCGGAGCGCTCTCGACCGTGCCACCGGCTTCGGCCGCCAGATGCAGTCGCCGCACCGGGGTCAGCGCCGGCGGCTCGGGCAGTTCCGCCAGCACCAGAGGCACGGCGCCGCTTAGCAGCGCCTGCCGGGCGGCCCAGAGAATCTCGCGCGGATGGCTGCCGGCGCCGAATACGATCCGGCCGGGGTCGACAAGGCCCCACAGGCCGGCCCCGGTCGGCCGCTCGGCCGCCCATGCAGGGCGCAGCCAGAGCACTGGGCCCGTCATGCGGCCGGCGGCCAGGGCTGCAAAGACCGTCCGGGACGGCCCCGAGACCTCGTGCGCGCGGGCGCGCGCCAGCCCGACGCCCGGAGCGAGGACGAGGCTGTCGGCAACGGGGGCGTGGCGGGCCTGGAACATGGTTCACTATACGTTCTCATGCGCGCCGCGCAGTGGCAAGCCTTCGGGCTGCGGCAACGCCGGCCGAGGTGAGTAAATCTTCGGCAGTACCAGCTCCGCGACCGCTGCCGGCCGCTGCGCCCCTTGCCCGAATCAGCACCGGCGCGGAACGCTTCCGGCCGCGAGCCTTCCTGAATTGCCAGACACGATCCAACACCGAACCCCGCCCACCCTATCCGGGGCGCGGCGGGGAAAAGGGCATCAGCACGCATGCAGCAGCGGAGGGGGAACGATGATCGAAGAAGATTTCACCGGCGCCGGCGGATTGAAGATCCACCTGCGCTCGTGGCGGCCCGAAGGCGCGCCCAGGGCGGTCGTGGCGATCTGTCACGGCGTCAACTCGCACGGTGGGCAGTACGTCTGGACGGCCGAGCAGCTCGCGGCGCGAGGGTTCGTCGTCTATGCGGTCGACCTGCGTGGCCGCGGCAAGTCGGAGGGCGAGCGGTTCTATGTCGAGGACATCTCGGACTACGTCTCCGATGTTCAGGGCATGATCCGCATCGCCAGGGAACGTGATCCCGGCCTGCCGGTCTACCTGCTCGGCCACAGCGCCGGCGGGGTTACCTCCTGCACCTATGCGCTCGATCACCAGGACGAGATCGACGGGCTCATCTGCGAGAGCTTCGCCTTCCAGGTGCCGGCGCCCGGCTTCGTGCTGGCGGCGGTGAAGGGGCTGAGCCATATCGCGCCGCGGCTCGGGGTGCTGACGCTGAAGATGAAGGACTTCACCCGCGATCCCAAGGCGCTGGCGGCGCTCGAGGCCGATCCGCTGACCAAGGACGAGACCCAGCCGGCGGCGACGGTCGCGGCGCTGGCCCGCGCGGACGATCGGCTGCACGACAGCTTCGGGGAGATCACCCTGCCGGTGCTGATTCTGCACGGCACCGATGACCGCGCGACCGTCTGCCAGGGGAGCCAGTATTTCCACGAACATGCCGGGTCGGCCGACAACACGCTGAAGCTCTACGAGGGTCACTATCATGACTTGCTGAACGACATCGGCAAGGAAGGCGTGCTGGATGACATCATCGGCTGGGTCGAGGCCCGGCTGCCCGCGCGGTAGCAAGTCGGGCCGCACCGGGCCGAACCCCTTGTCCCGGTGCGGCCGCCTCCCTAAGAACGTCGCAGAGAAAGACCAGCGGGAGGCAGTTCGCTTGGCACGTCGCTTTGGCTCGCGACCACGGCTCGGAGGCCGGGTCCCGCTCGTCACCACGCTGATCCTCGCGGCCGGCATCGCCTCGGCGCAGGTCCAGACCAAGGAATACGACAACGGCGGCGTCTACGAGGGCGGCTTCCTCGACGGCCGGCAGCACGGACAGGGCACCTACCGCCTGCCCAACGGCTACGAGTACACCGGCGAATGGGTCGAGGGCCGGATCGAGGGCCAGGGGCGCGCGACCTTCCCGAACGGCGCGGTCTACGAGGGCAGCTTCCGCGACGGCCATCCCGACGGACAGGGCCGGATCACCTATCCCGACGGCGGCGCCTACGAGGGCGCATGGCGCGCGGGCGCCATCGAGGGCGAGGGCGTCGCCACCTATGCGAACGGAATGCGCTACGAGGGCAGCTTCGCCGCCGGCCAGCAGCACGGGCAGGGACGGCTGACCGGGCCGGACGGCTATGTCTACGAGGGCGGCTGGGTGGGCGGCATCAAGGCGGGCCAGGGGCGGATCACCTATCCTGACGGCGCCACCTACGAGGGCGAGATGGCGGCCGGCGCGCCGGAGGGGACCGGTATCCTGGTCGCCGCCGACGGGCTGCGCTACGAGGGCGCCTGGCAGGCTGGCCAGATCGAGGGCGAGGGCGTGCTGGAGCAGCCGGGCGGCGACCGCTACGAGGGCAGCTTCGTCATGGGCCGGCGCGAGGGGCTCGGCCGGGCCACGGTGCCGGGCGGCGACGTCTACACCGGCGGCTTCCAGGCCGACCTGCGGCACGGGGCGGGCACGCTGACCGGGGCGGACGGGTTCAGCTATACCGGCGAATGGGTCGAGGGCCGCATCGAGGGCGAGGGGCGCGCGAGCTATCCCGACGGGTCGGTCTACGAGGGCGGCTTCCGCGACGGGCGCCCGCAGGGCGAGGGCAAGATCACCTATGCCGGCGGCGCCTCCTACGAGGGCGGCTGGGAAGAAGGGGTGATGGCCGGCATGGGCATCGCGCGCTATGCCGACGGCACGGTCTATGAGGGCACCTTCGCGGGGGGGCGCAACCATGGCGACGGCAAGCTGACCACGCCCGAAGGCTATGTCTATGAGGGCGGCTGGCAGGACGGGCTGCGCCATGGCGAGGGGGTGGCGGTCTATCCCGACGGCACCCGCTACGAGGGGGGCTTCGCGGCGGGCCTGCGTGCCGGCGAGGGCCGGATGACCATGGAGGGCGGCTATGTCTTCGAGGGCAGCTGGAAGGACGGGCTGCTCGACGGGCCGGGCCGGGCGACCTATGCCAACGGCGATGTCTACGAGGGCGAGTTCGTGGCTGGTCAGCGGGTGGGGGCCGGGCGGATGCAGTTCGCCACCGGCCAACAGTTCGAGGGCGAATGGCGCGAGGGCCAGCCGGTGACCGCGGGCGAGGAGGCGACCGTCGAGGACCTGCCGGCGCCTGCAGATGCTCCTTCGGGGCCGGCGGAGCCCGCGCCCGCCAACAACTGAGCGACGCGTCACAAGTTGTGACGCGGGTCAAGTTCTTGAAATAGCATAATGTTTTGCAAACCCCGGCGTGTCAGCCCGGGGTGCAGCGCGCCATCGGGCCGCCGAGCAGGCGCTCAAGGCCGGCCGCGGCGCGGAACAGGGCGGCCTCGCCGAAGGGGGCGGCCGCGATCTGGACGCCGATCGGCAGTCCGGACGCGTCGCTGCCGCAGGGCAGGGTGATCGCCGGCAGCCCGATCAGCGCCCAGGGATGCGTCAGGCGCCGCGAGGCGGCCAGCCGGTCGGCCGCGGGCGCGCCGGCGGGCCAGGCGGTCATGGCCATGGTCGGCGAGACGATCACGTCGACCTCTTCGAACACCGCCGCGAAACGCTCTCCGAGCCGGCGTCGGAAGCGTTCGGCCTGCAGGTAGTCGGTCGCGGTGACGAGGCGGCCCATCTCGATCAGCCCGCGCACGTCCGGCATGCAGCCGGCGAGGCTGCCGTCGCGCAGGCGGCGCCCGTGCCATGTGGCGGCGGCGGCGAGTTCGATCGCCCAAGTCGCCCCGGGGGCGGCCGCCAGCTCGGGGATCTCGAACTCCACCACCTGCGCGCCGGCCGCGGCCAGCCGGCGGATCGCGGTTTCGGCCGCGGCTCCTACCGCGGCGTCGAGGCCTTCGAAGAAGTGGTTGCGGCAGATCCCGACCGTGAGCCCGGCGAGGCCCGCCGCCATGGCCCCGGTCCAGTCGGCGGGCGCGCGGCCGGCCGAGGCCGGGTCGTCCGCATCGGGGCCGGCCATTGCACCTGCGAGCAGCGCGGCGTCGGCGACGCTGGCGCTCAGCGGCCCGGCATGATCGAGCGGCCAGGCGTGCGGCACGATGCCGCTCTGTCCGATCAGTCCGAAGCTGGGTTTGAGGCCCACGCAGCCGCAGAGGCTCGCGGGGATGCGGATCGAGCCGCCGGCATCGGTGCCGAGCGCGGCGGCGGCGAGGCCCGCGGCCACTGCCGCCGCGGCGCCGCCGCTGGCGCCCCCCGGGACACGTGCAGGATCGCGGGGATTGCGGGCGGGCGGGGTGTCGCTGCCCCAGGCGAACTCGTGCATCCGGGTCTTGCCGATAAGGATGGCACCGGCGGCACGCAGCCGGGCGATCGCGCCCGCGTCCTCGTCGGGCCAGTCGATGTCGACCGTGCTGCCGGCAGTCGTGGGCATGTCGGCGGTGCCGTAGTCGTCGTTGACCGCGACCGGGATGCCGTGCAGCGGCCCGCGCCAGTTGCCGTCGCGAATTTCGCGATGGGCGTGCTCGGCTGCGGCGCGGGCGTGGGTATTCAGGTGGACGAAGGCCCCGAGGTGGCCGTCCTGGGCGGCGATGCGGGCGAGATAGCCGTCGAGCAGCGTGACCGGCGAAAGGCGGCCATCGCGGATGCGCTCGGCGAGTGCCGTGACCGGCAGCACCCAGGGCTCATCCATGGTCCGGGCCCGGGGTCTCGATCGGGCGAAATACCACCGCCGGCCAGGTTTCGCCGAGATCGATGGCATGGAGCCTGTCGATCTCGGTGCGGATCTCCCGGAAGGCGTCGGCGCGCCCGGCAATCCGCTCGGCCGGCAGGTCCAGCCCGAGCGCGCGCAGGAGGTCGGAGATCTCGGGGCTCATGATTGGATCAAACCTTGGTGGGGCGGGCCGGACGGAGGATGGCGCCGGCCGGGCTCACCGATGCGCCTGCCGGGCTGTGACCCTGCATAGCGATCGGCGGCGGGCAGGGCAAAGCGCGGATGCCCGCGTGGAGGGGGCGCGGCGGAGACGAAGGAGAACAAGGCCGTGTAATCGCTGGGGAACAAATCCGCTGGGGCAAAAAGCAAGGGCGGTGCCATTTCTGACACCGCCCGTCGCCCGGTCCTGACTACTACTTACTCGACAAACCAGGTACCGAACCGGACCCCTACCGTCGCTGACCGTGCTACCGGCCGCGGGATTCACCCCAAACCCCTTGGTCCGAACTTCTACTTTCAACCTGTCGGTGCGCAACCTGTCCTTTTGGACACATGCCGCGCATCTGTCGTCGTGCGCGCAATATCAGCTGGTGCGGGATTCTCCGCGGCAAGTTGCCGATATCGCGGGACAATCGCTGGGGTTGTGCGGGTCGGCGCTGCGCGGCCGCCGAGCACAGCTACGGGAGCGACCAGTGCGGCGGACACGGTGCGGTGGGTGCATCTTCGTCCAGGGCCATTGCCTCGGTTGACGGGCCCCCTTGTTCCTGGCGTCTCGCATGCGCGCTGAAACCCAAACCCGAATCTGTCGGTGCGCGGCCGGCGGGGCGGCGGGTCGGGGAGCGCGCCGGGCCGTGTGCGTTCGACCGTGGCCAACGCATTGCAACAGCTCGTGATTTGGAGCAGAACCTAGCCCCGGACGATCGCGTCGACTGTTTGTGCCGAATGCGACGTATCGCGGTTGACAAGGCCGCGGCTTGCTCCTAGGTTCCGCCCGCTCAAGGGGTCAGCCTCTTGGGCGAATGCCACAATCTGGCGGTCATGACTCGGGCGAAAAGCCCCAGTCCTCTGGAATTCTGCCGTGACGGTGCCATGCGGGCTCCATCACGGAGCTTTGGCGTTTGACGCATCGGGCGTCCGGCGCTGCAACGGAAGACTATGTAGACGGGGTAGAGACGAGAATGCCCACCATCCAGCAGCTGATCCGCAACCCGCGGCAGCCGAAAGCGAAGCGGTCGAAGTCGATGCATCTGCAGGCCTGCCCCCAGAAGCGGGGTACCTGCACGCGCGTCTACACCACGACCCCGAAGAAGCCGAACTCGGCCATGCGTAAGGTCGCCAAGGTCCGGCTGACCAACGGCTTCGAGGTGATCAGCTACATCCCCGGCGAGAGCCACAACCTGCAGGAGCACTCGGTGGTGCTGATCCGCGGCGGCCGCGTGAAGGACCTTCCCGGCGTGCGCTATCACATCCTGCGCGGCGTGCTCGACACCCAGGGCGTGAAGAACCGCCGTCAGCGCCGGTCGAAGTACGGCGCCAAGCGTCCGAAATAAGGAATAGTCGAGATGTCGCGACGCCATAGCGCCGAGAAGCGCGAGATCCTGCCCGACGCCAAGTACGGCGACGCAGTGCTCTCGAAGTTCATGAACAACCT
>CAYLHK010000099.1:0-12973 GCA_964383295.1 uncultured Rhodovulum sp.
GCCCCAGTACATGTTGAGCGCCATGTTGGCGGCGGCGAACATCTGGCCGGTCGCCGTGTTGAGCACATGCGGCATGCCCTGGCCGCCCCATTCGGGATCGAGGTCGAGGCCGATCCAGCCGCCCTCCGCCACCGCCGCATAGGCCTCCGCGAAGCCGGCGGGCGTGCGGACGACGCCGCTCTCCAGGCGGCAGCCCTCGCGGTCGCCGCTGGCGTTCAGGGGGGCGAGGACCTCGGCGGCGATGCGGCCGGCTTCGGTGAGGATGGCGGTGGTGGTGTCGCGGTCGAGTTCGTCGAAGCCGGGGATGTCGCTGGTCTCCACGCCGAGCACGTCGTGGAGGATGAAGGCGAAGTCGCGCAGGGGTGGGGCGTAGGTCGGCATGGCGCTCCTCAGGATGTGCCTTCGAGCAGGGATTCAGCCTCGCCGATCCGGCGGCGCAGGTCGATGATGGCGAGGTCGAGCTCGTCGCGCTGGGCCTCCATTGCGCCGAGCCGCTCGCGGGCGAGCGCGCAGCTGCGGGCGATCTGGGCGCGCTGGCCGGGGGTGGCGGGGTCGTAGAGATCGAGCAACTGGCGGATGTCCTCGAGACGGAATCCGAAGCGTTTTCCCTGCAGGATCAGGGTCATACGGGCGCGGCAGGCGCGGGAGTAAAGCCGGTGCTGGCCGTCGCGGCGGGGCGAGATCAGCTCGCGGGCCTCGTAGAATCGCAAGGTTCGGGGGGTGACGCCGAAGGCCGTGCACATCGCGCGGATGGTCCAGAGATCATCGGGCATGGCGCGCGCCATCGGCTCTCTACCTCCGGTGGTATCGGGCAAATGTTTGCCGGCAGGCGGGCAGATGCGCAAGCCGAAAAGCTGACGTTCGCGTCAAGTTGACGCGACGTCATCCGAGGGCGGATCGGCGGGCAGGGCGGCAGGTTAACGGCGATTCCGGCGGATATGGAACGCGTATGGAATGCGTATGGAACGCGTATGGCGAGTGAAAGGGTCGGGATTGAAGGGTTAACGCGACCGGATGCGGGCGAAAGACGCTTCTTCTGCCGGGTGCGACGAGGCGACTCAGGTCCCTGTCGATGGTCCTGTCCAGCATGGCGCGAGACGCGCAGGGCGATCAGATGCGCGTCGGAACGCCGGCCAGGACCCGTCCCGCTTCCCGCTGCCGCATGCCGCGCTCGCAACGTCCCGTCCGCAACGAAAACGGGCGCCCGGTGAGGGGCGCCCGCGGTCGTCGGTCAGGATGGGGGTCGCGGCGTCAGCGGCCGCCCCAGGCCTGGGGATAGTTGTCCATCTCCTCGCAGCCGCACATGGCGTAGTGCAGCGGCGGCATGGCCTCGTTGATGTAGTCGCCGAGATTATCCTGGGTGATCGCCGGCTGCGGCAGCACCCATTCGGGGCCGGGGATGGCCTCGCCCTTCAGCACCGCCGCGGCGGCGATGATCGGGGTGCGCCACTGGTAGGTCGGATAGGTGGGCGCGATCGCGGTCATGTCGAGCGCGCGCCACTTCTGCAGGAAGTCCTGCTGGTCCTCGCCGACGAAGACAGGGATGTCGTAGCCGCCATCCTCGAACGCCTCGATCGCCGCCACGGCGGTGGCGCCGGCGTCCATCCAGACGGCGTCGATCGAGCCGCGCTGCAGGTAGTCCTCGACGATCGACTTGGTCTTGGCATTGTCACCGTCGGTGAACTCGACGCCGACCACGTTCAGCCCCGCTTCGTCGAGGATGCGCCGGCCCGCGGAGTAGCGGGTCTCGAGCACGTCGACGCCGGGCAGGATGCGCAGCATCAGCACGTTGCCGCCCGCCTCGACGTTATCGGCGACGAACTGCGCGCCCTGGATGCCGAAGCCGTAGCCGCCGACCGGGTGGATGAAGGTGACCGGGCAGTCGGTGTCGACGCCGCGGTCGAAGACGATGACAGGAAGAACCTCGCAGGCCGCCTCGACCGCCGGCGTCAGCGCCGCGGTGGTGTTCGGCGAGACGATCAGCACGTCGCAGTTGCCGCTGGCGAGCAGGTCGGAGATGTCGGCGATCTGCTTGTCGTCGGAGCCCTCGGCATCGACGTGGATGAAGTTGCCGATCTCCGGGTGAAGCTTCAGCTCTTCGGTCATGTTGGTGAAGCCGACCACCCGCCAGGGGTTGTTCACGCCGGCGTTGGAGAAGCAGACCGTATAGGGCCCTTCCTTGGCGAAGCTGGACGTATCGGCCATGGCATCGACCAGATACTGCCGCCAGGGCTCGCCCTCGGGGCCCTGCGGGGCCATGGAGAGCTGTTCCAGCTGGCGCGCGAACTCCTCGGGGTCGTTGAAGTTCTGCGCATGGCCGGCGCCGGAGGCGGAGAGCGCGAGGCCCGCCGCTGCGGCGTATGTCAGGATCCGCTTCATCGTGGTGTCCTCCCTTTCGATGATGGGTTGCCGGTTATTGTCCGGTTCGTCTGCGCCGGTGCATCGCCAGTGCGACCGCCGCGATGAGGATGAGGCCCTGGACCACCTGGCGCACCGGCTGCGGCAGGCCGAGGAAGTTCAGGAGGGTGAAGATCGCCGTCAGCGTCAGCGCCCCGGCGATGGCCGCCGGCACCGAGCCGCGCCCGCCCAGGAGGGCCGCGCCGCCGAGTACGGCTGCGGTGATCGCCTGCAGCTCGTAGCCGCGGCCGACGTCGGTGGAGACGCCGGCGAAGCCGCCGAGCAGGATGCCGGTGACGACGGCCGAGAGGGCCGAGACCACGAAGGCCGCGATGCGCACCCGGTTGACCGGCACGCCCGCGAGCTGGGCTGCGCGGGGGTTGTCGCCGACCGCGAGCAGCATGCGCCCGTAGTTGGTGCGGTGCATCAGCGCCCAGAGCGCGAGGCCCGCGACGATGAGCACGATCAGAGCCACCGGCAGGAAGCGGATCAGCGGCATGTCGGTGATGTTCGCCCGGCCGAACCAGCGGTAGCTGTCGGGCAGATAGCCGCGCGGGGCGCCCCCCGACCACATGAAGGCAAAGCCGTTCAGCGTGATCATCATCCCCAGCGTGGCGATCAGCGAGGGCACCTTGAGGTAGCAGACGATGAGGCCGTTGATCAGCCCCACGCAAAGCCCGATCCCGAACATGGCGGCGATCACCCACCAGGTGGCGCCGGGGTCGTTGTTCGACAGCATCGACGAGCCGACGACCACCAGCGTGATCAGCGAGCCGACCGAGAGGTCGAAGCCGCCGGAGACGATCACATAGAGCTGCCCCGAGGCGAGGATCGCCAGCGGGGCCGCGCGCTTGAGGAAGTTCATGTAGCCGGTCGGCTCGACGAAGGCCGGGTTGTGCAGGATGATCGCCACGATCAGCGCCGCCAGCACGAAATAGACCGGGTTGATCTGCGGCAGGCGCCGGCCCTGGGCGGCGGCGCGTGCCTCCTGCCGGGCGCTCATGCGACGATCCTCTTCGAGCGGGCGGCATAGAAGGCGACGGCCGCCACGATGATGATGCCGCGCAGCACCTGCTTCACGAAGGCATCCACCCCCAGCACGTTGAAGATCGAATCGATCAGCGAGAAGATCATCACCCCGGCCACCGTGCCCCAGACGCCGCCGCGCCCGCCGGCGAGGATGGTGCCGCCGATCACCACGACGGCGATGGATTCGAGGTCGTAGACGCCGTCCGAGCCGATCCAGGGCGCGCCCGAGCGCAGGCGGCTGGCGAGGTAGAGCCCCGCCACCGTGGCGCAGAGCGAGCAGATCACATGGGCGGCGACGACGATGCGGCCGGTGGCGATGCCGGCGAAGCGCGCGGCGTCGGCATTGCCGCCCACGGCGTAGATGTTCGAGCCGAAGCGGGTGAAGCGCAGCACCACCCAGGCGAGGATCGCGAGCGCGAAGAAGAACAGGATGGCGAAGGGCATGCCGGCGAGATTGCCATAGGCGAAGAACTGGAAGGCCGGCGGCACCGATCCCGCGAAGTTCGACACGAAGGCCGAGAGGCAGCCCTGGATGATGAGGCTCATGCCCAGCGTCGCGATCAGCGGGTTCACGTCGAGGCGGGTGATGACGAGGCCGTTGACCAGTCCGACCAAGGCGCCGAGGACCAGCGTCGCGCCGATGGCCGGCACGATCATCGCGGGATTGCCGTCCATCACCACGGAGGCGAGCACGGCGGTGGCCGAGATCAGGCTCGCCACCGAGAGGTCGATCGAGGCGACCAGGATCACGAAGGTCTGGCCGATGGCGGTGATGCCGAGCGCGATCGAGCGGCCGAGCACGGCGAGCAGGTTGTTCCAGCTGAGGAACTGGGTCTGCCCGGTGACCACGCAGGCGGCGACGTAGATCGCGATGGCGGTCAGGAGCAGCAGCGCCGGCGCCCAGCGGTCGAAGCGGAAGGCAGGCCGGCGGGGCAGGGCGGTGGTGTCGCTCACGCGGCCACCTCGGTCTCGCCGGTGGCGTCGAGCATGATCGCGGGCTCGCTGGCGCCGCGGCCGTGTTCGGCGACGATCGTGCCCTCGCGCATCACGAGGATACGGTCGGCGGCGCCGATGACTTCCGGCAGGTCGGAGGAGATCATGATGATGCCCGCACCCTCGCGGGCGAGGTCGCGCATCAGGTGGTAGATGCCGGCCTTGGCGTTGACGTCGATGCCGCGGGTCGGCTCGACGAAGATCAGCACCTTGGGCTTCAGCGCCAGCCAGCGGGCGACGATCGCCTTCTGCTGATTGCCGCCCGAGAGCAGGCGGATCTCCTGATCGTAGGAGGCCGCGCGAACCTCCATCCGGTCAAGCAACTCGTCCATGCCGGCGAGATCGGTGAAGGCATTGCGCCGGGCGCTGCCGAGGAGGCTGCTGAGGGCGCGCGGGGTGAGCATGCCGTTGTCGCGCACCGACTGCATCAGCGCGAGCCCCTCGCCCTTGCGATCGCCGGGCAGGAGGCCGATGCCGGCGCGGATCGCCTCGCGCGGGTGGGTGAAGCGGACGGGTTCGCCCGCCAGCGTCATCGTGCCCGTGTCGAAAGGCGTGGCACCGAAGATCGCCATGGCCAGTGCGGCGCGGCCCGCGCCCTGGATGCCGGCAAAGCCGACGATCTCGCCGGCGCGCAGTTCGAAGTCGATATCGCGGAGCGCAGCGTTGCCGCCGCCGCGCACCGAAAGGACCGGTGCCCCGCTCTCCTCGGGGGTCGCGAAGGGGGCGTAGAAATCAGCGATGTCGCGGCCGACCATGGCGCGCACGATGGCGGCAGGCTCGGGCAGATGCTCGAAGCGGGCGGCGACCTCGCCGTCCTTGAGCACCGTCACCCGGGTGGCGAGGCGCGTGACCTCGCGCATCCGGTGGGTGATGTAGATGACCGCCGTGCCATGGGCGCGCAACGCGTCCACCGTGTCGAAGAGCTCGCGGCATTCGGTCTCGTTCAGCGCCGCGGTCGGCTCGTCCATCACCAGCACCTTGGCCTCGAGCGCGATCGCCTTGGCGATCTCGACCATCTGCTGCGAGGCGATGTCGAGATCGGCGACCAGCGTGTCGGGGTCGATCCGCCGGCCGGCGGCGAACATGTCGAGCACCCGGCGCGTCTCGGCGCGCATGGCGCGGTTGTCGAGCAGGCCGGAGCGCGTCCGCTCGCGGCCGAGGAAGATGTTCTGCGCCACGCTGCGCTCGGGCAGCAGCGAGAATTCCTGGTAGATGACCGAGATGCCGGCGCCGATCGCATCGACCGGGTGGTGGAAGTGGACGGCGCGGCCCTCGACCAGCGTCTCGCCCTCGTCGGGCTGGTAGACGCCGGAGAGGATCTTGATCAGCGTCGACTTGCCGGCCCCGTTCTCGCCAACGAGCGCATGCACCTCGCCCGCCTGGCAGGCGAAGCTGACACCGTCGAGCGCCACCACGCCGGGAAAGCGCTTGCCGATGCCGCGCATCTCGATGACGGGCGCGCCGCTCATGCGGCAGCGTCCCACTGGCGTCGGATGAAGTCGATCGATTCGACGAACAGGGTGTCATGGTCCGGAAAGAGCGGCCGCCAGACCCGGGTCGCGGCAGCAAGCTCGGGCAGGCCCGCGCCGAAGGCTTCGACCGTCACCCAGTCGTCGAAGCCGGTGGCGCGGATGGCGGCGAAGATCTCGGGGAAGTCGATATGGCCGCGACCGGGAATGCCGCGGTCGTTCTCGGAGATATGCAGCACGCCGATATGGCCGGCGATCGTCGCGATGGCCTCGGGCTGTCTGCGCTCTTCGATATTGGCGTGGAACGTGTCGTACATGATGGTGAAGGCTGGATGATCGACCGCCGCCACATAGGCGGCCGCCTGCTCCATCGTGTTGAGGAAATGCGTCTCGAACCGGTTGAGGTGCTCGAGGGCGAGGCGCATGCCGTCCGCCTGCGCCGCCTCTGCCATGCGGTGATGGGCCTCGGCGCCGTAGCGGATCTCGTCCGCGCTCGGGCCCGAGCCGGTGAACCAGCCGATGGGAGCGTGGAACGGCCCGCCGACGACCTCCGATCCCAGCGCGCGGGCGCAGTCCATGATCCAGTCGAGATGCGCGACGCCGCGGCGGCGCACCTCCGGGTCGGCGCTCAGCGGATTGGCGTCCGGCGAGGGAATGACCGAGGTCGAGGTCCGGCGCAGGCCGAGCGCGTCGAGCTCGCGGCCAAGCCGCGCGTAGTCCGCCGGATTCCCGGCGAGAATCGGCACCTCGACGCCGTCATAGCCGAGCTGCTTCAGCCGGCGGATCTGCGGCAGGTGCTCGTCGGATATGACGCCAGCAAGGCACAACAGATTGATGCCGACCTGCATTTCTTCCCCTTGGGACGTTGCGTCCCGCATTGTTTTGCCGGCGTTCGATTTCCGCCGCCGGTCTGTCTTCGGCCGCATTTTGCGCAGCACCCCCGTCGCTTGGGGAGACTGCTGCGCCTTGGTCGTGGTGCCAGTGCCCGTCCAGAAGGGCAGATTTCGTTGACGATTCGCCGCAGGTCCGGTCTATTCGCCAGCGGGCTTCGATACATGCAGCATCGCGATTTCCGGCGCGGTATGCGTTCAAAATCGGCAAGTGGTAAAAAACGAACATCCTGCACGGGGGAGCGACGATGGCCGAGGCGGGCAGGAACGGGGCGCGACCGCGTCCGGCGGTGTTTCGCGAGCCCGGGGCGCTGCTCTATGCCGGCAACTGCAAGGACCTGCTGGACGCCTCGCTGGCCGGCAAGGTCACGCTGAGCGCCTGGACGCGGCGCGGCTATCCGGGGCGCGAGCTGGGCGATGCGCTGCCGCAGGTCTGCTCGGTCGGCGGCTGGGACGCGACGCGCCCGCAGGACTGGGGCCTGAAGGAGCATTGCAACGAGGGCGTGAAGATCGCCTATCTCGCGCGCGGTACGCTGACGCTGACCCTCGACGGCCAGCGCCACGAGTTGCAGGAGGGGCAGATGCTGGTGGTGCGGCCCTGGCAGTTGCACGCCTTCGGCGACCCCTTCGTCGCGCCGAGCCAGATCGTCTGGGTCCTGTTCGACATGGGCATGCGGCGCCCGCACGAGGAATGGCTCTGGCCCGACTGGATCGCCTGGCCCGAACGCGACCGCAGGCGTCTGACCGAGCTGCTCTCCTGCAACGAGCAGCCCTGGTACACCGCCTCGCGCGAGGTGGCGCGCAGCTTCGCCGAGATCGCCGACGTGGTCGCCACGGGTGATATCGAGGGCGGCGAGACGCGGCTGCGGCTGCTGATCTCCATGGCGCTCCTGCAGTTCAAGACCCAGCTCGAGGCGCAGCAGCCAGAGCTCGACCGTACGCTGGCCGCCTCGCGGCGCACGGTGGAGATCTTCCTGCAGAGGCTCTGGCATGCGCTGGAGGACGACTGGACGCTGGAGAACATGGCGGCCGAGTGCAGCCTCTCGCGGACCCAGTTCGCCAAGCACTGCATGTCCCTGACCAACATGACCCCGGCACGCTACCTGCAGTCGATCCGCCTGCAGGCCGCGCGGCGGCTGCTGGCCGCCGATGAGGCGCGCTCGGTCACCGAGGTGGCCTTCGACTGCGGCTTCTCCTCCAGCCAGTATTTTGCCACCTGTTTCCGCAGGCAGTTCGGCGTGGCGCCGAGTGACGTGCGCCCGGCTGCGGCGGCCTGACGGTTCGGGGGGGCGGCGTGTCAGAGACCTTCCGCAACCTGGTTTACGGCGTGTTTCTCGCCATCATGATCGGCTGGATCCTGTCCATCGGCCGGGGGGTTATCCTGCCGGTCGTGGCCAGCCTGATCCTGGCCTATATCGTGCTCGGCCTCGCCGAGTCTGTGGGGCGCCTGCCCTGGATCGGTCGCCATGTGCCGGTGCCGGTGCGGCACCTGGCCGCGATCCTCGTGATCGTCGCGGCGCTCTTTGCGCTCATGTCGCTGATCGTCTCCAATCTCGGCCAGGTCGTGGAGCTGGCGCCCGAATACCAGTCGCGGCTGCTGGCAACGATCCAGTCGGTGGCGATCCGCATGGGCGTCGAGACCGAGCCGACCTGGGAGACGCTGCGCCGGGACGTGCTGGGGCAGATCAACCTCCAGCAGGTGATCGGGATGACCGTGGCCTCGGTCTCCTCGATCGTGGCGAGTTTCGTCGTGGTGCTGATCTACGCGGGCTTCCTGCTGACCGAGACCGGCAGCTTCGCGCGCAAGATCGGACGCATCTCCGACGATCCGGCCCGCGTCGCCCATGTCCGCCAGGTCATCAGCGACATCAACAGCCGCATCGGCACCTATCTGGCGATGAAGACCGGGATCAACGTGCTGCTGGGGGTGCTGAGCTATGTGATCATGCGGCTGGTGGGGATCGAGTTCGCTGGATTCTGGGCGCTGCTGATCGGGCTTTTCAACTACATTCCCTATCTCGGCGGGGTTCTCGGTGTCGCCTTCCCGGTGGCGCTGGCGGTGATGCAGTTCGGGGAGCTGTGGACGGTGATCGTCGTGCTGCTGTCGCTGTCGGCCGCGCAGGTGCTGGTGGGCAATTTCATCGAGCCCTGGCTGATGGGAAGCTCGCTCAACCTCAGCCCCTTCGTGATCCTGGTCAGCCTGGTGGTCTGGAGCAGCATCTGGGGGCTGGCCGGGGCGATCCTGGCGGTGCCGATCAGCGCGATCCTGGTGATCGTGCTGTCGGAGTTTCCCGGCACGCGGCCGATCGCGGTGCTGCTGTCCAAGGACGGCAACGTCTCGGCGCCCCGGCGGCCGGGAGCGGCGGGGTAGGCGCTAGGAGGCGGAGGGCCTCAGCATCTCGCGGGCGCGGGCGAGGTCCTCGGGGGTATTGACGTTGAAGAACGGCGCGCCGCGGTCATGGAAGATCGCCCGTGCGCAGCCGTGGCGCTCGGTCCATTCCGTCACCCGGCGGGTGCCGGCGGCCAGCGCGGCGCGCAGGTCTTCGCGCAGCTCGACCGACCAGAGGCCGAAGGTCGGGTGGCGGTCGGGCCGTTCCGCGCCGGGGGTCACGGCCATGGCGAGGGGCGTGCGGGCGGCGATGGCCGCGAGGCGCAGGCTGCTGACCAGATCGGGCGGGAAGAATGGCGTATCGCAGGCGGCGGTGACCATCTGACTGGCGCCGCGCGCTGCGGCCCAGTCGAGCCCTGCCAGCACACCGGCCAGCGGGCCGGGGTGGTCGGGGGCCGCGTCGGGCAGCACGGGCAGGCCGAAGGCCGCGAGCCGGGCGGGATCGCCGTTGGCGCTGATCGCCAGCGTGTCGACCTGGGGGGCGAGGCGCGCGACGACATGGCCGAGCAGCGGCCGGTCGCCGAGCATCAGGAGGCCCTTGTCGCCGCCGCCCATGCGGCTTGAACGGCCGCCCGCGAGGATGACCCCCGCGATCATCCGGCCGTCCGTCCAACTGCCATCACGCCAATTCCGATTGATCCCCGCCTGCGGGCCACGATAGAGCAGCGCCGAGGGGGAGGACAATGCAGATGCCAGAGCCCCAGGCTCGGCGCGCGTTCTGGCTGGGCGTGCGCGACGGGCTGCCCTTCCTGATCGTCGTGGCGCCCTTCGGCGTGCTGTTCGGGGCGCTGGCGGCGGAGGCGGGGTGGAGCCTTGCCGAGATCATGGCCGCGAGCTTCTTCGTCATCGCCGGCGCCTCGCAGTTCACCATGCTGCAGCTGATGGAGGAGAACGCGCCCACGCTGATCGTGATGGCGACCTCGCTGGCCGTGAACCTGCGCATGGCGATGTATTCCGCCGCCATGGTCCAGCACATCGGGAACGCGCCGTTCTGGCAGCGGGCGCTGGCCGGATATTTCCTGACCGACCAGACCTTCGGCGTGGCCGAGAACCGCTATGCGCTGCAGCCGGGCATGAGCAAGTCGCAGAAGATGGCGTATTTCTTCGGGGCGGCGGCGCCGGTCTGCGGGCCCTGGTATGCCGCGACCTGGGTGGGCGCGGTGGCGGGGGGCTCGATCCCCGACGGGATCGCGATCGATTTCGCGGTGCCGATCACCTTCATCGCCCTGTTCGCGACGGCGCTGCGCACGGTTCCGCATCTGGCGGCGGCGCTGGTCTCGCTCACCGCTGCGCTGGCCTTTGCCTGGATGCCCTACAGCACCGGGGTGCTGGTGGCGGCGGGGCTGGCGATGCTGACCGGAGCGGCGGTCGAAGTCTGGCTGGAGCGGCGCAAATGAGCGGGGACGAGGCCGTGCTCAACGTTGAGCAGACGATCATGCCTTTGATTTGCAACGGAAATGTCCGTGGCGTTAACCTGATCGAAACCCCGGCTGGCCCCATGCAGAGGACGCGTCCATGAGCCGCGATGTCGCAATCTGGGTGGTGATCTTCGGGGTCGGGATCGGGACCTATCTGATCCGCTTCTCTTTCATCGCCGTGGCGGGGGGGCGTGAGTTCCCCGCCTGGGCGATGCGGCTCCTGCGCTATGTCCCCGTGGCGGTCATGCCCGCGATCGCCGCCCCGCTGGTGGTCTGGCCGGCCGCCACCGACGGCCAGCTCGACCCGGCGCGGATGATCGCCGCCGTGGTGGCGCTCGCCATCGGGGCGTGGTGGCGCGCGCCGCTGGCGGCGATCCTGGGCGGGATGGCGACGCTTTACGCCGGGCTCTGGCTGCTCGGCTGAACGATCACCGCCGGGGCGGCCTCGACATCCTTCTTCAGCAGGTCGCGGATCTCGCCCAGCAGTTCCTCCTGGGTCGGGCCCTTGGGCGCGTCCGGCGCCTTCTCGGCGGTGTCGATGCTGTCACGCAGCTTGTTCACCATCTTGACCAGCCAGAACACCACCCAGGCGATGATCAGGAAGTTGATGACCGCGGTGATGAAGGCACCGTAGCGCAGCGTCGCCGCATACTCGCCCGATCCGAAGCTGATCACCAGGTCCGAGAAGTCCATGCCGCCGACGATGAAGCCGATGATCGGGTTGATCAGGTCCTCGACGAGGCTGGAGACGATGGCCGTGAAGGCGGCGCCGATGATGATACCGACCGCGAGGTCCATCACGTTGCCGCGGGCAATGAACTGCTTGAATTCGTTGAATGTCTTTTTGATCATGATTGTCTCTCGCTCATTTACCGGCCGGATGCTGGCCGGGTCACTGCGTCCTCAGGCTGCCGCCGGTGGCCTTCTCGACCGCGGCCACCACCCGGGCGGACACGGCCTCGATCTCGGCTTCGGTCAAGGTCGCCACAGTTGGCTGCAAGCGCACCGCGATGGCAAGGGATTTGCGTCCCTCTCCCATCTGCGCGGCGGCCTTTGGCCCGGCGAAGACGTCGAAGACCGAAACCTCGGCGATCAGCGCCTTGTCGGCGCCGCGGGCGGCCTTGAGCACCGCCTCGGCATCGACGCGGGCGTCGAGCACGAAGGCGAAGTCGCGCTCGACCGCCTGCAGGTCGGAGACGGCGAGCGGCGGCCGCGTGGCGCCGCGGGCGCGGGCGGGGGGCACGGCCTCGGGGAAGACGGTGAAGGCCGCGGCCGGGCCCTTGACGTCGAGGGCGGCGAGCACCTTGGGATGCAGTTCGCCGAAGACGGCGAGCACGGTCTTGGGGCCGAGCGTCAGCCGGCCCGAGCGGCCGGGGTGGAACCAGGCCGGCGCGCCGCGCTGGATCATCAGCGAGGCTGGGGCGCCGATCGCCGCCAGCACCGCCTCGGCATCGGCGCGGGCGTCATAGACGTCCACGGTGCGGCGGGTGCCGTGCGGGTTGCGCGGCGCAGTTGCGCCGATGCGCAGGCCGGTCACCTGGGTCAGTTCCTCGCCGGGCTCTCCGCCCGAGAACACCCGGCCGATCTCGAAGAGGGCGAGATCGGCGGCGCCGCGCGCCTGGTTGCGGGCGGCAGCCTGCAGGAGGCCGGGCAGAAGGTCCGGGCGCAGGTGGCTCATCTCGGAGCTGATCGGGTTGGCGAGGCGGATCTCCTCGCCCCCGCCGCCGAAGAGCGCGGCTGCCGCCTCGTCGATGAAGCTGTAGCTCAGGCACTCGTTCAGACCGAGCGCCGCCATTCGCCGCCGGGCCTGGCCCTCGCGGCGCTGGGAGAGGGTGAGGATCGGCTTTGCGACGCCCGCCGGGCGGGACATCGGCTTGCCTTCGAGCTTCGAGAGCGAGGCGACGCGGGCGACCTCCTCGACCAGATCGGCAGAGCCGTGGACGTCCGGGCGCCAGGAGGGCACCGTGACGTCGAGCGTCTCGCCTGCGCCGCTGGCCCGGAAGCCGAGCGCGGCGAGGATGCGGATCTGCTCGTGCTTCGGGATGGCCATGCCGACCAGCCGCACGACATGTTCGGGGTCGAGCGGGTAGCTGCGGGCGGTGTCCGGGACGGCGCCCGCGACCATCAGCTCGGACGCCTCGCCGCCGCAGAGATCGAGGATCATCCGCGTGGCCAGCTCCATGCCCGGCCGGGTGAAGGCCGGGTCCACGCCGCGCTCGAAGCGGTAGCGGGCATCCGAGTTGATGCGCAGCCGGCGGCCGGTGCGGGCGGTGCGGATCGGGTCGAAATAGGCCGCCTCGACGAAGACGTCCGTGGTGGCCTCGGTGCAGCCCGAGGCCATGCCGCCGATGATGCCGCCGATCGACTCGGGGCCGCGGTCGTCGGTGA
>CAYLHK010000100.1:0-12968 GCA_964383295.1 uncultured Rhodovulum sp.
CTGGCAGCCGTAGGTCTTGACGAAGACCTTCCTTGCCGGAGCGGACATCAGCGTGGTCCCCGAAAGCAGAAGGCGCGCGAGCCTCTCGGCCCGCGCGCCATTCGTCTAGCCGCGCCCGCCTGGGGGCGCAAGTTCGGCCTACTTGCGGCCTCGGGCCGCCGGCTTGCGGCCGAGGCCGATCTTCTTCGCCAGTTCCTGCCGCTTCAAGGCGTAGCTCGGCGCCACCATGGGATAGTCGGGCCGCAGGCCCCACTTGGCCCGATAGTCCTCGGGCGTCATGCCGTAGGCGGTCATCAGATGCCGCTTGAGCATCTTCAGCTTCTTTCCGTCTTCGAGACAGATGATGTAATCCTCGGTCACCGACTTCTTGATCGGAACCGCCGGGGTCAGCTCTACCGAATTGGCAGACTCGCCGGTCGCGATTTCTGTCAACTTGCCGTAGATCGACTGGATCAGGTCCGGAACGTCGCCATGGTTGACGTTGTTGTTCGCCACGTGTGCCGAGACGATCTCCGCCGTCAACGCCAGCAGTTCTCCACGGCTGATTGTCTGCTCCTCGGTCATCGCACCTCTCTTCTACCCATCGGCTGACGCCTGGGTCACATCCTCTTGACATGCAGCCTTGACTGGTTCCCGCCGGGACTGCGCACGTTACGGGCCCATGCCGCATATTATTTGCAGGATATAGAGTTGACAAGATACTATTCCAAGAGATTCCGGTGAAATGTGTTCTTGCCCTTGTTATGTTCGGATTTTCTCGTCCGAGGTGAAGTAAGCTCGGTTGTTTCGAAGCGGTTTTCGGCAAGATCCCGCCTATTGGCCAACATCCGGCAGGCTCAGGCGATCCATTCTGGCCATGAAATCGGTACCGACGACTACCATACCGTCGGTTGCCAAGCCGCTCCGGCTGGTCAGCCGAGCCCTCCTCTGGCATATCCGTCCCGCCGCCCGGCATTCGGAGGATCGGTTGCAGTCCGCGGGAAACGTGCATCGCCTGAATGTATCCGCCGGCCTGGCTTCCGTGGCGACGGCGCTGTTGCTCGTGGGGCTCAAGCTCTGGGCCTTGACGCAGACGGGCGCGCTTTCGATCGCGGCATCTCTCACCGATTCGGCGCTCGACTTCGTGGCCTCGTCGGCGGGGCTGATCGGTATCCTCTATGCTGCCAAGCCGCCGGACGAGGATCATTCCTTCGGGCACAGCTCGGTCGAGGACCTCGTGGCTCTCGGCCAGGCGCTGCTGGTCATGCTTGCTGCCGGCGCCATCGGCTGGAGCGCGCTGCGACGGTTCTCCGAACCGCAGGTGCTCTCCGCGGAGGGTACCGGGCTGGCGGTCATGGGGATCTCCATGGCGGTGACGCTGGCGCTGGTTCTCTGGCAGACGCGGGTGGCGGCGCGGACCGGGTCGCGCATCGTCGCCGCCGACCGGCTGCACTATCTCTCCGACCTTCTGCCGGCTGCCGGGGCGATGGCCGCGCTGGTCGCCTCGGTGCGCTTCGGCGTCCATTGGCTCGATCCGGTGATCGCGCTTGTCGCCTGCGCGGCGCTCATCTACGGCGCGCGGCGCATCGGGACCGCGGCGTGGGATGCGCTGATGGACCGGCAGGCAGACGCTGCGCTCATCGCTCGGATCGAGCGCATCGTGGCGGAGCAGCCGGGCGTGATCGCATTTCACGACCTCAAGACCCGCACCGCCGGCAGCCGCGTCTTCGTCCAGCTGCATCTCGAACTGGACGGTTCTCAGAGCCTTCACGACGCGCATGCCATCGGGGCTGCGGTGCGCCGTGCGATTCTCGCGGCGATCCCCAGCGCCGAGGTCATCGTGCACAAGGACCCCCGCTGAGCGACGCGCCGCTGTCCGCGGTCAGCGGATCTGGAAGCGCACCGGCGCGGTGATGTCGCGCGGCGCCTCGGGTGGCGGCGCGGGCATCGGCGAAGCACGCCGGACCAGGGTCAGCACCGCCTCGTCGAGCTCCGTATGTCCGGACGAGCGGGCGAGCTGCACCGACTGCACGTTGCCGCCGCCGTCGATGGCGAAGCGTACGAGGACCGTGCCCTCCTGCCGTCGCTGCCGGGCCGCGGCCGGGTAGCGCTTGTGGCGCTCGAGATGCGCCATCAGCCGCGACTGCCAGCGGGCGGGCGACTCGCTGCGCTGCCCGCTGCTCGCCTGCGGGGCGGCCGCGGTCGGCGCGGGTGCCGCCGACTGCAGCCGCGCCTGCTGGGCGGCCTGGGAGGGCGCGGCAGGCTGCACCTGCGGGCGCTCGCGCTCGGGCGTTCGCTCGGCGGTCCGTGCCGGCTCGGGCGGCGTCACGCGCGGCAGGTCCTGCGGGCGCGCCACCGGGCGCGGCTCGACCACCTCGGCCTCCACCGTCTCGATGGGCGCAACCGGCGGGGGCACCGGCGCGGGCTCCAGCACCGGCAGGGCGTCGGTCACCGGCATCTCAACCGGGCTCGGCGGCGGCTCGAGCGGCGGGGGCGGGGTCATCGCCGTAAGCTGCGGCGGCACGGGCGTCATATCTGCCGGGGGCTCGGTCAGCTCCTGCGGCGGCGCTGCGGCGATCTCGGGCGCGTCGTACATGTCGGGCGCGATCTCGTCCTCGACCGCCTCGGGTGCCATGGCGACCGGGGCGAGTTCCATCATGATCGCCGCCGGTGCGCCCGCCTCGGCGGGCATGTCGGGCGCCTGCCGCGTCGCCCAGATCGCGGCGCCGGCATGGGCCCCCACCACCAGAAGTGCTGCCCCCGCCCAGAGCAGCACATGGCCCGGCCCGAACCTTGCGCCATGCGGCGTGAAGGCGATGTCGGTCGCGGTGCTCATGGCGCTTCCGCGGGTGCAGCGGGCGGCATCTCGAGGCCGACCAGCGCCACCTTCAGATAGCCCGCCGAGCGCAGGAGGTTCATCACCCCCATCAGCTCGCCATAGGCCACGCTCTCGTCCGCGCGCACGAAGACGCGCATGTCCCGGTCACCCTCCGACAGCCGGTCAAGCGCCGGCGCCAACGCCTCGCGCGCGACGTCGTCCTCGCCGAGCGCGAGCCCGAGGTCGGCCTTCAGCGTCAGATAGACCGGCTCCGTCGGCCGCGGCTGCGGCTCGGCGTTCGATCCGGGCAGGTCCACCGCGACGTCGACCGTGGCGAGCGGGGCGGCGATCATGAAGATGATCAGCAGCACCAGGATCACGTCGATGAAGGGCGTCACGTTGATCTCGTGCGTCTCCTCCAGCGTCTCTCCCGCCCCCCGCGGCTCCAGACTCCCGGCCATCGCCCTACTCCGCCGCCTGCGCCAGCGTCGAGGGCGCCAGCCGCCGGAAGTCGATGTCCCGGCTGACCAGCCGCTCGACCGCGGCCGCGGTATCGGCGAGCCGGGCGCGGTATCCCGCGATCCAGCGGGCGAAGACGTTGTAGATCACCACCGCGGGGATCGCCGCCACCAGCCCGAGCCCGGTGGCGAGCAGCGCCTCGGCGATGCCCGGCGCGACCACCGCGAGATTGGTGGTCTGGGTCTGCGCGATGCCGATGAAGCTGTTCATGATGCCCCAGACGGTGCCGAAGAGCCCCACGAAGGGCGCGGTCGAGCCGATGGTCGCCAGCAGACCGGTCCCGATCGCCAGCCGCCGTCCCGCCTGGGCCTCGATGCGCGACAGATGCGAGGCCACGCGGCCCTGCAGCCCGGCGCCGCCCGCATACGGCAGGGCCTCGGCCGAGGCACCGGCCTCGAAGCGTGCGGCACGGATCATCAGCGCCGCCGGCCCGCCGCGTCCGGCCATCGCGCGCTCGGCGGCCGCCAGATCCGGCGCGGCGGCGATCGCCGCCAGGCCGCGCCGCAGCCGGATGCTCGCCCCCATGATCTCGAGCGACTTTGCCAGCCAGATCGTCCAGGTGACCAGCGAGGCCACCACCAGGCCGACCATCACCGACTGCACCACGATGTCGGCCGCGAGATACATGCCCCAGGGTGAGAGATCATGGGGCAGCGTGCCCGCGGCGCCGGCCCCGGCCGGCGGGGTCGCGTCGGCGGCTGGTGTCTCGGCCACCGTTGGCGCGGGCGACGGCACGTCGATCGCGGGAGCCTCTGCAACCGGTGCGTCGATCACGGGCACGTCCGTGGGTGCAGGCACATCCGCCGGCGCCGCGGGCGCGGCCGGCGCAGCGTCAGGCACCGTCGGCGCTTCCTGCCCCCAGGCGGCGGGGGCGAGCACCAGCGCGGCGGCGATCAGCAGCGCTGACAGGGGAAATGCCGTGCCTGTGTCACGCCCGCTGGGACAGGCGCAGGCCCGCGCCGAAGATCTGCGGGGCTCGTTCAGCGACATTTGGCTCCTCCGGATTACAATCCGTGTCCATCTGCGGGTATACCGGCAGAACGCACGGGCGACCACCGGGTCCCGACTCGACCCGTAGCGGCGCGGCATAGACCTCGACCAGGCGATCCTCGGTCAGCACGCGCTCCGGCGTGTCGTCGATCAGGATGCGCCCCTCGTTCATCAGCACGATACGATCGGCAAAGGCGGCGGCCAGGTTCAGGTCGTGCAGCACCACGACCACGCCCGCCCCCGCCCGCGCTGCCCGGTGCGCGGCCCGCATCGCGCCGGCCTGGTGCGCCAGGTCGAGGCTCGCAGTCGGCTCGTCGAGCAGCAGATATCCTCCCTTGCCGAGCGCACGCCCGGCAGCCAGCTGCGCCAGCGCCCGGGCGAGATGGGCGCGGTGCTGCTGACCGCCCGACAGCCGGTCGACCGGCTGGTCGGCAAGGCCGGCCAGACCCACCTCGGCCAGCATCTCGGTCACGATCGCCTCGGCGCGCGCAGGCGGCACGGCGCGCGGAATGCCGAGCGTGGCGAGCATCGCGACGCTGAACGCGGCAGAGAGCCGCGGGGACTGTTCCAGCACGGCACGCATCTCGGCGAGTGCCGCCGGCGACAGGCCTGATATATCGAGGCCGCCGATCGTCACCCGCCCGGCGCGGGGCCGCATCTCGCCGGTCAGTGCGGCGAGAAGGGTGGATTTTCCCGCCCCGTTCGGCCCGCAGAGGGCCACGACCTGCCGCGGGGCCACGGCCAGGGTCGCGTCTGAGACGACGGCCCGCGAGCCGTGGGCGAGGGTGACGGAATGCGCTTCAAGCAAGGCCGCCTCCCTTGCGCATCCGAGTCAGCAGCAGCCACAGGAAGAACGGCCCGCCGATCAGGCTGGTGGCAAGGCCGATCGGGGGCTCGGCCGGGGGAACGGCCATACGCACCGCGAGATCGGCAAAGAGGACCAGGGCCGCGCCCAGCGCCGCGCTCGCCGGCAGCAGCCAGCGGTGCGCGGGGCCGACGATCAGCCGCGCCATGTGCGGGGCCACGAGGCCGATGAAGCCGATGGGTCCCGCGGCCGCGGTCACGGAGCCGACGCCCAGTGCGATCAGAAGGCCGGCAATGAGCTTCGAGCGCTCGACGTCGAGGCCGGCATGGAAGGCCGCGCGCTCGCCGAGCTGGAACTGGTCCAGTGCCCGGTCCATGCGCATCAGCAGCATGGCCACGGGCAGGGTGACGGCCAGCGCGATCGTCACCAGCGTCCAGCCGGCTCCGCCGAGGCTTCCCATGGTCCAGAAGGTCAGGTCGCGGAGCTGGTCGTCGTCGCTGACATAGACCATGGCCCCGATGCCGGCGGCCGCGATCGAGTTCACCGCGACGCCGGCGAGGATCAGCGTGGCGATCGACGTGCCGCCGCCGCGCCGGGCGACCAGGAAGATGAAGGCGGTGACCACCGCCGCCCCGACGAAGGCCATGATCGGCAGGGCATAGGGCCGGATGGCAGCCGGCATGCCCGGCAGGAACAGGGGACCGAGCACGATCACCAGAACCGCGCCGAGCGAGGCGCCGCCGGTGACGCCGATCAGCCCCGGATCGGCCAGCGGATTGCGCAGCATCCCCTGCAGGGTGGCGCCGGCCAGCGCCAGCGCGACGCCGGTGGCGATCCCCAGCGCCACGCGGGGGGCGCGGATATGGGTGACGATCGCCTCGCTGGCCGGGTCGCCCCCGACGGTGAGGGCACCGATGACATCGGCCACCGGGATCGACACCGGCCCGAGCGCGATATCCGCCAGGGCCGCAGCAAAGGCCAGCAGCACGAGGGCTGCGACCGCCAGCAGCCGCGGGTCGCGGGCGACACGCCCCCCGTCGACGGCTGCCGCCGCGCTCATAGCCCCAGCCGTTCCCGGTCCGCGGGATGCAGGAGGCCGGCAAGTTCGCGCACCGCCGCCGGCGTGCGCGGGCCGAACCCGAGCAGCAGCAGCCCGTCCATGGTGACCAGGCGGCCGTCGCGGCCGGCGGGCGTCGCGGCGATCTCGGGCAGGGCGAGCACGGCTGCCGGGCCGCCGGCGGTCTCGTCGCGCCCCGCCATCATCAGCACGATATCGGGCGCCGCGGCCAGCACCGCCTCGCGGCTCATCGCCTTGTAGCCGTCGAAGCCCGTGGCGGCGTTCTCCGCGCCCGAGAGTTCGATCATCGCCTCGGCCGAGGTGCCCGCACCGGCGACCAGCGGCGCGTCTTCGCGGATCGCCAGCACGAAAAGCACCCGCGGGTGGTCGCTGACGCCCGACAGCGTCTCGGCAAGCGCGGCCATCTCGGCCTCATAGGCGGCCGCAAGCGCCGCGGCCTCGGCCTCGCGGCCGAGCAGTTCGCCGACGAAATCGATCTTGGCCGGCACGCTGGCCGCACCCTGCACCTCGGGCGCAAGCTCGACCGCCAGCCCGGCGGCGCGGAGCTTGTCGAGCGCGGTCGCGGGGCCGGTGTCCGACGCACCGATCAGCAGGTCGGGCGCCAGCGACAGCACCCCCTCGGGGGCGAGCGCGCGGACATAGCCGATCTGCGGCAGCTCGGTCAGCTCGGGCGGGAAGAGCGTGGTGCTGTCGACCCCGACGATTAGGTCGGCCGCACCCAGCGCGTTCACGATCTCGGCGAGATCTCCGCCCGCGATGACGATGCGCTGCGGGTCGTCAGCAAGCGCAGGGACGGCACCGAAGAGAACCGACAGCGCCGTCAGCCCGGCGCAAACCGTGCGCCGGCGCATCACCAGTCTCCTCCGGCGAGCTCGGCGACCACGCCCCGCCAGTCCTCGCGCTCGGGGGCCCCGCGCTCGCGGGTGCCGAGGAACAGGCAGATCTGCGTGCCCTCCGCGTCATAGACCTCGAGCGCGGTCAGCATCCCCTCGCTCGTCGGCTTGCGCACCACCCAGGCCTCGGCGACGAGGTCGCTGCGCAGGTGCAAGTTGAATTCGGGATCGAGCACGTTGATCCAGGGCCCGTGCGGGACGATCCGCTTCACCGGCCCGCTGTGGATCTGCACGCAGCCGTGGTTGCTCAAGAAGACCATGATCGGCACCGCGCCGGCCGCCGCCAGCTCCAGCAGCCGCGTCGGCGCATCCTCGGCGACACGGCGCGCGAGATCGTCGCCGGCCAGCCGCAGCGCCTGAACCCGGCCGATCTTCTGGCGCCGCAGGATGCCGACGAACTCGTGGCTGTCCTGCATCGCCAGCCATTCGCGGCGCAGCTCGGCGACATCGACCTCGGCATCCGGGCGCTGGGCGGCCGGGGCCTCGGCCGGCACCACCGCGATCGGCTGGGGATCGGGATCGGTCCAGAGCATCACGATCTGCTCGAAGGCTTCGCGATCGGTGGCCTTGGTGGCGTAGATCTTGTGGACCGCAGTCCCGGCCGCGTCGAAGAACTGCAGCGAGCGGCGGGTCACCTTGCCGGTCGTCTCCTCGACGGCGAAGCCGTGGACCCAGTGGCGCAGGAAGATCCGCAGATCCACCCCGCCATTGGCGACGAAACCCATGGTCTCGCCGATCTGGACGTTGCCGAAGGTCCCGTGATGCTCATGGACACAGGCCTCGTTGCGGGTCAGTACCATGACCTCGCCGGCCTCGGGCAGGGCCTCGATCAGCGCCGCGAAGCCCCGATCCGGAGCACGGCGCAACCGCGAGGCAACCCCCGATCGCGCTTTGGCGGCAAGAAGCTCCGCCTCGCTGACCCCCAGCCGTGCCGCCGCATCGCGGGCCCTGAGCGGGCCCTCCTCCGCGGTCAGGCGATTGAACCGCTCGAGAAGCAGATCTGCAGCAGGGTGGTCCAGCATGGCGGAACTCCGGTTCAGAACAGGGCGGAAAGAGTAAGCGTGAAGGTGCGGCCCCGCGCCGGATCGAACATCAGGTGGGGCTTGTAGTACTTGTCGAACACGTTCTCGACGCCGAAGATCACCTCGCTGCCCGAGAGCACGCCCATCTCCGGCTGCCAACTGGCATAGATGTCGTGCACCCCGTAGCCGGGCGAGGGCAGTGTTCCCTCCGGCACCCGGTCCTGCTTGGCGGCGAAGATGCCGGTCCAGCCGAACTCGAGGTTGTAGGTCGGAACCCGCGTCCCGAGCGTGAGCGTCAGCTCGTCCGCCGGGATCGAGGACAGCGGCGCGTCGTCCACCTCATTGTCGCCGCGGATCAGCGAGTAGGTCGCCCGGCCGAACATCCGCTCGGTCTCGTAGGCGCCCTCGAACTCGATGCCGCGGATGCGGGCCTCGCCGACATTCTGGAACGCCGTCGTCGTCGAGATGCGCTCGATCATGTTGTCGACGTCGTTCTGGAAGATCGTCACCTTGCCGACGATCGCATCGCCGGTCAGGAAGATGTCGTTCGCCGCATAGGACAGGCCGGCCTCGTAGGTGATCGCCTCTTCGGGATCGAGCGACAGGTTGCCGCTGGAGCCGTCGAACACCTCGTCCAGCGTCGGCAGCCGCTCGGTGCGTGCGATCGAGCCGAAGACGTTCCAGGTGTCGGTCAGCTGGTAGAGCAGGGCGAGCTTGGGCGAGACGGCCGTATTGGATGTGCTCTCGCCCCTGTAGAACGGGTTCAGCGAATCCGCCGTCAGCTCCGAGCGCTCAATGCGCACGCCCGGGATGATCATCCAGTCGCCGGCATAGATCTCGGCCTGCACATAGGCCGCGAGCTTCTCGTCGGTGCCGCCCGGCTGGGCCGAGATGAAGCCGCTTTCGGCCTCGCCCACGCGCGTCTGGTCGCTGTACTGGATGCCGTAGGTCAGGAAGGTCTCGGGCATGCCGCCCGAACCGCCGACGATCGACGTATTCTGCGCCCGGATCTGCCAGGTCTCGTAGCTGTAGGTGGAATCCTCGAAGATCACGCTCGGGATGAACGAGGTCGAGTCGCTCTGGCGAACGCGCGTCTTGGAATAGCCGCCGACCAGCTCGAAATCGACCAGCGGGTTGTCCGAGGGCGCGAACTGGTAGCCGAAGGTCGCCGTCTGGTCGCGCACGTCGCGGTTGATGCGGCCGAAGGCGCCGCCGGTGCCGCCGGTCTGGTCGTATTCGGCGTTGTTCTCGTCGGTCTCCCAGTGCTGGTAGCTGGCGAAGACGTTCTGGTCCTTGTCGTCACCAAAGAAGTAGCGGCCCTTGACCAGCACCGTGGGCGCCGAGAAGGCCGTGCCGACGACCGTGTCGCCATTGCCGTCCTTGTAGTCGTCGTTGTCGCGATAGACGAAGGCGCCGAGCAGCTCGAAGTTCTCCGTCGGCCGGGCGGCGAGGAACAGGCTGCCCATGTAGCCTTCGCCATTGTCGGTCAGCTCGAGCTTCGGCCGCGCCGCGAAGGTCTGCCCTTCCTCGAGGAAGTCGCTGGCGTCACGGGTCTCGAGGCTGATCACGCCGGCGATGGCGCCCGAGCCGAACAGCGTCGAGGACGCAGGCCCGCGCAACACCTCGATCTGCTTGTAGAGATCCGGCTCAGTGAACAGCGAGCCCATGCGGTACTGCTGATAATACTTGGTGGTCCCGTCGATCTGGATGATGAGACGATTCTCGCCGCCGCCGGTGTCCGAGCCGAAGCCGCGGATGTTGAAGCCCTCGCCAAGGACGCGGCCCGAGCCCGTCAGCGAGACGCCGGGGATCGTCTTCATCGCATCGCCGATCGTCGTCGGCTGCGCGGTCTCGAGCTGGCGCTCGTCGACGACGGTCACGGCCTGCGGAGTCTGGCTGGCAACGGCCGACAGGCCGGTGCTGACGACGATGGGGTCCAGAACGAATGGCGCGGCCCCCTGTGCAAGCGCCGCGGGCGCGGCCAGAGAGCCACAAATGGCCAAGATTACAGGTCTGTGTCGCATGCCTCACCCCAACTGCTTCATGTCACATGGCTACCGGCGCGCTGGGGAGCGTGTTGGGGGGGCGAGGACGCCCGCTTGCTACAAAGGCCGAGGAATTGAGTCAACAATGAAAGTCCCCGTGGCGGGGTCGCCGCCGCGGCGCGGCGTGTCGGGAGGATTTTCCGATAAATGCGGCGTGGCGAGGACGAATGCCTCTGGCGAGTCACGCTCCTGCTGGAGATAGTTTGGCAACCGAGCCATGCCAGCCGAAGGACGCATGTCGATGCCTGCCAGCCCCGAAGTGACCGGATTCTATGACCCCCGCACCTTCTCCATCCAGTATGTGGTCGCCGACCCGGCATCGAAGCGTTGCGTGATCATCGACCCGGTGCTCGACTATGACGAAAAGGCGGGGGCGACGGGGACGGTCAGCGCCGACGAGATCCTCGCCTTCATCGCCGGGCGCGGCTATGCGATCGACTGGATCCTCGACACCCATCCGCATGCCGACCATTTCTCCGCCGCCGATTACCTGAAGCGGCGCACCGGGGCGCCCACGGCGACCGGGGCGATGGTGGTCGGGGTGCAGAAGCTCTGGAAGGACTTCTACAACTGGCCTGACTTTCGCGACGACGGGTCGCAGTGGGACCGTCTGTTCGCCGCGGGCGACACGTTCTCCATCGGCGACATCCCCGTGCGGATCCTGTTCTCGCCGGGCCATACGCTGGCCTCGATCACCTATGTGATCGGCGATGCCGCCTTCGTGCATGATACGCTGTTCATGCCCGACAGCGGCACGGCGCGGGCGGACTTTCCCGGGGGCAGCGCGGCCCAGCTCTGGGCCTCGATCCAGGAGATCCTGGCGCTGCCCGAGGCAACGCGGATCTTCACCGGCCACGACTACCGCCCGGGCGGGCGCGAGGCGCGTTGGGAATCGACGGTTGCCGAGCAGAAGGCCAGCAACAGCCACATCTCGAAATGTGCCACCGAGGCTGACTTCGTGGCGCTACGCGAGGCGCGCGATAGCACGCTCCCGATGCCGCGGCTCATCCTTCATGCGCTGCAGGTCAACACCAATGGCGGTCGCCTGCCCGAGCCGGAAGAGAACGGCCGGCGCTATCTGAAGATCCCGCTGGACCTGCTTCGCGCCGAATGGGCATGAGCGCGGGGGCAGGGCGCGCGCATTAACGAAGCTTTCCTAATCCTTTCCCGCCCGAATTAGGCAAGTGAAATCAATGCGGTAAAAATTGCGCACATGTGCGCACCCCGTGCCGGGCACACCCATACCCTCGGATCGCCCCGCTTGCCGCCGTCCCGGAGCAGGATCAGTTGCTGCCGAACAGGCCCCGCACCACGTTCTGGAAAACCGTCTGCACCGCCTGCCCGACATCGTTGGCGACCCCGGCAGGCCCCTGCGCGACCGCCGCCGGTGGCGGCTGGTAGGCGGGACGCTCGGGCGCGCGCGCCGGCAGGCCCCGCAGCGGCAGGCCGTCATGGACCCGCAGCATCGTTTCGCGCCAGATCTCGGCCGGCAGCCCGCCGCCCGTCACTCCGGCCAGCGGGGTATTGTCGTCATAGCCCATCCAGACCCCGGCGACATAATCGCCGGTGAAGCCGATGAACCAGGCATCGCGCGCGGCCTGGGTGGTGCCGGTCTTGCCCGCCGCCGGCCGGTTGCCGAGCCGCGCCCGTCCGCCGGTGCCCTGCTCGACCACCTGGGCCAGCATCCAGGTCAGCTCGCCGGCGGCGCGCTCGTCGAGCACCCGCACCGGTGCCGCACTGCCGCCCCCCATCAGCCGCGTCCCGTCCGCCTTAAGCTGCAGCTCGCGCATCCCGTAGGGCTGGACCCGGACCCCGCCGTTGAGGATGCCGGCATAGGCGCCCGTCATCTCCAGCAGCGTCGCCTCGGAGGCACCGAGCGCCAGCGCCGGCCCCTCGGCCAGCGGTGAGGAGACGCCGAGATCGCGCGCCACCGCCTGGACCCGCGCCCGTCCCGTCGCCTCCGACAGCCGCACCGCCGAGGTGTTGATCGAGTTCGCCAGCGCCTCGGTCAGGTCGATCTCGCCGCGGAAGTCGCGGGTATAGTTCTGCGGCGACCATGGCCCCGAGCCGGGGGTGTTGATCGTCAGCGGGGCGTCGAGCACCCGGTCGTAGGGCCGCGCCCCCGACTGCAGCGCCGCGGCATAGACGAAGGTCTTGAACAGCGACCCGGTCTGCCGCCGCGCCTGGGTGGCGCGGTTGAACTGGCCCTCGATCCCGCCGAAATCCCGCCCGCCCACCATCGCGCGCACCGCCCCGTCGGGCGACATGACCACGATGGCGGCCTGGGCGTTCGATCCCTCGCGCAGGCGGGTTGAGAAGATCTCTTCCAACGCGTCCTCAGCCGCCCGCTGGATCCGCGGGTCGAAGGTGGTGAGAACCGACACGTCCTCCGTCGTGGAACGGGTCAGGAAGTTCGGACCCGACGACATGACCCAGTCGGCGAAATGACCACCCTGCCGTGCCGCAGCCGCCTGCGAGAGCTGGGCCGGCTGGGCCAGTGCCACCGCCGCCTGCTGCGGGGTCAGATAGCCCTCGCGCTGCATCAGCGCGACGATCGTCGCCGCCCGGTTCTGCGCCCGGTCGAGGCTGCCGGTGGGGGCGAAGCGCGAGGGCGCGCGCAGCAGGCCCGCGAGCATCGCCGCCTCGGCTGGGTTCACCGCCGCCGCCGACTTGCCGAAATAGCGCTGCGCCGCCGCCTCGAACCCGGTCGCCCCGGCGCCGAGATAGGCGCGGTTGAGGTAGATCGACAGGATCTCGTCCTTGGTGAACTTCCATTCCAGCGCCAGCGAGGCGGGGATCTCCTTGATCTTGCGCTCGAG
>CAYLHK010000101.1:0-12645 GCA_964383295.1 uncultured Rhodovulum sp.
AAATCGGGGTTGCCGAAGCTCATGCCGAAATCCGGGAAGCCGTCCACCGCCTGCTTCCAGCGGATCATGCCGTAGGCGCTGTCGTTCAGGATCACCACGACGAGGTTCAGCCCCAGCCGCACCGCCGTCTCCATCTCCTGTGAGTTCATCATGAACCCGCCGTCGCCGCAGACCGCCATGACGCGGCGGTCTGGATGCAGGATCGCTGCCATCATCGCCGAGGGCAGGCCCGCCCCCATCGTGGCAAGCGCATTGTCGAGCAGCAGCGTGTTGGCGACATGGGTGCGGTAGTTGCGAGCAAACCAGATCTTGTACATGCCGTTGTCGAGGCAGACGATCCCGTCATCCGGCATCACCGCGCGCACGTCGTGGACAAGCCGCTGCGGGGTGACGGGAAAGCGGCTCTCCTCGGCGCGGTCGTTGATCCGGGCGAGAATCTTCCGGCGCAGCTCGAACATCTCCTCATCGACCTGCAGCCGGCCCTCGAGCCGCGCCCCGAGTGCACCCACCGTGGCGGCGATATCGCCGATCACCTCGAAGTCCGGGTGATAGACCTGTTCGACCGTGGCGGACTGGTAGCCGATATGGATCACCCTCGGCCCGCCGGCGCTCTTCATCAGGAAGGGCGGCTTCTCCACGGTGTCATGGCCGATTGCCAGGATCAGGTCGGCGCAATCCACCGCCTCGTGGACATAATCGCCCTCCGACAGCGCCGCCGTCCCCATGTAGAGGTTGGAGCCGCCGTCGACCGCGCCCTTGCCCATCTGCGTGTTGAAGAACGGCAGCCGCGCGCGCCGCACGAAACCCGACAGCGGCTCGACGAGCGCGGGCCGGTTTCCGGCCGCGCCGATCATCACCAACGGCCGCCTTGCCGCGAGGATCATCTCGGCGGCTGCGTCTAGCGCGGCGGGGTTCGGGACGGGCTGGGCAAGCGGGTGCACCGCGATGACCGCTGCCGCATCGACCTCCTCGGCCGCCACGTCCTCCGGCAGTTCCAGATGCACTGGCCCCGGCCGTTCCTCGGTCGCCACGCGGAAGGCATCGCGGACGGTCGAGGGAATGGCCCCCGCGCTCAGGATCTGGCGGGTCATCTTGGTGAGGGGCTTCATCGAGGCGACGATGTCGACGATCTGGAAGCGCGCCTGCTTGGCACTCATCACCGGCTTCTGCCCGGTGATGAGGATCATCGGCATGGCGCCGAGATGGGCATAGGCGGCCCCCGTCGCGAAGTTCAGCGCCCCCGGCCCGAGCGTCGCGAGGCAGACGCCGGGCCGGCCCGTCAGCCGCCCGTAGGTCGCGGCCATGAAGGCCGCTGCCTGCTCGTGCCGTGTCAGGACGAGCTCGATCCGCGAGGTGCGCAGCGATTCCACAACGTCGAGGTTTTCCTCGCCCGGAACACCGAAGACGCGTTCGACGCCCTCGTTCTCCAGCGCCGCGACAAACAGGTCCGACCCCTTGGTCATGTTCTCAGCTCCCCGTGGTGACATTCCCTAAGGTGTGTTGCGGATTATGGACGGGAAAGGGACGTCGCCGCAAATCGACCGCGCGCCGTTCAGCTCGCCTGTCGCACGGCTGGCGCCACTTCGGTGCCGAGAAGCTCGATCGAGCGTCTCATGGCCGTTGTGTCGAGCGAAGCCGTGCTCATCTGGAAGGTGATGCGGGACAGGCCTCCGAGCACCTCGTTCGCATGGCGGATCTTGGCGGCAACCGTTTGGGGGCTGCCGATCAGGAACGCGCCCTCGGGACCGGCCATGGCGTCGAACTGCGCACGGCTCGGCGGCGCCCAGCCCCGCTCGCGGCCGACCCGTGCCGTCAAATGCGCCCAGCCCGGGAAGAACGCATCCCCGGCCGCGGCATCGGTCTCGCCGACGAAGCCCATTGCATGAACGCCCACCTTCAGGGTCTCGCTGTCGTGTCCGGCGCGCAGGCCAGACTCGCGGTAGAGGTCGACGAGCGGGCGGAAGCGCTCGAAACTCCCCCCGATGATCGCGACCATCAGCGGAAGCCCGAGCTGCCCCGCACGCGCGAATGATGCCGGCGTGCCTCCGACGCCGAGCCACAGGGGCAGCCGGGGCTGGTGGGGACGGGGATAGACGCCCTCGCCGGTGAGGGGCGGCCGGAACTGCCCTTCCCAGACCGGGTTGGTCGTCTCGCGGAGCTTCAGGAGCAGGTCGAGCTTTTCGGCGAAAAGCTCGTCATAGGCGCGCGTGTCCAGGCCGAAGAGCGGAAACGCCTCGACGAACGATCCACGGCCGACGACGATTTCGGCACGGCCCTTGGCAATCAGATCGAGGGTCGAGAACTCCTGGAAGACCCGAACCGGGTCCGCGGCGCTCAGCACCGTGACCGCGCTCGTCAACCGGATTTGGCTCGTACGCGCCGCGGCTGCCGCCAGGATGACCACCGGCGCGGAATCGAGGAACTCCGCGCGATGGTGTTCGCCGATACCGAAGACGTCGAGCCCGACCCTGTCGGCGTTCGCCACCTCGTCGAGAAGCTCCGCCATTCGGTCGGTCGGAGACGCTTGCTCGCCCGTGGTCGGATCGGGCAGGATGGCAGCAAAACTGTCGATGCCGATTTCCATGTCGGATCCTTTCAGGTTCTAGTGTATCCGGCGACGGCGCTGCATTGCCGCACGTGCCCCGTCGCCGATCTGGCAACTGTGCGGGGCGCTTGGATATTGTCATTGCCACTTGTGCTACGGTAGCGCCCCATCACGCCCAACTGTGTCGCGAAATGAGGAACGCGCGAATGGACCTCGATGACCTGCAGACCTTCGTGGAAGTCGCCGATGCCGGGGGCGTCTCGGCGGCGGCGCGCCGGCTGGGGGTTTCGAAGTCCATCGTGAGCCGGCGGCTCTTCCGGCTCGAGGCGGATCTCGGGGTGCAGCTCGTGGCGCGAACCACCCGCGGCGCCGCGCTCACCGAAGCCGGGGTCACGTTCCGCGACCATGCCGCGCGCGTGGCCGTCGAGATCGACGCGGCCCGCGAGATGATCGGGCCCGCCGGTGATCTCACCGGCCGCCTGCGCGTGGCCCTGCCGCTCACCTTCGGCCCGACCCATTTCGCACCGGTGCTGGCCCAGATGGCGCGGCGCTATCCCAGGCTCCACATCCACTCCACCTTCAGCGACCGCTTTGTCGATCTCATCTCGGAGGGGTTCGATTGCGCCATACGCGTCGGCTACCTGCAGGACTCGAGCCTGATCGCGAGGCGGGTCGGGATGATCTACGGAAAGCTGGTCGCAAGCCCCTGCTACATCGAGGAACACGGCGCTCCGCAGACGCCGGACGAGGTTCCCGGGCACCAGGCGGTCATGCAGGGTACCGAAACCTGGCAGTTCACGGATGGCAACAGGATCGTCACTGTCAATCCGCAGGGGCGCTTCAAGGCGGACAATGCCACCGCCCTCGCCGCCGCCGCGGCGGCGGGGCTCGGGATCGCCTGGCTCCCGGACTGTGTCACCGAGGAATACGTGGAGCGCGGCGCGCTCGTCCCCATCATGACAGGCTATCCGCCCCCCTCCGCGGGTGCATATGTCATCCGCCCGCCGGGCCAGCACCCGCTTCGCACGGTGCGGGTCCTCACCGAGATGCTGGTCGAATGCCTGGACCAGGACCTGAGCCTCGCAGGGATCGAGCGTTAGCCGCCGGCCTGCCGTTCGGTCGGGGGGTTCCACTTCGCGCGACACAGCTGACCGGATGGCGGGGCTAGCCGCTGCCGGGATCGGCCGCTACCTCCTTGGCCGGGCGGAAGCCCTTCCGTCGACTGCAGGAGGATGGTGCGCATGAGTTGGAACCCGGCAATGGAGCCCGGCTGCCCCGACGAGATCGGGATCGATGCAATCGAGACCCTGATCGTTCCACGCTCGCGCGATCTCGGCGGCTTTGAGGTCCGCCGCGCCCTGCCAGCGCCCAAGCGCCAGATGGTCGGGCCCTTCATCTTCTTCGATCAGGCGGGACCGGCCGAGCTTCTGACGGGGCAGGGGATTGACGTCCGTCCGCACCCGCATGTCGGCCTCGGCACCGTGACCTATCTCTTCCGCGGCGACTTCCATCACCGCGACAGCACCGGCGCCGACCAGATCATCCGCCCCGGCGCGCTGAACTGGATGGTCGCAGGCCGGGGCGTCACCCATTCGGAGCGCACCTCGGAGGCCGCCCGGAAGGGACCGAACGGCCTTTTCGGTATCCAGACGTGGCTGGCCCTGCCGGATGCCCAGGAGGACATCGCTCCCAGCTTCGAGCATCACGGCAAGGACACGCTGCCGATGATCGAGGACGATGGCGTCTCGGTCCGGCTCATCCTGGGGAACGCCTACGGCGAGGTCGCGCCGGCGCAGATGTTCTCCGAGACCTTCTATGCCGACGTGAGGCTGGAACCCGGCCGCCGACTGCCGCTGCCCGACGATCACGAGGACCGGGGCATCTATATCGTCGACGGCTCGATCTCGATCGCCGGCCAGACGTTCGACGCCGGGCGCATGATGGTCTTCCGCCCGGGCGACAGGATTACGGTCGCAGCCGGCGATCAGGGCGCGCGGCTGATGATCCTCGGCGGCGCCACGCTCAGCGGCCCGCGCTACATCTGGTGGAACTTCGTCGCCTCGTCCCGGGAGCGCATCGAGGTGGCCAAGGCCGAATGGCGCGCGGAGAAATGGGGTCAGGGACGCTTCGATCTGCCGATCGACGACCGGGACGAGCACATACCCCTGCCGGACTGACGGCGACTGCCTTTACCGGCGAGCCGGCCGGATGGGACATCGCAGACCACGAGGCTCAAGGATGAAGGAAGTGCAATGACACGCAACTGGCCCCAACTCGACTACCTCGGCTGGCGTGAGACCTGCTCGGCGCTGCATCTCTACCTCCAGATCGCCGGCAAGTATCGGCTGGCGCATACGCCGTGGCTCAATCACTCGTGGAACGCGACCTTCTATGTCACGCCGAACGGGTTTGCATCGTCGCCGATCCCCGATGGTCCGGGCATCGAGATCCTGTTCGATCTCCGGGAGCATAGGGTTGTCGGCGTGTGCGGGAACGGGAGCCGCGGGTCCTTCGAGCTCGGACCGTCCACGGTCGCCGCGTTTCACGCGAACTTCGTGCAGCTGATCTCGGAGCTCGGCGGCACGCCGACCTTCAACGGCGTCCCGAACGAGGTGCCCTACCCGGTACCGTTCGCCGAGGACCACCGGGAGCGGCCCTATGATCGCGACGCCGTTCAGCGCTTCCATCAAGCGACGATCGCGGTCGACAGGGTCTTCAACCGGTTCCGCACATCCTTTCTCGGCAAGTCCAGCCCGGTTCACCTGTTCTGGGGCAGCTTCGATCTCGCGCTCACCCGCTTTTCGGGGCGGCGCGCACCGCTCCATCCCGGCGGCATCCCCGCATTGCCGGACGACGTGGCGCAGGAAGCCTATGACCGCGAGGTGTCGTCGGTCGGGTTCTGGCCCGGTGGCGGCGGCATCGACTACCCCGCCTTCTACGCCTATGCCTATCCGGCACCGAACGGCTACCGGGCCGCCACTGTCCGCCCGGATGCCGCGTTCTGGCATGATGGTCTGTCCGAGTTCATCCTCCCCTATGAGGCCGTGCAGTCCGCGGCCGATCCCAATGCGGCGCTGATGGCCTTTCTCACCTCGACCTACGAGGCCGCCGCGGATCTGGGCCAGTGGGACCGCAACCTTCTAGAATGCGCGAATGGTGAGCCTCGCCGAGTCCGCCCCGCAGATGCGGCACGGGCGAGCGCTGCGCCCGCGGCCGGCGACGAGAAGGTCGAACGGGAGGATGGGGCGTCGAAGGGCCGCTACCGGCTCCTCATCGACGGGGTCGAGGCCGAGATGACCTACAGCCGGGCCGGCAAGGGCCTGATCATCATCGACCACACCGATGTCCCTGCCTCGCTGCGGGGCCGCAAGGTCGGGGAGCGCCTGGTACAGCAGGCGATCGAGGACGCCCGACGGGACGGCGTCACCATCATGCCGCTTTGTCCGTTTGCAAAGGCACAGATCGGCCGCCACCCGGAGTGGCAGGACGTATTGCACCGCTCGTAGATTCACGCAGGAGAACTCGTCATGTCGAATAGCTCTGCGCCTACCATCGTTCTCGTCCACGGCGCGTTTGCCGACTCGTCGAGCTGGAACGGCGTCCTAACCCAGCTTCAGAAGCACGGCTACAAGACCGTCGCGGTCGCGAACCCGCTGCGCAGCGTTTCGAGCGATGCGCGCCTGGTTTCCGACGTCGTGGCAGGCATAGAAGGCCCCGTTGTCCTCGTCGGCCACTCCTATGGTGGACAGGTGATTTCGAACGCGGCGGACGGGCACGAGAACGTCCGGTCGCTGGTCTATGTGGCGGCCTTTGCGCCGGATGCCGGCGAGGCCGCCGCGGAGCTGGCCGGAAAGTTTCCCGGCGGAACGCTCGGCGAGGCCCTGGCCCCGCCCGTTCGGCTCGCTGACGGCGGCGTCGATCTCTACATCGATCAGGCGAAATTCCACGACCAGTTCGCGCATGATGTTCCGGCAGAGGCGACGGCTCTCATGGCGGCGGGCCAGCGGCCGATCACCGAAGCGGCGCTGACCGAGAAGTCAGGCGAACCGGCCTGGAGGTCGCTGCCCTCGTACTTCGTCTATGGCGACGGCGACAGGAACATTCCGGCACAGGCGCTGGGCTTCATGGCCGAGCGCGCCGGTTCCCGGCACACGGTCGTGGTCGAAGGCGCTTCCCATGTCGTGATGGTTTCGCAGCCGAAGATCGTCGCAGATCTTATCGAGGAGGCGGCGAGCTAGGTTTGCGCCCCAGCGCCGGTCGATCGCATAGCCAGGAAAGGCAGTGTCTCCAATGATCACCAGAGTGAATCCCCCGACGCTGCCGGATTCGGCGCAAATCGGCTACTCGCAGATCTCGATCATCGAGCCAGGGCGAATGGCCTATGTCTCAGGTCAGGTGGCGTGGTCGCCGGACGGGACACCGCCGCCGGATGACCTCGCCGCCCAGACGGCTATTGCCGCGCGCAACGCCCGCGCTGCCCTCGACGCCATCGGCGCCGGCCCGAACGACATCGTCATGGCGCGATGCTACGTGACGGATCTGACGCCCGAGCGCCTCGAGGCGCTGATGCCGCCCCTGCTGGAGGCCTTCGGTGGCGCGCAGCCATCCCTGACGGGCGTCGGCGTGGCCGCGCTGGCGGGGCCCAGCCTCCAGGTGGAACTGGAACTGATCGTTCGTCTGCCGGATTAGAGATGCAGAGGCGAGCCGAAGTCCTGGAACTTCAGAAACTCGCCCTGGCCGACGCCGCCCCTGCGCTCGCACCCGTCCGGGTTACATGTCCGCGCCGGAAGAAAGAGCGAGAATAGCTTCCGAAACAGGCGCGGCGGAGCTGATGCCGTCAGCCCCGCATGGCCCTTCCTGTTGCCTGCGGTGCCGCCCGCATGAAGGCGGCTCGTTGTGTGCAGGTATCGAGCGGAACGCCAGCTGTCCGAAAACTGCTCAACCCAACCGAAGGAAAGCCCATCATGCCAACCATCACCACCGCCGACGGGACCAACCTCTTCTACAAGGACTGGGGTCCGAAGGATGCCCAGCCCATCATGTTCCATCACGGTTGGCCGCTCAGTGCTGACGACTGGGACAACCAGATGCTCTATTTCCTGTCGCACGGCTATCGCGTGATCGCGCATGACCGGCGCGGCCACGGCAGGTCTGATCAGACCGACGCCGGGAACGAGATGGACACCTATGCCGCCGATGTCGCGGCGATCACCGCGGCGCTCGACCTTCGCGATGCCGTCCACATCGGCCATTCGACCGGCGGCGGCGAGGTCGCGCGCTACGTGGCCCGTGCCGAGCCCGGCCGCGTGGCCAGGGCCATCCTGATCGGCGCGGTCCCCCCGGTCATGGTCCGCTCCGACGCCAACCCTGACGGCATTCCGCCCGAGGTCTTTGACGGCATCCGGGAGGCGCTCTTCGCGAACCGCGCGCAGTTCTTCATCGACCTGCCGAGCGGCCCCTTCTACGGCTTCAACCGGGACGGCGCGACCGTCAGCCAGGGCCTGATCAACAACTGGTGGCGGCAGGGAATGGCCGGCGGCGCCAAGGCGCAGTACGACTGCATCGCCGTCTTCTCGGAGACTGATTTCACCGAGGACCTCAAGGCGATAACCGTCCCGGTTCTCTTCGTGCATGGCGAGGACGACCAGATCGTGCCGATCGAGAATTCTGCGCACAAGGCGATCAAGCTCGTGAAGGACGGCGCGCTGAAGACCTATCCGGGCCTCTCGCACGGGCTCTTCGCGACCCATCCCGAGCAGGTGAACCCCGACCTTCTCGCCTTCATCCGCGCCTGACGGACGCATATCGAGCCGGCGCGCTCGCGGCGTCGGTCTTGGCCATGGCCCCCTTCCTCACCGACCACAGCCGGTTGGTGCGGAACGGGGAGGGGCGCCGCGCTCCACCGCATGGGATCCTGGGCGGTCGCCTGCATCAACGCAGCCAACGATCCGCGTACCAACCGAAGCGGTGTCCGCATGGCGAGATTCGCACGCGTGCGAATCCGTCCATATAGTTGATTTTCAAGGATAAAGTCCGCGACGTTAACCCGGTGGAAACCTTCGTTAACGCGCCGCCCCCCCGGACCTTTAGCGCGATTTCCGTTCTTCAGGACATGCAGCTGCGTGGATGCATGACGGCGATGAGCCCCAGGCCGTCCTTGGCGGCCCAGGCGCCTGCGGGCATAAGCGTGCAGGCAGGCCTGAGGGAGGCGGCGACGATATTGGACACGGAGGCAATCTGGCTCGCGGCCGCCTTTCTCGTCACTGCCCTGGTCTATGCGGCCGTCGGTCAGGCCGGCGCGTCGGGCTATATCGCGGCAATGGCGATCTTCGGCTTCGCGCCGCTGGCCATGAAGACGACCGCGCTGGCGCTGAACCTGCTGGTCGCGGCCATCGGCACCCTTCACTTCCACAAGGCCGGCCGCCTCTCCTGGCGGAGCGTCTACCCGTTCGCCATTCTTGGCGTTCCGTTTTCGTTGCTCGGCGGGGCCGTCCGGCTTCCGGAACGGATCTACTACCCGGTTGTCGGGACGATCCTGGTGCTTTCCGCGTTGCAGATGGCGCGATCCGCGCTCCGCGAAGCGGCGCCATTCCCCGCGGAGCCTGTCGCGCCGCCATTCCATGGGGCGCTGGCCACGGGTGCCGTCATCGGTTTCGTCTCTGGAACCACCGGGACTGGAGGTGGCGTGTTCCTTGCCCCGGTTGTCCTCGCCATGAACTGGGGCACGCCGCGCCAGACCGCCGCAACGACGGCGGTCTACAATCTGATGAACTCGGGGGCCGCGCTGATCGGTGCCTACAGCTACTGGGACCAGCTTCCGGCCGCCCTGCCGTGGTGGCTCGTCGCCGTCGGGATCGGCGGGTCGATCGGGGCCTTCGTGGGAAGCCGATACCTTTCCGACCGCTGGCTGCGCGGGATCCTTGCCCTGCTGCTGCTGGTGTCGGGTCTCAAGCTTTTCTGGTAGTCGCGGGCGGGCTGGAGCGCATGGCCGCATTCCCTGGGCGAGCCGTTGCCCAAAAGCCAGGCGCCCCTATCGGGTTTCCAGCCGAACTCAACGAATTATGGGATTGTAATGGTGCGGTCGAGAAGACTCGAACTTCCACGGGAGTTACCCCACAGCGACCTCAACGCTGCGCGTCTACCAATTCCGCCACGACCGCACTGGCGGGCCTTCTAGCAAGTCGTCCCGGCCTTCACAAGCCCCGCCGCGAGGGCTATTTCGCTGTCCCGAGGAGCGCTGCGCAGCATGGTCGAATGGACGATTTCCGAGGGTCTCGTGCCCTATCCCGAGGCGCTCGAGGCCATGGAGGCGCATGTCGCGTCCATGATCGCGGGCGAGGCCCCGGAGCGGGTCTGGCTGCTTGAGCATCCGCCGCTCTACACCGCGGGGACCTCGGCCCGGGTGGAGGATCTGCTCGCTCCGGGGCGATTCCCGGTCCACCAGACGCGTCGGGGCGGCGAATATACCTATCACGGGCCCGGCCAGCGGGTGGCCTATGCGATGCTGGACCTGAACGCCCGCGGTCGGGACGTGCGCGCGCATGTCAACCGGCTGGAGGAATGGGTGATCGGGGCGCTGGCGGCGTTCAACGTCCGCGGCGAGCGGCGGCAGGGACGGGTCGGGGTCTGGGTGGTGCGGCCCGACCGGCCGGCGCAGGCCGACGGCAGCCCCGCCGAGGACAAGATCGCCGCCATCGGGGTGCGGATCCGGCGCTGGGTGGCGTTCCACGGCGTGGCGGTCAACCTCGAGCCGGACCTGTCGCATTTCGACGGGATCGTGCCCTGCGGCATCCGCGGGCATGGCGTGACCAGCCTGGTCGACCTCGGCCTCCCGGTCACGATGGCCGACCTCGACCTGGCGCTGCGGGCGAGCTTCGACGAGGTTTTCGGCGAGACCTGAGGCAGGGTGATCCAGTATCCCCACGATCAACCCTCTGTGCCAAAACGTTAAATTTATCAACGCGCCAAGCCGGCCCTCCGTACCGGCGAAGGCGCGACAGGGCTAGCGTGGGCGCCGGGCTGGGCGTATCGTCTTCGTCTAGCGGCATCAGATCGCACCGGTAATCCCCGGGGAGGGGCCCTGACATGAAGCAGATCATCTTCGCCACTTTCGCGGCCGGGGCGCTCGCCCTGCCGGCCCTGGCGGCCGACTACACGATCATGGCGCCGGCCTCGCCCGGTGGCGGCTGGGACCAGACCGCGCGTGCGATGCAGGCGACCCTGCGCGACGAGGGGATCTCGGGGAACGTGCAGGTCGTCAACGTTCCCGGCGCCGGCGGCACGATCGGTCTGGCGCAGTTCGTCAACCAGGCGGCGGGCGATCCCAGCCAGCTGATCGTCGGCGGCTATGTGATGGTCGGCGCGATCCTGACCAACAACTCGCCGGTCAACCTGAGCATGGTCACGCCGATCGCCCGACTGACCGGCGAGGCGGTGGCGATCGTCGCCCCGGTCAGCTCTCCGATCGAGACGGTCGATGACCTGGTGGCGGCGCTGAAGGAGAACCCCGGGGCGGTTTCCTGGGCGGGCGGCTCGGCGGGCGGCGCCGATCACATCACCGCGGGGCTGATCGCCAAGGCGGTCGGCGTCGATCCGACGGCGATCAACTACATCGCCTTCTCGGGCGGCGGCGAGGCGCTGGCGGCGATCCTCGGCAACCAGGTGACGGTCGGCATCTCCGGCTATTCGGAGTTCGCGCCGCAGGTCGAGGCGGGCCAGCTCAAGCTGATCGCGCATTCCGGCGAGAGCCGGCTGGACGGCGTGGACGCCCCGACGCTGGAAGAGGCGGGTGTGGATGTGGTGCTGGAGAACTGGCGCATGGTCATGGCGGCGCCGGGCCTGACCGACGACCAGACCGAGGAGATCACCGCCGACATCGTGTCCATGGCGACTTCCGACGCCTGGCAGGCGGTGCTGGTGGAGCGCGGCTGGGTCGATCGGCTGCTGACCGGCGAGGAGCTGCAGGCGCAGCTCGCCGAGGATATCGCCGCGACCGAGGCGATCCTGCGCGACGTCGGCCTCGTTCAGTAACGGGCGGCCGACAGCCATGAACGGTTCCGGCTCGCGCGGCCCCGACCGGGCGGTTCTGGTCATCGCGGCGGGGCTTGCGCTCGTCGCCGCGGTGATCGCCTGGCAGACGGCGCGCATGCCGGTGACGGCGCAATACGCGCGCATCGGGCCCACGGCGTTTCCCTATGTCATCGCGGCGGGGCTCGCGGTGCTGGCGGTCGCGACCGCGATCTCCGGCTGGCGCGGCCGGTTCCCCGAGCGTGAGGCTGACCGGTTGCCGCCGATGCTCTGGATCATCGGCGGGCTGGCCGCGCAGATGCTGACGCTGCGGATGTTCGGCTTCTCGGTGGCGACCGGGCTTCTCTTCGCGCTGGCCGCCCGCGGCTTCGGGCGCGGGCCGCTGTGGATGACGATCCCGATCGGGATCGCGTTTTCCTTCGTGCTCTGGCTTCTCTTCGCGCGCGGGCTGCAGCTGTCGCTGCCGGCCGGCCCGCTCGAACGCCTGGTGCCCTGATGGATGCATTCTCGCTGCTGCTGACGGGCCTGAGCGTCGCGCTCGACCCGATGAACCTGCTGTATGCGCTGATCGGGGTGACGATCGGCACCGCGGTGGGCGTGCTGCCCGGCATCGGCCCGGCGCTGACGGTGGCGCTGCTCCTGCCGGTCACCTACCGGCTGGACCCGGCCGGCTCGCTGATCATGTTCGCGGGCATCTACTACGGCGGCATGTACGGCGGATCGACCACCTCGATCCTGCTCAACACGCCCGGCGAGAGCGCCTCGATCGTCACAGCGCTCGAGGGCAACAAGATGGCGCGCAAGGGGCGCGGGGGGCCGGCGCTGGCGACCGCGGCGATCGGATCGTTCGTCGCGGGGCTGATCGCGACGCTTGGGCTCGCCTTCGTGGCGCCCTGGGTGGTGAAGTTCGCCCTGTCGCTGGGACCGGCGGACTATTTCGCGCTGATGGTGCTGGCCTTCGTCACCGTCTCGGCCGCCTTTGGCGATTCGGCGCTGCGCGGGCTGACGGCACTCTTCGTCGGGCTGGCGCTCGGGCTCGTCGGCATCGACCTGCAGACCGGGCAGGCGCGGCT
>CAYLHK010000102.1:0-12208 GCA_964383295.1 uncultured Rhodovulum sp.
CCCGAGAAGCAGATCCGCAAGGCGCGCGAGACCATGGACATCTTCGCGCCGCTGGCCGGGCGGATGGGCATGCAGTGGATGCGTGACGAGCTCGAGGACATCGGTTTCCGCATCCTCAACCCCGAGGCGCGCAACTCGATCATCCGCCGGTTCCTCACGCTGCGCAACGAGAGCGGCGATGCGATCCCCAAGATCACCGAGGACATCCGCACGGTTCTGGCCCAGGCACGGGTTGATTCCGAGGTGATCGGACGCGAAAAGAAGCCCTATTCCATCTGGCGCAAGATGGAGGAGAAGAAGGAGGGCTTCTCGCGGCTGTCGGACATCTACGGCTTCCGCATCGTCACCCGTTCGGTCGAGGACTGCTACATCGCGCTCGGTGCCGTCCATCAGCGCTGGCGCGCCGTGCCGGGCCGGTTCAAGGACTACATCAGCCAGCCGAAATCGAACGGCTATCGCTCGATCCACACCACGGTCTCGGGGCGCGACGGCAAGCGGGTCGAGGTGCAGATACGCACCGCCGAGATGCATGCGGTGGCCGAGACCGGCGTCGCCGCCCACTGGTCCTACCGCGACGGCGAGCGGTTCGAGAACCCGTTCGCGGTCGATCCCTTCCAGTGGCTGCGCTCGCTGACCGAGCGGTTCGAGACGGCAGAGGATTCGGACGATTTCCTCGAGCATGTGAAGCTCGAGATGTTCACCGACCAGGTGTTCTGCTTCACGCCGAAGGGCGAGGTGGTGAAGCTGCCGCGCGGCGCCACCCCGATCGACTTCGCCTATGCGATCCACACCCGCATCGGTGACAGCACCGTCGGCGCCAAGGTCGACGGCCAGCGCGTGCCGCTGTGGACCAAGCTTCGCAACGGGCAGAGCGTCACCATCATCCGCGCCGAGGGCCAGCGCCCGCAGCCCTCCTGGGAGGACATGGTGGTGACCGGGCGCGCCAAGTCCGCCATCCGGCGCAGTCTGCGCGGCGAGCAGCGCGCCACCCAGGTGCGGCTGGGGCGCGAGATCGCCCGCGTGGCGCTGGAGCGCGTGGGCAAGAAGGCGACCGACAAGGCGCTGGAGGCCGCGGCCAAGCGCATGGGGCTCGACGAGGGCGACGACGTGCTCGCCCGGCTCGGCGCCGCCGAGATCACCGGCAAGGACCTGATCTCCACGCTCTATCCCGAGCTCCAGCGCGAAGCGATCCCGCGCAGCACCGAGGACAGCACGGCGCCGGTCGTCATCGGGCTCGGCTCGGGCCAGGAGGCGCGCCCCGCGCCCTGCTGCAACCCGATCCCCGGCGAGCGCATCGTCGGCATCGCCGTGCGCGGCAAGGGTGTGGTGATCCACGCCATCGACTGCCGCGAGCTCGTCCACTACGAGGAAGAGCCCGACCGCTGGATCGACCTGCGCTGGTCCGACGATCACGCCCGCGCCGACCATGTGGTGCGTATCGAGGTGGCGATCGCCAACGATTCCGGCGTGCTGGGGCGGATATGCACCCTGATCGGCGAGCAGCGGGCCAATATCACCGGCATCGACTTCACCGAGCGGCGCCCCGATTTCTATCGGCTGATCATCGACATCGAGGTGCGCGACATGGAGCATCTGACCCATGTCCTCACCGCGATCGACGCCGATTCCGACGTGGCGGGCGTCCGGCGCTACCGCGGGCTGTCGCGGCCGGCGCCCGAGGCCGGCTAGCGGCGTGGCGCCGCCGCGCTGAGGGGTGGCGGCCAGGTTCCATGGTCTTCAAGCGACGCAAAACACCCCCGATCCAGGATCGTCTCCGCGAGGCGCTCCTGCCGCGTCGCGGCTGGCGGCGCGGCCTGGAATACATCGCGCACCGCATCCGCCGCCTCCCCGACACGCCGCACCGGATCGCCCTCGGCTTCGCCTGCGGGGTGATGGTCTCGTTCACGCCCTTCTTCGGCCTGCAGGTGCCGCTCGCCCTGGCGCTCGCCTGGATCGTCGGCGGCAATCTCTTCGGCGCCTTCATCGGCCAGATGCTGGGGAATTTCGCCACCTTCCCCTTCATCGCCTGGATCTCGATGGCGCTGGGGCGGCGGATCCTCGGCACCGGGCTGACGGGGCGCGACTTCGGCCGCGTGATCGATGCCTTCACGCTGGCCGCCGAGGGGCTGTGGGAGACCTTCCTCAGCCTCTTCGGCCGGGGCGAGAGCCAGTGGGCCAAGGTCGCGCTGATCTGGAACGAGGTGATGCTGCCCTATCTGGTCGGCGGGCTCCTGCCCGGTCTCGTCACCTCGATCGCGTTCTACTATCTCGTGCGCACGGTGGTGGTCACCTACCGAGCCGCGCGCCGGCGACGGCTGGGGCTGGGCGAGGACGCACAATCCGGGGACTGACGGCGGCGCGCCGGCAGGATATGATCGCCCCGCATTGACTGAAGGCCCTGCCCATGACGCAGAAACTCTCTTCCGCCCGGCTCCGGCTTGGCGTGAACATCGACCACGTGGCCACCGTGCGAAACGCCCGCGGCGGGCCCTGGCCCGACCCGGTGCGTGCCGCCGAGCTCGCCGAGGCGGCAGGTGCCGACGGGATCACCGCGCATCTGCGCGAGGACCGGCGCCATATCACCGACGCCGACATCGACGCACTGATGGCCAGCCTGACGCTGCCGCTGAACTTCGAGATGGCCGCCACGCCCGAGATGCAGGCGATCGCGCTGCGCCACCGGCCGCATGCGGTGTGCATCGTGCCCGAGCGGCGCGAGGAGCGCACCACCGAGGGCGGGCTCGAAGTGGCGCGCGAGGAAAACCGGCTGGCGCATTTCATCGCGCCGCTGCGCGAGGCGGGCTGCCGGGTGTCGATCTTCATAGCCGCCGACCGCCGGCAGATCGAGGCGGCGCACCGGATCGGCGCGCCGGTGATCGAGCTGCACACCGGCGCCTATTGCGAGCACGGCATTGCCGGGGACCAGCCGGCGGTGGAGGCCGAGCTGACGCGGCTGACCGAAATGGCCGCCTTCGCCCAGGATCTCGGGCTCGAGGTCCATGCCGGCCACGGGCTGACCTTCGACAACGTCGGCCCGATCGCGGCCCTGCCCCAGGTGCGCGAGCTGAACATCGGGCATTTCCTCATCGGCGAGGCGATCTTCTGCGGCCTCGACAGCGCCATCCGCCGCATGCGTACGGTGATGGACGAGGCGCGGCGCGCGGCCCTGGGCGAGGAAGTGGCGTAGGACCGACCGCGCAGCCGAGGCAAACGTCCCGCCACGGCCGACGTCTGCAGCAAGGCCGACCAGAAGGCCTTGCTGGAAACGCTCCCGCACCGGCTCGGATACCCATATCGACTGGCGCCTAAATCGATCCGCGCCATTCTCGGCCGCATCCCCCAGATCCCACGACGTCTCAGCCGAGGCGCTCGGCCCTCAGCCCCACCGGCGGGGTCAGGCCGAAGGAGCGGCGCAGATCCTGCAGGAAGACCGAGGTCAGCCGGCGCTCGGCGGTTTCCTTGCGGCACGCGATCTCGAAAAGCGACAGGTACTCGCTGCCCTTGCACGGCAGGCGCCGGATCTCCCCCAGCTCCACCCATTGCCGCGCGTAATGGTCGGGCAGATAGCCAATGTACTTGCCGCTGCGGATGAGCATCAGCGCCCCCTCCATACTGCCCGCCGTGGCCGCCGCCTTCAGCGGGACCGGCACAGCCGCGCGCTGCGTGAAGTTCGCGCTGATCACCGCCTCGGCATGGCCGAGAACCGCCGGGCTGAACTCGCTTTCCGGCAGGTCGAAAAGGCGATGCGCCGCCCCGCAATAGATCGAGTGCTTCTCGTGAAAGAGCCGCTCATAGATCAGGCTCGGCACATGGTGGTGAAAGGCCGAGATCCCGATGTGCAGCTTCCCGTCCAGCACCTGGCCCTCGATCTTGTCCGATTCGTCGATCTGGAGCCGGACATGCACCGCGTGCTCGCGACCGGAAAAGGCGGCAAAGGCCTCGCTGATGCGCATATCCGGATTGGTGACGACGCAATCGGCGATACCCAGGCGCAGTTCTCCCACCAGCTTACCGCGCATCTCCCCCATTTCGCTGCGGAATTTTCCGATCGATTCCTCGAGATTGATCGCCGCCTCATAGACGCGCTTGCCCTTGTCGGTCAGCCGGAACCCCACCCGGCCACGGTCGCAAAGCCGGATGCCGAGGCGTGATTCGAGTGTCGCCATCTGGGTGCTGATGGTGGTGGCGCTGACGTTGAGCTGAGCCTGGGCCGCGGAGAAGCCGCCGAATTCGACGATCTGGACGAAAAGGCGCAGGAGCTTGATGTCGGACGGGTCGAGCTGGGGCTCGCGCGAAAGCGGCATGGTGCTGAAGTCTCCCTCGCCGGGCCCACCGCGTCGTCACGCGCAGGGGCGGCCATTTGCGCCCCAAGCAAGCCTGATCGCGCCCGATGCGCAACGGTCAAGCGGCGAGCAAGGGCGTTTCCGGCCGGATTTCGGGGAGATCCCGGCACACCCCGCCAGGCAGACGTGGCGCAATCAGCGCAGAGGCGGTTGCGATCCCGATCCCATGGCGGGATTGCTGCGCGGGCCTGCTTAGCGGCGGCCCCCAGCGACCCTGAAGGGCCACCATATCCGCTCAGGTCCGCGCGCTGGCAGAGCACCGCGCGCGCCTCGACATGAATCAGAGGAATATCAGATAGGCTTATGATTTTGAACGAAAAGCATGCGCGCCATGGCGCGGACTGCTAGGAACCGCACCCGTCACCTGGGGCTCGCACCGCAGGCGGCATCAGTCCTGCACCCCTAGATGCCCGGTCACTTGTGCAGGGCAAGCGGCCCCTCGTTGAACGGCAGCCGGTCCTCACGGGGCGTGAAATTGCCCTTCTTCTCCTGCTCGAGCATCCAGGCCGCGATCTCGCCCAGCGGCGCGAACCAGACGTCGCTGCGCTCGCGGATCCCGGTCAGGAATTTCTCGATATGGTGCCAGCGCGACAGCCGCCCGGTCAGGAACGGATGCCAGACCCCGATCCAGAGGCCGCCATGGGCGTAGTTCGCCTCGAACTCCTCGCTGTAGTTGCGGATCGCCTCCGAGGGCGCGCGTACCGGCACCGAATAGTCCAGCTCGGGCGTATGGGCATACTGCGGATAGTCATCCATCCCCCAATGCGCCGGCAACTCCACAAGCCGCCCCTTCTCGGTCGAGATCACATAGGGAATGTCATCGCCCATCAGCGAGGAATCATAGACGAAGCCCTCTTCGATCAGCAGATCGGCGGAATGATCGGAGAAGGAATACATCGGCGCGCGCCATCCTTTCGGACGCTCGCCGGTGACGCTTGCGAGGCTCGCAAGGCCGCGACGGAGCCAGTAGCGCTCTTCGTCGCGGGAAAAGTCGTAGGACTGCTCATGGATATAGCTGTGCAGCGCGACCTCATGCCCTGCCTCGACCATGGCGCGGACCGCCTCGGGATGCGTCTCGGCACACCAGCCCGGCACGAAGAAGGTCTGGCGGATGTCCAGCCGGCGCCAGGTCTCGATGATGCGCGGCACGGCGATGGTCGGCCCGTAACGCAGCATAGAGGTCGCCGAGACCAGCCGGTGCGACCGTGTCGGGTGTGCGATATGGACGAGGCTGTCCGCATCCATGTCGAAGCTGATGGAGGCTGCGCAACGCGCCCCGTTCGGCCATTCCAGCCGGTTTCTGATCATTGCGGCGACCTCCTCCGGACGGGCAAGGTGGGGGAAATCCTGCCGGAGCAGTGCTTCCGCCCACCGGAAACAGCGACCTGACGGCGCCCGGCACAGGCGCGCTTCTGTGCGGCGGGTCGGAATGCCATCGAGCTCCACGATCCGCAGCGGCCGGCTTCGGGAGTAGGGTTGCGGTGGGCTTCCGACGCCCGCGTCCGGGAGACTGGCAAAAAGCTCAGTTCACAAACATCACGATTATCAGAAGATTACTTTGGGATTCTCTTTAGCATCCGGACAGGGCCTCTGCTAGAGCCCGAAGGGGCCGGAGCCCGCGAATCCGGTGCTGACCGAACGCCTCGGCCAGCCCTTCCACCGCCCCGTTCCACCCCGGAGGAATCGCCTTTTTCAGCATCATCCTGGGTGGCACGCGGGTCGCCACCATCGACCGCACGGCCCGCCTGGCGGCGCGCAACCCCGAGGCCGAGATCCCCGATTTCGGCGGCCGGACTACCGGCTGCCCGACGCATCACCCTTCCCGCTTCGCCCGATAGGAGCATTCCATGTCCGATACCGTCATGATGGCTGAAATGGCCTGGCCAGACTATGCCGCGCATGTGAAGCGCGGTGCGCCCGTCTTCCTGCCGATCGGCGCGACCGAGCAGCACGGGCCGCACATGGCGCTGTGCGTCGATGTGATCCTGCCGCAGACCGTCGCGGAAAGAGTTGCGCGCCAGGTTGGCGGCATCGTGGCGCCGGCGGTGGCCTATGGCTATCGCTCCCAGCCGCGCTCGGGCGGCGGCGAGGCCTTTCCCGGCACGATCAGCCTCGACGCGCAGACGATGGCGCTGATGATCCGCGACATCATCTGCGGCTTTGCCAAGGATGGCGTGCGCCGCATGGTCCTGATGCCGGGCCATTTCGAGAACGTCTGGCCGGTCATCGAAGGGATCACCCTTGCGCTTCGCGAGCTCGCACGCGACGGCATCAAGGACATGACGATCCTCAGGCTGGAATACTGGGACTTCATCAGCCACGAGGCGCTGGAACAGCTGTTCCCCGACGGCTTCCCCGGCATCGAGCTGGAACATGCCTCGCTGTTCGAGACCTCGGCCATGCTGGTGGCGCGGCCGGATCTGGTCGACATGGCCAAGGCGCCCACGGACGGGCCGGCGGTGGTCCCGTCCTATGACCGCTATCCCCGGCCGGCGGGCAAGTTCCCCGCCTCGGGCGTGCTCGCCCGCGCCGAGCGCGCCTCGGACGCCTATGGCCAGCTCCTCTTCAACGATTACACTGCCGGCGTCACCGCCGCGGTAAGAGAGGGCCTCGATCTCTGAACGGGCTGACGATCACTTATGCCGTCGAGCCCGGGGCGGCGAAGATCTCGCCTGCCCCGGCGCGGCGCGCGCCTGACCGTACCGGATGCCCCCACTGCGCTCGCGCTCGGGACATGCACCGGGCCCATGCGGCGGGCGCCGACGACGGCGGAATCGAGCATGGCGCCCTCAGCGACTTGGCGTCCAGTCAGGTCGCGGGCGGCGTCAGGCGTCCCGCTTCATGATCCACTCGACCTCCGGCGCCGGCACGAAGCGCCAGTTGCGGCGCGGACCGGCCATGACGTTGAGATAGTAGAGCTCAAACCCGTAGGGCGCGCCGCAGGGGTGGTGGCCGCGGGGAACGAGGGTCACGTCGCCGTCCTTGACCGCCATCGTCTCGTCCAGCGACCCATCGTCGGTGTAGACGCGCTGGACGGCGAAGCCGTCCTTCGGGTTCAGGCGGTGGTAGTAGGTCTCCTCGAGGTAGGTGATGCGGGGGAAGTCGTCCTCGTCATGGCGGTGCGAGGGGTAGGAGGACCAGTGGCCAGCCGGGGTGAAGACCTCGGTTACCAGCAGCGCGTCGGCGAAATCCTCGTTCTCCATGGCGATGTTGTTGATGTAGCGGGTGTTCGTGCCCTTGCCGCGCTCGGTCAGGGTGATGCCGCCCGGGCCGATGCGACGGGCAGGATGGCCGCCGCGTCCCGGTGCGGCGCAGACGGCGATCGTGCAGTCGGTTTCGGCGCGGGCCTGCCAGTCGGCGCCGTTCGGGACATAGAGGCTGTGCGGCGGCGTCTTCTCGAACAGGTCCATCCGCTCGCCGAGCACGCCCCAGTCCCGCCCCGCGGCGCGAAAGGCGGCGCGGCCCTCGACCATGACGAGGATGACCTCGTTGCCGCCGGTCGCCTCGGCCGCGGTCTCGCCGGGCCGCAGCCGATAGAGCGAGAAGCCGACGTAGCGCCAGCCCGCCGAGGCCGGGGTGATCTCGTGCACCTTGCCATGGGTGCCGACGGGCTTCTTGAGGAGCGGGCTCATGTCCGGTGTTCCTTTCGGGACGTCTCGGGGTCGTGGTTGATCAGGAGGCCGCAGATCGCCACCGCGGCGATCGCGCCGAAGGGGAGACGGACCAGGAGCGGGCAGAGGAACGGATGGGTGACGTCGAACATCGGCCCCTCCCCGCGCTCAGGCCGGCGCCCTCGCCGGCGCGGCGGCGAAGCGCATCCCATCCTCCGCGAGACGGCTGGTGCCGCCCACGGGATCCCGTTCCGCGCCGTACCTCGGGCTCATGCCGCAGTCTCGCGCGCGGCGGCCCGCGCCCGGTCCCAGACCCCGCAGAGCCGCGCATAGCGCCCGGCCATCTCGGCCACGGCCTCGGCATCGCTCATGCCACCCGTCATCCAGGCGCGCGCCACCTCGCCGAAAATGGTTCGACCCACCGCGAACCCCTTGACGAGCTCGAACCCCGCCGCCGTCTCGAAGCTCGCCGCAAGCTCCGCCTCGGGCGCATCGAGGCCGAGCACCACGATGCCCCTTGTGTGCAGGTCGTGCGCTTCGATCGCCGCGATGGTGCTGGCCCAGGCGGCCGCGGAGGTCATGGGTTCGAGCTTCCACCAGTCGGGCCGGATGCCGGCGGCGTAGAAGCGGCCGATCAGGGTGGCGGTGGTGTCGTCGCCGACGGGGCCGACCTTGGAGGGGATGATCTCCTGCAGGAACTCCAGCCGGTTGCGGCGCGACGCCTCCCAGAGCCGCCTGACCGTCGCCTCCTGTCGCTCGCGCAGCTCCGGCGCGTCGTCGGGATGGCAGAAGCACAGGACCTTGACCACGTTCTCGCGCGCCCATTCGCCGAGCCCCCCGCAGTCGGCACCGAGCTCGGGCTCGAGCTCCAGCGGCCGCGAGCCGGGCCATTCGCAGGGGCGGCCGATCCAGAGACCCGTCCCCGAGGCGGCGTGCAGCGCGGCGCGGCCGAGACGGCTGTCGCAGAGGATGCCGTAGCCGGGGCGGCCGTCCTGCACCTCAAGCGCTGCGTCGAGGCAGAGCTGTTTGAAGGCCCCGATCCGCTCGGGCGTCGCCCCCGCCATCTCTTCGAACTGGGCGCGGTGGTCGAAGGCGAAGACCCTCATCCCGGACCAGTCGCCCCCGTTCGCGGCGTGGCGGTTCGTCGACCAGTGGATCTGCTCGAGCTCGTGGTCGTTGCGCAGGTCGGGCCGGACGATGCCGCGGGCGAGGAAGAACTCGAGCTCGGCAAGCGAGGGATAGGCAGGGGTACAGCCGTGGCGCGAGACGGCGAAGGCGCCGCAGGCGTTGGCGTATTTCAGCGCGGTCGGCCAGTCGGCATCGTCCAGCCAGCCCTTGAGCAGCCCCGCGAAGAAGCCGTCGCCCGCCCCGAGCACGTTGAAGACCTCGATCGGGAAGCCGGGGCCGCTCTCGCCGTCGTCGAGGCTCGCCGGGATCGGGCCGGCAAAGGCCGTCGCCCCGCGCGCGCCGCGCTTGCAGACGAGCGTGGCGTCCGAGACCTCCCGCACCGCGTTCAGCGCCGCGAGCGTGTCGGTGGTGCCGCCGGCGATGTGGAACTCCTCCTCGGTGCCGACGATCAGGTCGAAAAGGTGGAGCGTGGACAGGAGCTTGCGGGTCACGGCCTCGCTCTCGACGAAGCGGCTCTCACCCTCGCCGTGGCCGGCGACGCCCCAGAGGTTCGGGCGATAGTCGATGTCGAGCGCCGTCCGGGCGCCGTGCTTCCTGGCGAGCGTCAGGGTCTTCAGCACCGCCGCCTCGGTACGGGGATGGCTGAGATGCGTCCCGGTCGCCACAACCGCCCGCGCCTCGGCGATGAACCCCTCGTCGATGTCCGCCTCGGTCAGCCCCATGTCGGCGCAGTTCTCGCGGTAGAAGATCAGCGGGAACCGCTCGTCGTCGCGGATGCCCAGCAGCACCAGCGCCGTCAGCCGCTCGGGATCAACCTTCACGCCGCGCGTGTCCACACCCTCGCGCGCCAGCTGCTCGACGATGAACCGGCCCATGTGCTCGTCGCCGACGCCGGTGATCACCGCCGTCCGCAAGCCCAGCCGCGCCGCCCCGCAGGCGATGTTGGTCGGAGAGCCGCCGATGTATTTGGAGAACGACCCCATGTCCTCCAGCCGCCCGCCCACCTGGTCCCCGTAGAGGTCCACCGACGACCGACCGATGGTGATGACGTCCAAGGTCTTCTCCATGCCCTTACCCCGGCTCCACTTCCGCGGCCACGCAGGCCGCAACGAAATCCACGGCCCCGCGCAGCGAGGATACCGCATCGGCAAGGGCGCGCACCGCCGGTGCGAAGGGCCCAATGATCCCGGCATCGCGGGCGATGTCGCCGATTCGAAGGGTCATGGCTGCGACCTTGCGTCCAGAACTTGTCGGTGTAGCGCGCATCTCGGCGCGCATAAAGCGGCCGGCGTCGTCCGCGCGATCCTCCCGGGCGAAGACGCAGGCGGTCGTGATCGCGCCGAAGACGTCGTCCCGGGGCAGATCGCGTCGGGAAGATGTCGAGGTGTGGGTGCACTCGCGCCGCTAACACGGTGGGCGGTGTGCGCGATCAGCCCGCCGTTGATGCGCCCTGCGACGTCGCCTCAGGCCAGGACCGGCACCAGCACCGGCCGATCGCCCCAGCCCCGTGGAACAAAGTCCACGCGGGTCTTCCCGATGCCGCACGGGCCACGAACATCACCGGGAATCAACTGTCTGAAAACGTCCTCCACGGCGCCAAGCCCGCGGATCACGCCTCGACCAGCACCTCGAAGCCACCGAAGATCATCCGCATCCCGTCGAAGGGCATCTCCGCGTCCTCGAGCCGCGGATCGGCCATGACCTTCGCATTGCCGGCGTCGCGCGCCTCGCGCGAGGGCCAGATGATCCAGGAGAACACCACCGTCTCGCCCTGCTTGAGCTTCACCGCCATCGGGAAGGACGTGACCTTCCCCTCCGGCACGTCGTCGCCCCAGCATTCCATCACCGCCAGCGCCCCGTGGTCCTTGAACACCTCGGCCGCCTTCTCGGCGATCGCCCGATAGGCGTCGCGATTGCTGTCGGGCACCGCGAGCAGGAATCCGTCCACATAAGCCATTGCGCGTCTCCCAAAAGCCACCTCGTCCTCCGGGACCTAGCGCGCCCCCACGGGGCGGCGAGGACGCGGGCGCGTTCGGGCCGCCCTTGCGCGGTCCTCCGCCGGGGTGCTAGACGTCGCCGCAACGCCGCAACCCGGCACGGGAGAACGCATCGCGCATGTTGCAGAGGCCGACCCAGATCGATTTCGACGGGCTTATGGCCTGTGCCCGCGGCGACATGTTCGGCCCGGGCAATCCCCAGCTTCCAACGCCGCCCATGCTGATGATGGACCGGGTCACCGACATCTCGGATGACCGTGGCGCCGACGGCAAGGGCCATGTGGTGGCCGAGTTCGACATCCATCCCGACCTCTGGTTCTTCAAGTGCCACTTCCTCGGCGATCCGGTGATGCCGGGTTGCCTCGGCCTCGACGCGCTCTGGCAGCTGACCGGGTTCAACCTCGGCTGGCGCGGGATGCAGGGCCGCGGACGGGCGCTCGGCGTCGGCGAGGTAAAGTTCACCGGCATGGTGACGCCCTCGGTGAAGCTCGTGGAGTACACGGTCAACTTCACCCGCGTGATCGATCGCAAGCTCAAGCTCGGAATCGCCAACGGGGAGATGCGCGCCGACGGCGAACTCATATATACGGCCACCGACATGAAGGTCGGACTGTTTCAGGACTGAGGAGGACCGCCAATGCGGCGCGTCGTTATCACCGGCCTTGGCATCGTCTCGTCGATCGGCAATGACGCCGCCGCGGTGACCAAATCCCTGAAGGAGGGCCGCTCGGGCATCTCCTTCGCCCCCGACTATGCCGAGCATGGCTTCCGCAGCCAGATCCACGGCCGTCCCGACATCGACATCGCCGCACATGTCGACAAGCGCCAGCTGCGCTTCATGGGCGATGGCGCGGCCTACAACTTCATCGCCATGGAGCAGGCGATCGCCGACAGCGGCCTCGAGGAGAGCGACGTCTCCAACGAGCGCACCGGCCTCGTCATGGGCTCGGGCGGGCCGTCCACGCACAACTTCTTCGTGGCCCACAACACCGTCATCGAGAAGGGCTCGCCCAAGCGGATGGGCCCCTTCATGGTCACGCGCTGCATGTCCTCGACCAATTCGGCCTGCCTGGCCACGCCCTTCAAGATCAAGGGCATCAACGACTCGATCACCTCGGCCTGCTCGACC
>CAYLHK010000103.1:0-11975 GCA_964383295.1 uncultured Rhodovulum sp.
GAGCGGATCCACGACACCGTCAGCCATGCCCGCAACCTCTGCGACAACGTGCAGTGGTCGCCGATGGATGCGACGCGCACCGAGCACGACTACCTGTGCCGGGTGGTCGAGATCGCGATCAAGGCGGGCGCGACCACGATCAACATCCCCGACACCGTCGGCTACACCGCCCCCCGCGAGAGCGCCGAGCTGATCCGCATGCTGATCGAGCGCGTTCCGGGGGCGGATGCGATCACCTTCGCGACCCATTGCCACAACGACCTCGGCATGGCGACGGCGAACGCGCTGGCGGCCGTCGAAGCCGGCGCGCGGCAGATCGAATGCACGATCAACGGGCTGGGCGAGCGGGCGGGCAACACCGCGCTGGAAGAGGTGGTGATGGCGATGCGGGTGCGCAACGACATCCTGCCCTTCGCGACCTCGATCGACACGACGAAGATCATGCAGATCAGCCGCGTGGTGGCGACCGTCTCGGGCTTTCCGGTGCAGTTCAACAAGGCGATCGTCGGCAAGAATGCCTTCGCGCACGAGAGCGGCATCCACCAGGACGGGATGCTGAAGAACGCCGAGACCTTCGAGATCATGCGCCCCGAGGACATCGGGCTGAACGCGACCAGCCTCGTCATGGGCAAGCATTCGGGGCGCGCGGCGTTGCGCGCCAAGCTGGGCGAGCTCGGCTTCAGCCTGGGCGACAACCAGCTCAACGACGTCTTCGTGCGCTTCAAGGAACTGGCCGATCGCAAGAAGGAGGTCTACGACGACGACCTCGTGGCGCTGATGCAGGACACCGGCACCCATGCGGCGAACGATCGCATCCAGGTGAAGTCCCTGCGCGTGGTCTGCGGGACCGACGAGCCGCAGACGGCCGACCTGGTGCTGGTCATCGACGGGGCCGAGCATTCGGTGCATGCGACCGGCGACGGGCCGGTGGATGCGACCTTCAACGCGATCAAGGCGCTGGTGCCCCATGAGGCGCGGCTCGCGCTCTATCAGGTGCATGCGGTGACCGAGGGCACGGATGCGCAGGCGACGGTGAGCGTGCGGCTGGAGGAGGACGGCAAGATCGTCACCGCCCAGTCGGCGGCCACCGATACGGTCGTCGCCTCGGCGCGGGCCTATGTGGCGGCGCTGAACAAGCTGGTGGTGCGTCGTCTGAAGACGGCGCCCGAGGCGGCGAGCGCCTGACCGGGCGGCCGTTGCCGCCCTGATGCGCGCGGTGCGCGCATTGCTTCTTTGCTGGCTGCGCGCGCGTTCGCGCGCAGCTGACTGCTCTCCAGGAAAGCTTTCCTGTATGAATCCGGGCGGCAGGCCCGGACGGGAGGCGGCGCCTGCGCGTCAGGCCGCTGGACGCGGGCAGGGGTTCGCCCCAGGTTGAGCGCGAGGCCCGACAGGAGGCGAGGGATGCCGCTCGATCGTTTCACCCCGCCCACCGTGACCCCGCCCGGGCGGCCGCTGGGTGTGTTGGCCAGTCTGCGGGCGGTTCGGCGCAACGTGCTGAACGTGCTGCCGGCGATCTCCTATACCCAGCCGATCGTCAGCGGATCGACCGGTCCCGCCCGCTGGCACATGGTGCAGGGGGCCGAAGGGATGCGGCGGGTGTTCCTCGACAACGTGGGCAATTACCCGAAGTCCGAGGTGATGATCCGCATGCTGCGCCCGGCGGTGGGCGCGAGCCTGTTCACGTCGGAGGGGGATGCCTGGCGCTGGCAGCGCCGGGCCATCGCGCCGGTGTTCTCGGCGCGCAACGTGCGCGCGCTGGCGCCGGTGATGACCGCGACCGCCGAGCGGGCGGCGGGGCGCCTCGCGGCGGCGGAGGGGCCGACGGAGATGGTGGCGCAGATGCTGTCCGCCACCTTCGACGTGATCTGCGACGTGGCGCTCTCGGGGCGCGAGCATTTCGATGCCGAGGAATACGGCGCGGCGATCACCCGCTATTTCCTCACCGTGGGGCGGGCGTCGCTGCTCGACTTCCTCGAGGTGCCGCCCTGGGTGCCGCGGCCGGGCGAGATCCTCGGGCGCGGCGCGGTGCGTACCATGCACCGGATGGTCGCCGCGGCGATCGAGGCGCGCCGCGGCGAGGGCGCGAGCACCGGCGCCGACGACCTGCTCGATCACATGCTGAAGGCCGAGGACCCTTCGACCGGGCGGCGGATGGATGCGCGCGACCTTCTGCACAACATGCAGTTCTTCATCGTCGCCGGGCACGAGACGACCGCGCTGGCGGTGGCCTGGTCGCTCTATCTGCTGGCCAATGCGCCGCAGATGCAGGAGCGGGCGCGGGCCGAGGCAAAGGCAGCGGTGACGGGCGCGGCGGCCACGGCCGACGATCTGGCGGCGGCGCCTTACGTCGAGCAGGTGCTGCAGGAGGCGATGCGGCTCTATCCGCCGGTGGGGTTGCTCGCGCGCAACGTGCTGGCGGCGGACCGGATCTATGACCGCGACATCCGCCCGCGCGATACGGTGTTCCTGAACATCTATGCGCTGCACCGCCACCGGATGTGGTGGGAGGACCCGGACGGCTTCGACCCCGACAATTTCGCCCCCGAGAAGGTGGCGGCGCGCGACCGCTACCTGCACCTGCCGTTCGGAGCGGGGCCGCGGATCTGCGTTGGTGCGAACTTCGCGATGATGCAGGCGCAGATCATCCTCACCTCGCTGCTCGCCCGGTTCCGGTTCGCGCCGGCAGGCCCGGAGCCGGCGCCCATCATGCACATGACGATCCGGCCGGAGCCGGGCGTCGCGCTGATCGCGACGCCCGACTGAGGGGTCAGCTCGGGCCGCGCTCCTCGATCAGCGCCACAAGCTGGTCGAGCACCGCGCCCCAGCCCTCGTGGAAGCCCATGGACTTGTGGGTTTCCATGTCCTCGGCCCGCCAGTGCCGGGCGCGGGCGGTGTAGCGGGTGCCGCCGTCCACGTCCGCGAGCTCGATGATGCCGGTGAAGAAGGGCTTCTCGGCCGGCACCCAGCCCTCGGAATAGGCGTCGGTGAAGACCAGCCGCTCGTTGGGGACCAGTTCGAGAAACACGCCCTTGTTGGGAAACTCCTCGCCCTCGGGGCTGCGCATGGTCGAGTTCCAGCGCCCGCCGGGCCGGGGGTCGATATCCACTTCGGCCATGGTCCAGGGTTTCGGGACGAAGAACTCCATCAGCATCTCGGGCGTGGTCCAGGCCCGGTAGATCGCCGCGCGCGGCACCGGGACCACCCGGCTCAGCACCAGCTCGTGCTCGGTCGCGGGGGTGGTCGTCGCGTCGCTCATGCCGCGCCTCCCGTGTCCGGCTCGTCGATCGCCCATTCGACCCCGAACGGGTCGCGCACCATGCCCCAGCGGTCGCCCCAGAACATCTTCTCGAAGGGCATCACCACCTCGCAGCCCGCCTCGACTGCGCGCGCCCACCAGGCGTCGCCGTCCTCGACCACCAGCATCAGGCAGACGCTGCGCACCGGGCCGGCGGTCTCCCATGGCCCGCGGCAGTCGGTCATCATCAGCGCGCCGCCGTTGATCGCTACCTGCATATGCATCATGCGGTCCGGGCTCTCCTCGTCCACGAACTCGCCCATCGGCGTCGCGCCGAAGGCGCGGGCGTAGAAGGCCGCCGCCTCCTTCGCGCGCCCATCAAGGCTCAGATGGGCGATCACGCCGCGCATCGTCTCCGCCTCGGGGCGGGTCTCGGCGGCCATCTTGTCCTCAGGCATCGTATGTTTCCTTCGGTTGATGGTGATCTGGGCGGCGCTCAGCGCGCGGCGCCGCCCGGCATCTTCGCGGGGTCCATGTGCAGGATGTTCCAGTGGTGGCCGTCGAGATCCTGGAAGCCCGCGCCGTACATCCAGCCCTCGATCTCGGCCGGCGGGGCGAAGACCGTGCCGCCGGCGGCCGTGACCTTGCCCGGCAGCGCATCCACCTCCGCCCGGCTGGCGGCGTCGAAGGAGATCATCACCTCGGCGCCGCTGCCGGCGTCGGCGACAGGGGCGCCGGCGAAATGCGCGAAGCGCTCGCGCGGCACGAGCATCACCGTCAGGCCCTTCTGCCCCAGCTTCAGCGCGCCCATGCCGCCGCTCTCGGCCGGCGCTCCCTGCGCGCCGAAGCCGATCGCCTCGAAGAAGGTTCGCGCCCGGTCCACGTCGGCGACGGGCAGGTTGATCCAGAAATCCCCGGGCATCTCGCGCTCCCTTCAGCCGGCGGCGGCGCGCTTCAGCGCCGCGAGGTCGAACTTCTTCATCGCGAGGAAGGCCTCCGTCACCCGCTCGACCTTGGCGCGGTCGGGGTCGGCCATCATCGCCTCCATCGCCTCGGGCACGACCTGCCACGAGACGCCGAAGCGGTCCTTGAGCCAGCCGCACTGCTCGGCCTCGGGCACGGCGGACATCGCCCAGAAATGGTCGATCTCGGCCTGGTCGCGGCAGTTGATCACCAGCGAGAAGGCCTCGCTGAAGCCGAAGCCGTGCTCCGCCCCGCTGTCCATCGCCATGAAGGTCTCGCCCGCCAGCCGGAACTGCGCGTGCATCACCGCGCCCTCGCGGCCCGTGGGCGCGGAGCCGTCATGGCGCCGGATGCCCTCGACCCCCGAGCCCTCGAAGAGCGAGGCCCAGGCGCCGATCGCCTCCTCGGCGCGCCCGTAGACATCGCCGGTGAAGAGGAAGGACGGCACCACGGCCCGGCCGCTGCCGGCAGGGCTGCCGAGGGCGACCTGCCAGGTCAGCCCCCAGCGGTCCCGGACCCAGCCGTAGCGCGGGCTCCAGTCATAGGCGCCAAGCGGCATCAACACCTCGCCGCCACCGAGCAGCCCCTCCCAGAGCCGCTCGACAGAGGCCGCCTCCTCCAGCGTCACGAAGAACGAGATCGCCGGGGTGAAGCTGAACATCGGCCCGCCGTTCAGGCCGACGACCCTGGTGCCGCCGAGGTCCGCCTCGATGGTCATGACCGAGCCCTCGGCCCGGCCATGGATCTCCTGGCCCGCCTTGCCGTAGCGGGTGGCGGCGCCGATCGACGAGCCGGGGATCAGGCCGGCATAGTGCCTGAGCGCCTCCTCGGCGTCGCTGTCGTACCAGAGACAGGGGACGATCTTTTGCATCGCACCCGCCTCATGCCTCGACGATCACCTGGAAGCCGCCGTAGATCAGCCGCTTGCCGTCGAAGGGCATCGGGTTCGCCTCCGGTGCCATGCGGGGGTCGTCCATCATCTTCGCCCAGGCGGTGTCGCGCACCTCCTTCGAGGGCCAGACCACCCAGGAGAAGATCGTCGCCTCGTCGTCCTTGCGCTTCACCGCCATGGTGAAGGAGGTGTGCTCGCCCTCGGGCACGTCGTCGCCCCAGCACTCGACGCATTTCAGCGCGCCGTACTCCTTGAAGAGGACCGCAGCCTCCTCGGCATGCTTGATGTACTTGTCACGATTGGCGTTCGGTACGGCCGCCACGAAACCATCGACGTAGTTCATGTTGCTTCCTCCCTTGAAGCCTTCGGTGTGAAAAGAAACGCGATGTAGCGTCGCAGGTGGTCGACGCTCTCCATGGCCAGTTGCGGCCCGCCGCTCGCCTTGGCCATGATGAAGGCGCCTTGCAGCACCGCCTGGGTGTGGCGGGCGAGGCTGGCGGCGGTCCAGTCGGGCGCCATTCCGCGCGCGGCGATCGCCGCATCGATATCGGCCTCGAGCGTCGCGGCATGGCCCAGGATCGAGCGCGCGCAGGCGTCGCGGATCGCCGGGCTGCTGTCATAGGTCTCCTGCACCATCGTGCCGACGAGGCAGGTAAACTCGGGCAGCTCGCCCGCCAGAATAGCCTTGCGGAAATCGACATAGGCGAGCACCCGTTCGGCCGGATCGGCGGGGGCGTGATAGGGCGCCTGCGCGAACATCGCGCCCGTCCACTCCGCCCAGTAGTCCGCTGCCGCCACGCCCAAAGCCTCCTTGCTGTCGAAGTGGTGGAAGAAGCTCCCCTTGGTCCTGCCTGCGGCGGCGCAGATGTCGTCAACCGTCGTCGCAGCATAGCCCTTGGCGCGGATCACCCTGAGCGCCGCCTGCAGCAGCGCCTCGCGGGCACTGCCGCGCTTGCCTCGCCCCATCTCGTTCAACCCGTTCGTGGCCATCCTGTTCCGCCATCGCCGCTCCAACGAATCAGAACATACCGACCAGTCGGTATGTGCGGCAAGCGAAGGTTTTGCGCCGGCCGGAGTGCGCCTGTCGCCGGCTGCTGGGCGCGGGGGAAGGGAGGAGGCGCAAAGCAGGACGGCGCGGGTGACCCGCGCCGTCCTGAAGGGTGCCGAGGCTGCCGGGCTGCCGTCGGGCGGCCCGGCTTCAGGCCGCCTGGACCTCGATCGTCACATGGGACAGGCCCGCGAGATGGCCGAGCCGGGCGCGGTAGTCGGCCGGGCTCGCGGGCGCCGCGGCGCGGATCGCCACGATCGCACCATGGTGGCCGGGCCCGAGCTGCCAGACATGCAGGTCGGTGATCTCCGCCCCGTCGCGCTCGATCTCTGCGCGGATGCGGGCGGGCAGGGGCGTGCCGGGGCCGGCATAGTCTACGAGCACCGCGCCCGAGGCCTTCATCAGCCCCCAGGACCAGCGCGCGATGACCAGCGCGCCGACGATCCCGATCACCGGATCGAGCCAGATCCAGCCGTAGAAGCGCCCCGCCAGCAGCGCCACGATCGCCAGCACCGAGGTTAGCGCGTCGGCGAGCACGTGCAGATACGCCGCCCGCAGGTTGTTGTCGCGCGCGTGCGGATGGCCGTGATCGTGCCCTTGCTGCCCGTGACCATGGTGCCCGTGACCGTGGTGGTCGTGACCATGGTGGTCGTGCCCGTCGTGCAGGAGCACCGCGCAGACGAGGTTCACCACCAGACCGATCACCGCGACCACGGTCGCCTGGAAGAAGTCGATCGGGACCGGACTGGTCAGGCGATGCAGGCTCTCCCAGCCGATCAGCACCGCCACCACGCCGAGCACGATCGCGCTGCCGAAGGCGGCGAGATCGCCGACCTTTCCGGTGCCGAAGGTGAAGCGCGGATCGCGCGCATGGCGCCGCGCGAAGGTATACGACAGCGCGGTGATCATCAGCGCCGCCGCATGGGTCGACATGTGCCAGCCGTCGGCCAGCAGCGCCATGGATCCGAAGATCGTCCCGGCGGTGATCTCGGCCACCATCATCGTCGCGGTGATGGCAATGACGATCCAGGTCCGTCGGGCGTTACGGTCATGGGCGGCGCCCAGGAACACGTGCTCATGGGCGCCGTTGGCCGGATGGGGGTGCGGGTGGTCGTGGTTCCCGTGGGCATGGCTGCCGTGGCCATGCTCCCCGTGCCCATGATCCTCGTGCCCGTGATCCTCGTTGTCGTGCATCGGATGGTCGTGCATGGCGTGCGCCTATTTCAGATAGCTGCGGAGAACGGCGGCAAGCTCCTCGCCGCCCCGATGCCGGGCCGCGTCGTCCTCGACGTCGATGACGTGGTGGTGCAGGTGTTCCTCGATCAGCTCGCTGGTCAGCCCCGCGGTTGCACCGCGGATCGAGGCGACGAGATGCAGGATCGTGCCGCAATCCTTCTCGCTCTCGATCGCGCGCTCCACCGCCTCGATCTGGCCCTTCAGCCGCCGCACCCGCTTCAACAGCTTGGTCTTGTCCCGTGTGAGATGGGACATGCGCAGCTCCCTTATAGATATAGGGGGTATGCCTATATCGGCGCGCGGATAGACGCAAGCATGGCGCGCGTGTCGGAATATGTTGATCTGCAGCGTCCGCCTGCTACGACTTCGTGCATGATCCGCCGCAGCGGTGGGCGAGGGAGTTCGGTTGAGCACAATCATCACGGTGGCGATCAATTGCCCGGACGACGGCACGGCCTCGGTCATCGCCGAAGCCATGGTCTCCGAGCGGCTGGCGGCCTCGGCCAACATCCATGGCCCGATCGAGACCGTCTATCGATGGGGCGGGCGCACCGAGCGCCAGGTCGAGGTGCCGCTGGTGCTCAAGACCCGCGCCGAGCTCTTTCCCGCCGTGGTCGAGGCGGTGCGCGGCCTGCACCCGTTCGAGATCCCCGCCATCGTCGCCCAACCGGTCAGCGTCCCCGACGACTACCGCGCCTGGATCGAGGCCGAGACCGCCGAGCCGGAGGAGGGCGAGGACGAGTGACCGCCGTCGGCGCGCTGCCCTGTCTACCCTGCGCGCAGAACGGCCATACGCTTTCCATACGCCTTCCATATGCGTTCCATACCGCGGAATCGCCCTTAACCTCCTGTCCCGGCAGCCCGAAATGAGCGCGACGGGGGACCGCCTCCACACCGTCGCCTCAGATGCGATCCCCCCGCGTCGCGCTCGTGCCGGCCGGCTCCTGCTGCGGGCCGCAACCCTGCTGCTGGTAACGGTTTTTGCTCTCCAGGCGCTCTATCGCGCCGGCTATACCGACTTCGGCTTCGCCACCTGGCGCCCGGTCCTCTACGCCTATGTCCTCTGGGGCATCGCGCTTGGCGCCTCGCAGGTGATGACCCGCGGCGAACAGGGCAAGCGCACCCTCTTCGTCCTCCCCGCCATCCTCTTCGTGGTGGCGATGGTGATTTTTCCTTTGCTTTCAGGCATCGGGATCGCCTTCTCCGACTGGAACCTCTCCAGTGCCTCGGGGCCGCGCTTCAACGGGATCGACAATCTCCGCCGCATGTGGGGCGATCCGTTCTACTGGAACGCCCTCGGCAACATGGTTCTCTATGTCCTTGCCGTCGCGGTCGAATATGCGATCGCCTTCGGTCTCGCGCTGCTGCTCGCCGCAGACATCCGCGCCCGCAAGTTCTGGCGCGTTGTGTTCCTGATGCCGCTGATGCTGTCGCCGGTGGCGGTGAGCTGGATGGTCGGCAAGTCGATGATGGAGATCCGCTTCGGACCCGTCGCCCGCTTCGCCCGCTGGCTCGGCTGGGACAGCCCCTCCTTCTTCGGCTCGCCCGAGGTGGCGCGGCTGACCATCATGGTGATGGACGCCTGGACCTTCATTCCCTTCATGATGATCATGCTCCTCGCCGGCCTGCAGAGCCTTGATCGCGAGGTGCAGGAGGCGGCGCGCGTCGACGGCGCCAGCCGCTGGCAGCAGTTCTGGCAGGTCACCTTCCCGCTCATGCTGCCGGTCTCGGTGACGGTCATCGTCATCCGCATCATCTTCAAGCTGAAGCTCGCCGACATCATCATCAATGTCACCGCCGGGGGGCCGGGCGGGGCGACCGACAGCGTCACCAGCTTCATCTTCCGCGAGTACCGCGACCGCTCGAACGTCGGCTACGGCACACTTCTCGCCATGGTCTACCTGGTGCTGATCGTGATCGCGGTCACCGGGCTGCTCGCGCTTTTCAACCGCCTGCTGCGCCGCTCGCACGGGATCACGCAATGAGCGCCGAGACCGCCCCCGGCGTCCGTTTCTGGGCCTCGCGCCTCGCGATCTACGGCGCGCTGGTGATCTGGGCCTTCATCTGCCTCTTCCCGATCTTCTGGACGGTGACGACCTCGTTCAAGACCGCCCCCGACGTGACGCAAGGCCACATGATCCCCTGGCTCGACTTCCCGCCGGACTGGCGCGGCTGGCGTTCGCTCGGCCTCTCGCCGGACACGATCGGTCAGGTCTCGACCCCGCGGCAGGAGTTCCTGAAGCGGTTCTGGAACAGCGCGATCATCGCCACCAGCGCCTCGGCGCTCGCCGTCATCCTCGGCTCTCTCGCCGCCTACGGGCTCAGCCGGTTCAACTACCGCTTCGGCTTCATGCGCAACAAGGACATCTCGTTCTTCTTCCTCAGCCAGCTGATCCTGCCGCCTGTGGTGCTGGCACTGCCCTTCCTCGTCCTCTACCGCGAGCTGGGCCTGCTCGATACCCGCATCGGCCTGACCCTGCTCTATACGCTGACGGTGCTGCCCATCGTCATCTGGATCATGCGCGACCAGTTCACCGCGATCCCGGTCGAGCTCGAGGAGGCGGCGCTGGTCGACGGCTTGTCGATCTGGGGCGCCTTCCTGCAGATCGTACTGCCGATCGCACTCCCCGGCATGGTCGCCGCCTTCATCCTCAGCCTGGTGCTGTGCTGGAACGAATACTTCTTCGCGGCGCTCCTCACCTCGACCAACGCCAACACCCTGCCGGTGATGGTGGCGAGCCAGACCGGCAGCCAGGGCATCAACTGGTGGTCGATGGCGGCGCTCTCGGCCGCGGCGATCGCGCCCCTGGTGCTCATCGGCATCCTGCTCGAGCGCTACATCATCAAGGGCATGGCGGCCGGCGCGGTGAAATAGCGCGACGCGCGTCAGTCCTTGGGAACGTGCTCGGGCTTGCCCTTGTGCTTGGTCGAGGCGAGGTCTTCGAGCTCGGCCTCGGTCATGCTGTCGTACATCTCGCGTGAGGCGCGCTGCAGGTCCTTTACCGGCGTCTCGCCGCGCTTGGCGGCGAGCGCCGCACCGGCGGCTTTCTGCTGGGCACGGGACTTGGCGGGCATGGGAGACCTCCGATCCCTGGCGCCGGAGTGTCCGGCCTTGCAGCAACGCCCGCCGCGCGCCGGGGTTCACGCTATCGGCCGAATTCCGCCGATCCGCGCAGCGGTCGGGGATAGAACCCCTCCTGCCACCGTTTGCCTTGCATGAAGCCGGCCGCCCCACGGTCGGCAGAAACAAGGGGAGCATCATGACCCATTCCACCAACATCGCGGCTGCCATCGCGGCCTGCCTTCTTCTCGCCGCCTGCGGAAACACCACCGGCCAGCGCGTCGTGACCGGCGCTGCGGGAGGTGCGATTGCGGGCGAAGTCATCGCGGATCGCCCTGTCGAGGGTGCGGTCGCGGGTGGCGTGATCGGGGCGCTGCGCTGACCGCCATCAAGGCAACGTGACGTTCTGGTCCTCCGAGATGCGGCACCGCGTTCCGGCGCGGAGTTCGGCGGTCGCGCAAGCGCGGGAGCGGCAGCCGCATCGGAAGGTCGCAGCGGTCGGCTGCGAATCCTTACCCCAGATCTGGACCGTAAACAGTCGTGCTAGAGTTTATCCACAAGATATGGTGGAGCGGGTCGGCAGAATAAGGCGATCTCCTACCAGAGGTTTCCATCGGGTAAACCCCGGTACGCATATCTTTGTGAAATCAGTATCTTGCTGAGATTCCCGCGCTTGGGAATGCTGGCGGGCGACGGGCCGGGCCATTGTCCCGGAGCCTGAACCGGCGCCTGATCGCCGTCGATTTCCTCCGTTGCGCCGCGGGGTTCTTGCCCTTTGGCCTCGAATCGGTAACGTCACGTTCCGCGCAACCGGCACGGGATCGCGGGGGTCCGATTCTGCAACGGTGGAGAGCATGAAACTCAGCATGGAGCGCAGCGCCCTCCTCCGGGCGATGAGCCGGGCGCAGTCGGTGGTGGAACGGCGCAACACCATCCCGATCCTCGGAAACGTGCTGATCGAGGCCGATGGCGAGCAGGTCGCCTTCCGCGCCACCGACCTCGACATCGAGGTGGTCGACCGCGCGCGCGCCATGGTCACCCGCGCCGGGGCCACGACGGTACCAGCCCACATGCTGCACGAGATCGTGCGCAAGCTGCCCGACGGCGCCATGGTCGAGCTCTCCGACGACGGCCTCGCCGGCCGGCTGGAAGTGCGCGCGGGCCGCTCGCATTTCTCGCTCGCCACCCTTCCGCGCGAGGACTTTCCGGTCATGGCGAGTGCGGAATACGCCTGCAACTTCGCCTGCGCAGCCCCGGTGCTGCGGCGGCTGTTCGACAAGGCCAAGTTCGCGATCTCGACCGAGGAGACGCGCTACTATCTCAACGGCGTCTACATGCATGCCGCCACCGGCCCCGACGGGCCGGTGCTGCGCTGCGTGGCGACCGACGGGCACCGGCTTGCGCGCATCGACGCGGGCCTGCCCGACGGAGCGGCGGACCTGCCCGGCGTGATCGTGCCGCGCAAGACGGTGGGCGAGTTGCGCAAGCTCCTCGATGACGACGAGATGCAGATCGCCGTCTCGGTCAGCGAGACCAAGGT
>CAYLHK010000104.1:0-11957 GCA_964383295.1 uncultured Rhodovulum sp.
CTTGGCGCATCGACCCGGTGGTGCGCTCGCTGCTCGACACGGATTTCTACAAGCTTTTGATGCTGCAGAGCGTCTTCCGCCGCCATGCAGACGTCCGGGTTGAGTTCAGCCTCATCAACCGCTCGGACGACGTGCCGCTGGCGAGGCTCATCGCGGAGGAAGACCTGCGCGCTCAGCTTGACCACATCCGCGGCCTGCGCCTGCGCCGGGGCGAGTCGACCTGGCTGCGGGGCAACACCTTCTACGGCAAGCGTCAGATGTTCTCGTCGGAGTTCATGGCCTGGCTGGAGGAGTTCCGCATGCCGGACTACCGGCTGGAACGCCGCGGCGACCAGTACGAGCTGACCTTCGAGGGCTCCTGGCCCGAGGTGATGATGTGGGAAATCCCCGCACTCGCCGTACTGATGGAGATGCGCTCGCGCGCGGTGCTGAACGGCATGGGCTATTTCGAGCTGCAGGTCCTCTATGCCCGCGCCATGACCCGGGTCTGGGAGAAGATCGAGCGGCTGCGCGAGCTGCCGGGCCTCAGGATCTCGGACTTCGGCACGCGGCGGCGGCACGGGTTCCTCTGGCAGGACTGGTGCGTGCAGGCGATGATCGAGGGGCTGGGGGACAAGTTCACCGGCTCTTCGAACTGCCTCATCGCCATGCGTCGTGACATCGAGGCGATCGGCACCAACGCCCACGAGCTGCCGATGGTCTATGCAGCGCTGGCCGGGGATGACGCGGCGCTGGCGCAGGCACCCTACAAGGTGCTTGAGAACTGGCACGCCGACTACGACGGCAACCTTCGGATAATTCTGCCCGACACATACGGCACCAAGGGATTTCTTGCGCGCGCGCCGGAGTGGCTCGCCTCCTGGACCGGCATCCGCATCGATTCGGGCGACCCGGCCGAGGGCGCCGAAACCGCCATCGCTTGGTGGGAAAGCCTGGGCCAGGACCCGCGGGAGAAGCTGGTCATCTTCTCGGACGGGCTGGACGTAGCGCGGATTGAGGAGCTTTGCGCGCAGTTCCACGGGCGGGTGAAGCTGAGCTTTGGCTGGGGGACGCTCCTGACGAACGACTTCCGCGGGCTCGCCCCCAGCGACGCCCTGGCGCCGTTCAGCCTGGTCTGCAAGGCGGTCAGCGCCAATGGCCGGCCGACGGTCAAGCTTTCGGACAACCCAGCCAAGGCGCTCGGGCCCGCCGCCGAGATCGCCCGTTACAAGCGTGTCTTCGACGTGGGCGCGCAAAAGGCGGAACCAGTGGTCGTCTGAGCGCCAAGCGTGTGCTGACACAGTATCACGTGCTTCAAGTCATTGAAATAAAACAATAAAAATGTTGGTGCGCCTCGCGCACGCATTTCTTGACTGATTTACTCATATTAATGTATCCTCCCGGCGCCTGCCCTCAAACCGGAGGATTTCCCCAGATGATGACCACGCCCCGCCGCATTCGCGGCGCGATGTTTGCTGCCGTGACGCTCGTCGCGCCGCTCGTCTTGACCACGCCGGCATCGGCAATGGAAGAATGGCAGATCGGCGCGGGTCCCTTCGTCAGCGCCTCGGACGTGCGCAACCACAACAAGATGCCGCTCGACGTGGCGGGCGTGAACGAGCATCTCGCAGGCGAGACGCCCGACTGGCAGGGGGCGCTGGTGCTCTTCGCCTTCGGCGAGAATTTCGCCAATCATTCGCTGGCCAAGTTCACCGATAACTACAACGGCCGGTTGAGCAGCCACCTTCCCGACGCCACGGCGCTGCATGGCACCCCGTCCTACGCCAATCACGCGCTGGCCGCCGCCCTCTCGGGCACCGGGCCGTTCGCCGGTGCCGAGCCGGCGGTGCGCCGGGCCTTCGTCGAGGCAGGGCTGCAGGCGGTGGTGCTGAACTGGTCGCGCTATGAGCTGGGCGAGTCGCAGCGCAAGGGAACGATGGCCGAGCCGAACTGGTCGCTGGAGAACGGCTCGCCGAAAAACTGGAACGAGATCTTCGCCTTCTACTGGGGGCCTGACGGCCAGCATTCCGCCTTCGCGACGGTCGAGGCGGTGGCGGGCGGGCCCGAGGTGAACGCAGCGCTCTTCGAGGCGCTGGCCGACGGGCAGGAGGTCCTGCTCACCGACACCTGGGCCGAGGTGGATGCCGCGCGGGTCGATGCGATCCTCGACCGGGCGAGCCTGCTGCTGCTCTCGGATGCGCTCGATCAGGCGGTTGCGTCAGACGACGCGGGCCTCGCCGTGGCGCAGGCCAAGGCGGCCGGCTACTGGCTGGCGGCGAGCGATGCGCTCGGCGGCGATGCCACGACCGCCCGGGCTATCGCGGCTGCGCTCACCGCCGCGCCGGATCGCGATCGGCTGGCGGATGCCGCCGCGACGGTCCACGCTCTGCATATCGACTGATCGCATTGCGAACACAGCGCCATCGCGCCAACGTGCGCGGTCGGGGCTTGCCAAGGTGGGCGGGCGTGGGCATGGCTGGCCAATGGCCCGTTCCGCCGCACCCCCCCGCCCGAGGTCCTGGATTCGACGCGGCAGCCGCGCCGGCCTTGTCGCCGCGGTGCTTCTCTTGATGCCGGCTGGCGTGGTCATGCTCGCCATCGAGACGGAGCCGCGTATCACCGAGGCTGCTCCCCCCGATGCCGCCGCCGCAGCACGGGTGCGCGCGCTTGCTGAGCGGCTGCGGGACTTCGTCGAGCCGGGCGAAGCGCCGCCCGTTCCTCTGAGCGCCAGCGAGGCCGAGATCAACGCGGCCCTGGCCTCGCTGTCGCGGCTGCGGCCGGGGTTCGCCGGCCGGGTGACGGTCGGGGACAATCACGTCGATGCCATGTTCTCGGCCGGCGGACCGCTGCTGCCGGGTGGGGTCTGGATCAACCTTAGCGCGAGCCTGACGCAGACACCGCAGGGCGCGGAGGTCACCTCGATCCGGGTCGGGCGCCTTCCGCTGCCGCCTGCTCTGGTGATGCCGGCGCTACGCTTTGTGGCCGATCGCGAGCTGGGTCCCGGCGCCGGAGCGGCGGCCATGGATGCCCTCGCCGGCCTGCGCATCGACGCACCGGACCTGTCGCTGGCGACGGGCGCGGGCGAGCTGACCGGGGGCGGCCGGCTTGATCGGCTGAAGGCGCGGCTGCGCGCCATGGCGTCGGGCTCGACCAGCTCCGAGCGCGTTGTCGCGCATCTGCGCGGGCTGCACGATGCCGCCCGGGCTCCCGACTTCGCCGATGCGGATCGATCACTGCTGCCCTTCCTGCGGCAGGCCCTCGGTGGGGCTGCCAGCGGAGAAGGGGACGAACCCGAGGCTGAGATGCGGGCCGCGATCTTCGCCCTGGCGCTCTACTGTGGGGATTCGCGCTTCGGCCTTGCAATCGGGGTCTGGGTTCCGGAGCGGATGCAGGGACGGCGCAGCGGCTGTGCAGGAGCGACGCTAGAGGGGCGCAACGACCTCGTGCGGCATTTCGTGCTCTCGGCCGGGATAAATGCCGCCAGCACTGACGGGGCGGTGGTCGGGCTCGGAGAGATGAAGGAGCTGCTCGACAGCAATCCGACCGGCACCGGATTCAGCTTCGACGACATGGCGGCGAACCTAGCGGGCGCGCGCTTTGCGACCCGGCTGATGAGCGCCGAGCCACAGGATTGGCCAGAGATCATTGCCGCGATCCGCAGCGAGGCCGACATCCTTCCCGCGATCGAGGACCTGCCGAGCGGTTTGGCCGCCGCCGATTTCGAGGCCACATACGGTGACATCGACAGTTCCGCCTATCGGGCTCTGCTCGCGGAGATCGAGACGCGCATCGACGCGCTCCCGATCCACCGCGGCGGCTGAAGCGGCGACTACCGGCCGTTTGCGGCCAGCCACTCGCGCAGGAAGGCGATCTCCGCCTCCTGGGCGGCAATGATCTCCTCGGCGAGCGCTCGGATCTCGGGGTCGTCCCCGTATTCGATCACCACCTGAGCCATGTCGATCGCCCCCTGATGGTGCGGGATCATCCCGGCGGCGAAATCCACATCCGCATCGCCGGTGAGCTCGATCGTCATGTCGGCATGCATCCGCTCGTTCGCGGCGCGATAGGCCGCGCTCGAGGGGCTGTCGGCGGCGGCAGCCGGCGCCGCGCCATGGGCGCCGTGCCCAGCGTGACCGTCCTGGGCCAATGCGGCTCCAGCGGTGATGCTGGCGACGGCAAGGGCGGCGAGCGGCAGAAGGTGGCGTTGGTTCATCCTGGTCTCTCCCATGGGTGCATTCGGCTCCCCCGCTGCGACCTGCCCAGTTGGGAAGGTCAAGTCACGAATGCGGGCGCGGGCTTGACCTTCCCATGATGGCAACCCCATCTGGTGGGCAAGTACGGAGGACGAGCACATGAACATCGGCGAGGCCGCGCAGGCATCGGGCGTCTCGGCCAAGATGATCCGCTATTACGAGGGCGTGGGTCTGATCCCAGCCGCGCGGCGCAGTGACAACGGCTACCGCGTCTATGCACCGGCCGAGGTGCATACCCTGCGCTTCATCCGTCGGGCCCGCGTCCTCGGCTTCTCGATGGCAAAGATCGAGAAGCTGGTCGCGCTGTGGCGCGACACGGGCCGCGCCAGCGCCGAGGTCAAGGCGATCGCCGAGACACATGTGGCCGAGTTGCACGCGAAAATCGCCGAACTGCAGGCCATGGCCCGAACGCTCGATCATCTCGCGCACTCCTGCCACGGCAACGGGCGGCCTGACTGCCCCATCCTAGACGATCTGGCGGGCGGACCCGTAGAGGTCCCGGCCGGGGCCTGAGCCTGCGCTCGGACCTTGCCAATCTGCCCGTGACCGATCCATATCGTCGGCGGATAGGGAGGAATACCGATGACCAGCCAGCCAGCCCGAACGCTCCGCTCGCGCGCGTGGTTCGATAACCCCGGCAACCCGGACATGACCGCGCTCTATCTCGAGCGCTACCTGAACTTCGGGATCAGCCGCGAGGAACTACAGTCGGGCAAGCCGATCATCGGCATCGCCCAGACCGGATCGGACCTCTCGCCCTGCAACCGCCACCATATCGAACTGGCCAAGCGCGTACGCGAAGGCATCCGCGAGGCGGGCGGCATCGCGATGGAATTCCCGGTCCATCCGATCCAGGAGACCGGCAAGCGCCCCACTGCGGGCCTCGACCGCAACCTCGCCTATCTGGGGCTCGTCGAGACGCTTTACGGCTATCCGATCGACGGCGTGGTGCTGACCATCGGCTGCGACAAGACCACGCCCGCGCTGCTGATGGCTGCGGCCACCGTCAACATTCCCGCCATTGCGCTCAGCGTCGGGCCGATGCTGAACGGCTGGTTCCGCGGCGAGCGCACCGGCTCGGGCACCATCGTCTGGAAGGCCCGCGAGATGATGGCGCGCGGCGAGATCGACTATTCGGGCTTCCTGGACCTCGTGGCCTCCTCGGCGCCCTCCACCGGCTACTGCAACACCATGGGCACGGCGACGACGATGAACTCGCTGGCTGAGGCGCTTGGCATGCAGCTGCCGGGTTCGGCCGCCATTCCCGCCCCCTACCGTGACCGGATGGAGATGGCCTGGCGCACCGGCATTCGCGCGGTCGAGATCGTGAAGGAGGACCTCAAGCCCTCGGACATCATGACCCGCGAGGCGTTCAAGAACGCGATCCGGGTCAACTCCGCCATCGGCGGCTCGTCGAACGCGCCCATCCACCTGAACGCCATCGCCCGGCATCTCGGCGTCGAACTCGCCATCGAGGACTGGCAGGAATGGGGCGAGGAGATCCCGCTCCTCGTCAACCTCCAGCCGGCGGGCGAATACCTCGGCGAGGACTACTACCACGCGGGCGGCGTGCCGGCGGTCTTCGGCCAGCTCATCGAGCATGACCTGATCGAGGAAGACGTCATGACCGTCTCCGGCAAGACGGTGGGCGAGGCTTATCGTGGCGCCGTCATCGTCGACGAGAACGTCATTCGCCCCTTCGCCAACCCGCTGAAGGAGCGGGCGGGCTTCCGGGTGCTGACCGGCAACATCTTCCACTCCGCGGTGATGAAGATGAGCGTGGTTTCCAAGGAGTTCCGCGACCGTTATCTCAACAACCCCGATAGCCCAAATCGCTTCGAGGGCCGCGCCGTGGTCTTCGACGGGCCCGAGGACTACCACCACCGCATCGACGACCCTGCGCTCGCCATCGACGCGAACACCATGCTCTTCATGCGCGGCGCCGGCCCAAAGGGCTATCCGGGTGCTGCCGAGGTGGTGAACATGCGCGCGCCCGACTACCTGCTCAAGCAGGGCGTGACCTCGCTCGTCTGCATCGGGGATGGGCGCCAGTCGGGCACCTCCGGCTCGCCGTCGATCCTGAACGCCTCGCCCGAGGCGGCCTCGAACGGCCCGCTTGCGATCGTCGAAACCGGGGACCAGGTCGTGCTCGACCTCAATACCGGGCGGCTCGACCTGCTCGTCGACGAGGCCGAGATCGCGCGCCGGCGTGTGGCGCTCGAGGCGGCGGGCGGCTACAAGTACCCCGACCACCAGACGCCGTGGCAGGAGATCCAGCGCGGCATCGTCGGCGAGCTGGAGACCGGTGCAATCCTCGAGCCGGCAGCCAAGTACCAGCGCATCGCTCAGACCATGGGCATCCCGCGCGACAACCATTGAGCCTCGTCCCGGCACGGCGGGCGGGGCGCCGCGCCGGGATTCTAGCCTCACCCCCGACCGGGGCCGGGAGATGCCGAATACGCTGCCGAAGACCGCCGCCAACCACGTGCCGCTCTCGCCCGTGGGCTTCCTGCGCAAGGCGGCCGAAGTCTATCCCGACCACCCGGCCGTCATCTACGGCGACATCCGCCGCAGCTGGGCCGAGACGGCGGCCCGCTGCCGCCGCCTCGCCTCGGGCCTGGAGCGCCTGGGCCTGAAGCCCGGCGAGACGGTCGCCGTGATGGCCACCAACACGCCCGAGCTTTACGAGGCGCATTTCGGCGTGCCGCTGGCAGGGGGCGTGCTGAATGCGATGAATTGCCGGCTCGATGCTCGCACCATCGCCTACATGCTCGACCATGCGGGCGCAAAGGTGCTGATCACCGACCGCGAGTTCTCCGCCACAGTCGCCGAGGCGCTCACGCTGGCGCAGGCCGCTCCGCGCGTCATCGACATCGACGACCCCGCGGCCCCGGCGGGCGAGCTGCTCGGCGAGATGGACTACGAGGCGCTTCTCGCCACCGGTAATCCCGACTACGCATGGCGGCTGCCCGACGACGAATGGGACGCGATCGCGATCAACTACACCTCGGGCACCACCGGCAATCCGAAGGGCGTCGTCTACCACTACCGCGGCGCCTATCTGAACGCGCTCGGCAATACGCTGGAATGGGACATGGGGCGGCATCCCACCTATCTCTGGACGCTGCCGATGTTCCATTGCAACGGCTGGTGCTTTCCCTGGACGATAGCCGCCAAGGCCGGCACCAACGTCTGTCTGCGCAAGGTCAGCGCCAAGGCGATCTTCGACGCCATCGCCGACGAGGGCGTCGACCACCTCTGCGGCGCGCCGATCGTGCTCGGCTTCATGATCAACGCCAAGGCCGACGAGACCCGCGAGTTTTCCCACCGCTGCCGGGTGATGACCGCCGCCGCGCCGCCGCCGGCCGCCGTCTTGCAGGCGATGCAGGAGAAGGGCTTCGACGTCACCCATGTCTACGGGCTGACCGAGGTCTACGGCCCTGCCGTGGCCTGCGCCTGGCACCGGGAATGGGACGATCGGCCCATGACCGAACAGGCGCAGCTGAAATCCCGACAGGGCGTCGCCTATGCGGTGGAGGAGGCGATCACCATCGCCCATCCGGAGACCATGGTCCCAGTGCCCCATGACGGCGAGACCATGGGTGAGGTGATGATGCGCGGCAATATCGTGATGAAGGGCTATCTCAAGGACCCCGAGGCCACCGACAAGGCCTTCGCCGGCGGCTGGTTCCACACCGGCGATCTCGGCGTGGTGCATCCCGACGGCTACATCCAGCTCAAGGACCGGGCCAAGGACATCATCATCTCGGGTGGCGAGAACATCTCCTCGATCGAGATCGAGAACGTGCTCCACGCCCATTCCGCCGTCGCGCTTGCTGCCGTGGTGGCGCGCCCCGACGAGAAATGGGGCGAGACCCCCTGCGCCTTTGTCGAGCTGAAGCCCGGCGCCAGCCTGAGCGAGGCCGAGGCCATCGCCTGGTGCCGCGAGCGCATGGCGCATTTCAAGGCGCCGCGCAGCGTGGTCTTCGGCGAGCTGCCCAAGACTTCGACCGGCAAGATCCAGAAGGGCCCGCTCAGGACGGTGGCGGCAGGCCTTTGATCTCGCGTGCCGCAGGCCCGTTCCTCCTTCTGGCCGTCGGCATTGCCTACTGGCTGCTCGTCAGCCGGCTGACCGGCGCTGCCGAGCCCTGGGACGCGGCAGGGTACTGGCGCTGGGCCTATCCCGGTCTGCTGGCGCTTTCGGCCATCGCCGGCGTGCTTGTGCGCGGCCGCGGCTGGATGGCGGGCGTGATCCTGACGCTCGCCCAGTTGCCCGTTGTCTGGTCGGGAGGCGGGGCCGGGTCGCTCTGGGCCGTCGGGGTGATCTATGCGGTGATTCTTGGGGCGCCGGCCGCGGCTGTCTCCGAACTCGCAAGTCGGCTGGCCGGCAGGCTCCGCTGATCGACGGCGCGCCTGACGCGCATCCCCGAAGCTTGCCGGGCAGCTTGCACGTCTTGCGCGGCGGCGCGGCTCGCGCGAGAGATGTGGGGACCGCGGCAAAGTTGCGCGGCGAACCTCCTTGCCGGATACCTCGTCGTGCCGCTTCGCCGCCTCGCCAGCCCGGCCGTCCACACGGCCGCCTTCTACGTCGCCTTCTTCATGACGACGGGCGTGCACGCGCCGTTCTGGCCGGTCTGGCTCGAGGACTGGGGGCTCAGCGCGGCGGAGGTCGGGTTCTACACCGCGCTGGGCGTCGGGGTGCGCATGGTCGCGGGCCTCGTCCTGCCGGCGATCGCCGACCGGCTGGATGCGCGGCGGATGACGATCGTGGTCTGCGCGCTGGCGGGTGTCGTGCTGTTCATCGGCCATCTGTGGATCGAGACCCGCGCGGTGCTGCTGTTGGCGACGCTGGCAGTCGGAGTGGTGCTGGCGGGGATCGCGCCGATCGGCGAGGCGCTGGGCGTGGCGGCGGCGCGGCATTTCGGCTTTGCCTATGCGCGGGTGCGCGGGGTCGGCTCGGCGGGCTTCCTTCTGGCCAATCTCGCCGGGGGGGCGGCGATCGCGCGCTGGGGCTCGGAGGTGGCCCTGTGGTGGATAGCCGCCTGCCTGCTGGCCACGGGCCTCCTTGCCCTGCGGCATCCCGGCGGGCGCAAGGTGCAGGGCCAGGCGCCGCCGCGGCTGCGCGAGATCGGCCGGTTGGTGATGAACCCGGTCTTTGCCGCCTTCATGCTTGCGGCGGGCTTCACCCAGGGCAGCCATGCGGTGTTTCTGGCCTTCGGCACCATCCACTGGCGCAGCCTGGGCATCGGCGAGGCCGAGATCGGCGCCCTCTGGGCGGGGCCGGTGGCGCTGGAGATCGGCTTCCTGCTGCTGGTCGGCGCGCGGATCACCGCCCGGCTCGGGCCGGTGGGGGCCATGGCGCTCGGCGCGGCGGCGGGGCTCCTGCGCTGGGGGCTTATGATGGCCGACCCGGTCGGGCCGCTCCTCTGGGCCGCGCAGTCGCTGCATGTGCTGACCTTCGCGGCGGCGCATCTCGGCGCCATCGCCTTCATCATGCAGGCGGTGCCGGCCCGCTACGGGGCTGCGGCGCAGGGGGCGACGGCCTCGATGGCCACCGGAATCCTTCTTGCGATCGGCATGCTTGCCGCCGCTGCGGTCTATCCGCTGATCGGCGGGCTGACCTACGGGATCGGGGTGGCCTTCTCGGCGGTCGGGCTCGGCTTCTGCTGGCGCCTCGGGCGGCGCTGGCGCGGGCAGGAACTGGCGCTCTAGCCGCGGGCGGTCTCGGCGCGCTGGCGGGCGAGGCCGCTGTCGCGGTCGCTGACGCCGCAAAGATTGGCAACAAGCCGCAGGAAGCTGCGCTCGTCGGCGTCGATCCCGTCGGCCAGCGCCACCTGCCAGAGCGCCTCGATGACCGCTTCCCGCTCCTCGTAGGGCACCGCGGCCTTTATCAGCCGGGTGAACTGGACGGTGTCGGGGGCATTGGCCTCGGCGATCTCAGCCTCCTGGCGTAGCTTCACCGCGGCGAAGGGGCCGAGCGCGTGATAGGCGGCGAGCACGGTCTCGATACGCACCTGTTCGGCCTCGGAATAGTCGCCGTCGCTGCGGGCAAGGCGCACCATCAGCGCGGCGAGCGCGAGACGCGCATCCTCCTCGGGCAACGGCGCGGGCGAATGCGGAGCGGTGAAGCGGCGGATCAGGTCTGCGAGCATGGCCGGAGTATAGGCAGGCGGCGCGATCATGCCAGTCGCGATTGCGTGGGTACTCAGGTGGTTGTGGAACTGGACTTCGCCCGGCATTCCGTCCTTAATCCCGGCCGGGGGCGTGGAGTTGGCAGGAGTTTGCGTTGAGTATCCAGGTCGCCTCGAAGCTCGAACAGCGCATTGCCGAATCGATCAATGCAGAACGCGAGGCCGAGGGTCTGCCGGGGCTGAAGCTCGAGGTGCATCTGAACGCCTCCTCCCAGGCCCATTCCGACTGGATGGCCGAGACCGGCACCTTCTCGCATACCGGCGAGGGCGGCTCGACCTCGGGCGAGCGCATCGCCGAGACGGGCTTCGAGCTGAGCGGGTCCTGGCGCACGGCCGAGAACCTCGCCTACACCAGCCTCCAGGGCGGGCTCGGCGCCGACGAGGCCGACAAGATGCACGACGGGCTGATGGGCAGCGCCGGGCATCGCGCCAACATCCTCAACCCCGACCTCGAATACGTCGGGATCGGCCTGTCGGTGGGCAAGATCAACGTCGGCGGGGTGAACCACGAGGTGGTGTTCCTGACCCAGAACTTCGCCGCCACCGACGGCGAGGTGCTGGTGCAGCAGGAGGAGGACGGCGAGACGGTGCTGCAGCCCTGGCAGAACGGCCAGCCGGTGGGCAAACCCGAGCAGCCGGGCGAGGAGGACGAGCGCGAGGACGACGAGGGCAGCGGGGGCGGGGGCGGCGGCTGCTTCGTCGCGACGGCGGCCTATGGGGACGCGCTGCATCCCGATGTGAGGGCGCTGCGCTGCTGGCGCGACAAGCACTTGGTGCGCCATGCGGCGGGGCGGGCCTTCATCCGCGCCTACTGGATCATAGGCCCGCGTCTGGCGCGGGTGGTGGCGCATGACCGGGCCTCCGGCCGGGTGTCGCGCGCGCTGCTCGCGCCGATCGCGCGGATGGCAGGGCGCTGGGTCGACCGGGGACGCGGCTGAGGCGGAAGGCCGGTCTCAGACCAGCCGCGACTGTTCGACCGCAGCGCGGACGAAATCGGCGAAGAGCGGATGCGGGGCGAAGGGCTTCGACTTCAGCTCGGGGTGGAACTGCACGCCGATGTACCAGGGGTGGCCGGGGATTTCGACGATTTCGGGCAGGCGCCCGTCGGGCGAGAGGCCGGAGAAGCGCAACCCGCAGCCCTCGAGCTTTTCGCGAAAGGCGATGTCGACCTCGTAGCGGTGGCGGTGGCGCTCGGAGATGTCGGTTGCGTCGTAGATCTCTGCCGCCTGGCTACCGGCGCTCAGGATCGCGTCATAGGCCCCGAGCCGCATGGTCCCGCCCTTGTCGTCGCTGACCTCGCGCTTGATCGTCCGGTTGCCCTCAAGCCATTCCTTCAGGTGGTAGATCACGTGGGTGAAGCGCTGTTCGCCTGCCTCGTGGTCGAATTCCTCCGACCCTGCGTCGGTCAGGCCGAGCAGGTTGCGCGACGCCTCGACCACGGCCATCTGCATGCCGAGGCAGATGCCGAGATAGGGGATGTTGCGCTCGCGGGCGAACTGGGCGGCGCGGATCTTGCCCTCGGTCCCGCGCTCGC
>CAYLHK010000105.1:0-11848 GCA_964383295.1 uncultured Rhodovulum sp.
GGCTGATCTGGTAGCCCTGCGGCAGGTCGGGGTAGAAGTAGTTCTTCCGGTCGAACCGCGAATAGAGGTTGATCGCGGCCTTCAGCCCCAGCCCGGTGCGCACCGCCTGCTCGACGCAGAAGCCGTTCAGCACCGGCAGCATGCCGGGCATAGCGGCATCCACCAGGCTGACGTTGGTGTTGGGCTCGGCGCCGAAGGCGGTCGAGGCGCCGGAGAACAGCTTGGCGTTGGACGTGACCTGGGCGTGGACCTCGAGCCCGATCACCATCTCCCAGTCGCCGGTGGCGCCGGCGATGATCTTCGGTTCGGGCTCGGTATAGGCAAGCTCGGCCATGCGTCTTTCCGTTCGACTGATGCCCGGCCGTCATACCGGCGCCGCAGGGCGCCAGCAAGAGCCGGGCCGGTCGGTACGCCTCAGACCATCAGCCGCGCGGGCCGCAATCTGCCGGGCCAGGTGAAGCGGGGTGCGGTCAGCACCGTCTGCGGTGTTTCGCCCCCCAGCGCCAGCGTTCGGGCGCGCAGCACCTCGATCGCTGCGCCGGAATCGGCCGGCAGGGTCGCCGGATCGATCGGCTCGCCCACGGTCAGCCGGTAGGGCTGGCGGGCCTTGTTCAGCACCTCGTGGAAGAGGGTGATGTCGCGCAGGGTCGGGTGGATGCGGTCGAAGAGGTAGAAGAGCGCCGAGTTGCGCGCCGTGATATGCAGCGGCACCACCGGCAGGCGGAACTTGCGCGCCATCATCGCGCCCGAGGCGAGCCAGGGGCGCTCATGCAGCGACCACCAGCGGCGCTTGGCGAGCCGGCCCGAGGGGAAGAGCACGCCGAGCCGGCCGGCCTCGAAGGCGCGGGCGGCATAGGCGAGCGTCTCGCGGTTCTGCTTGTGGGTGCGCTTCTCGGGGCGCCATTCCACGGGCGCGATCACGTCCTCGAGCTGCGGCATGACCCGCAGCGCATCGGCATTGGCGAAGAAGAACAGATCCGGCCGCCGCTGCGCCAGCGCGCCGTAGACCACGATCCCGTCGGCGATGCCGGTCGGGTGGTTGCAGATGACCAGCGCAGGACCTTCGGCCGGCAGGTTCTCGAGCCCGCCGATCTCGACATGGCGCGAGATCATGTCCGACAGCGACTGCATCACCGCCGGCGCCGGCATCGGGCGCAGCGTCTCGCCGATGCGCACCGTCCGCTCGTAGTGAAGGATGAGGTTCAGCAGGCGCCGCGCCGCGGATACCGCCGTCCCGCTCCGGCGCAGCCATGGCGCCCGTTCATAGATCAGCTCGTCGACGATCTCACGCATGGCTTCACCGATGCTGACAGGTTCCGCTTCTTGCTGCAAGCGAGCGCGTAACGCGCGATGCGATCAGCCGGAATCCGCCCGGAGCAGGCGCCCGACCATCTCGGCGGTATCGCGCGACAGGGCCTCGGTCTCGCTCAGACGCCATAGTTCAGCGCGGATCAACGCCTGCCGCTCGGGGTCGAACATCCGCCAGGTCGCGAAGGCTCCGGTCAGCCGGGCGGCGGTCTGAGGGTTGAGCGGGTCGAGCCGGATCAGCCAGTCGGTCAGGAGCCGGTAGCCGGCGCCATCGGCCGCATGGAAGCCGGCCGGATTGCCGCTCGAGAAGCCGCCGATCAGCGCACGGAAGCGGTTGGGGTTGCGCCATTCGAAGTCCGGGTGCCGGGTCAGCGCCTCGACCGCCGCCGCGGCCGCCTCGGGCGGCGTCGCCGCGGCCTGGACTGCGAACCACTTGTCGATCACCAGCCGGTCGTGCCGCCAGTCGGCGTGGAAGCGGGCGAGCGCATCCTCGGCCCTGCCGCGCGCCACCAGAAGGCCCAGCGCCTGCAGGCGCTCGGTCATGTTGTCAGCGGCGTCATATTGCGCGGCGGCCGCTCTCGCCTCGGGGTCGAGCGCCGTCATCAGCGCCAGCGCCCGACCGCGCAGCGCGCGATGCCCGGCAGCGGTGGCGTCCGGGCTGTAGGGACCGGGGACGGCATTGTCGCGGTAGAGCCGCTCGACCCGGTCGCCCAGCGCCTCGGCGATGGCGCGTTCCAGTTGCTCGCGGGCCTCGTGCACGGCGAGCGGATCCGGCACCTGACCCGCTTCGGCCAGATGCGCGATGACCTCGTCCACCGCTGGCAGACCGAGCACCAGCGCCCGGAAGGCCGGGTCGATGCCGGGATCGTCCGCCGCGGCCGTCAGCCCGGCCGGATATCCGGGGTCGATCCCGGCACCCGGCGCCGTGGCGAGATCCGCCAGGATCTGCGTCGCCTGGACGCGGCTTGCCTCCCAGCGGTTGAACGGATCCCGGTCATGGGCGAGCAGGACGGCGCGATCGTCCGCGCTCAGCGGCTGATCAAGGATCACCGGCGCCGAGAAGCCGCGCAGGAGCGAGGCTATGGGCCGCTCGGGCAGGTCCCAGGTGAAGGTCGCCTCGGCGGTGTCGAACTCCAGCAGTCCCTCGGCCAGGGTGGCGCCGTCACGCCCGATGAGCCCGTAGGCGACCGGGATCACCAGCGGCAGCTTTTGCGGCTGGTCGGGTGTCGGCGGCGTCTCCTGGGCGAGCGTCAGCCGGTAGCGGCCATCCACCCAGTCCTCGCGCGCGGTCAGCCGCGGGGTGCCCGACTGGGCGTACCAGCGCTTGAACTGCGTGAGATCCCGCGCGGAGGCATCCTCGAACACCTCGAGCCAGTCCTCGATTGTGCAGGCCTGCCCGTCGTGGCGTTCGAAGTAGAGGTCGAGCGCCTTCGCATAGGTCTCCTGCCCCACCAGACGGTGGAGCATCCCGATCACCTCGGCGCCCTTCTCGTAGACGGTCGCCGTGTAGAAGTTGTTGATCTCGATGTATTCCTCGGGCCGCACCGGATGGGCGAGCGGCCCCGCATCTTCGCGGAACTGCGCGGCGCGCAGGCGGATCACGTCCTCGATCCGCTTCACCCCGTGGCTGCGCATGTCGCCGGAGAACTGCTGGTCGCGATAGACCGTCAGCCCCTCCTTGAGGCTGAGCTGGAACCAGTCGCGGCAGGTGATGCGGTTGCCGGTCCAGTTGTGGAAATACTCGTGGGCGATGATGCCCTCGATCAGCTTGTAGTCGCCGTCGGTGGCGGTCTCCGGGCTCGCCAGGACGTATTTCGAGTTGAAGATGTTGAGGCCCTTGTTCTCCATCGCCCCCATGTTGAAGTCGTCGACCGCGACGATCATGAACCGGTCGAGGTCGTATTCGCGGCCGTAGACCTCCTCGTCCCATTTCATCGACCGCTTCAGCGCGTCCATGGCATAGGCGCAGAGCCCCTCGTCGCCGGCGCGCACCCAGATCTGCAGCAGCACCTCGCGCCCAGAGGCGGTGGTGAAGCGGTCCTCGACCGCCACCAGATCGCCGGCCACCAGCGCGAAGAGATAGGAGGGCTTGGGGAAGGGATCCTCCCATTCCGCCCAGCCCGGCCCCTGCGCCACCAGGTTGCCGTTCGAGAGCAGCACCGGCGCCCTGCCTTCGATGCGCACACGGAAGGGTGCCATCACGTCCGGCCGGTCGGGGTAGAAGGTGATCTTGCGGAAGCCCTCCGCCTCGCACTGGGTGCAGTACATGCCCTGCGACATGTAGAGCCCTTCGAGCGCGGTGTTTGCCCCCGGCGCGATCTCGGTCTCGGCCTCCCAGACGAAACCCTCCTGCGGGAGATGCGCCGCCGCGACCACCAGCCGCTCGTCGCCGATCGCGAGTGCGTTCTGCGGCACCGTCGCCCCGTCGATCCGCGCCGAGAGGAGGGTAAGCCCGCCTCCGTCGAGCACGAGGTCGGGCGGGGTATCGGCAGCGCGGTCCGGGTTGGGGCGGAAGATCATCCGTGCCGTGACCCGTGTCGCGGCCGGATCGAGGCGGAAGGCGAGATCCACCCGCTCCACCAGCCAGGCGGGCGGGCGGTAGTCGCTCAGCCGCACCACCGCTGCTTCGGGTCCGCCGCGGGCCATGGCCGTCCTCCTGCGCCGTTCGCGCGGAAATTCACACGGGCGGGCGAGCCGGGTCAAGCCCGGCGCCCGGCCCGGCAGCCTCAATCAATGGTTGAGATTTGGGAGAACATTACACCTATTACGATATAAGGTTCGCCGCGACAGGTACGCTTCGTGAACATTCACGGAACGCACCTGCCGGCACGGGTCTGTCAGGAATAGGCTTCGAGGATCGCCTTGGGCACCTTGCAGATGTAGGTGTACTTGGGGTTCACCACCTGGGTGCAGCGGGCCTCGGCGATCTGGCCGAGCAGCATGTAGCCCTCGGGCGCGGGGATGCCGTAGTCCTCTTCCATCCAGTAGACCATCTCCTCGAAGGCGATGCGCATCGCATCCTCGAGCGGGCGTGCACAGCCCGTGGTGCAGATGTGGGTGGGCGTCTCGATACGCGGCCAGCTGAGCCGCGAGGGAGCGGGGGCAAGGCTGACGCGCACCGTCAGTTCCGCCGCGATCTCGATCGCCCCCATGCCGTTCGCCTCGCCGTCGCCCTGGATCGCATGGCAATCGCCGAGGAAGAGATGCGCGCCCTCCTTGTGGACGCGCAGCATCACGCTGTTGCCCGAGGTCACCTCCTGGATGTCGAGATTGCCGCCGTGCGGGCCGTTGTCGACCGTCAGCACCGCGCCATGCACCGGGGCCACGCCGATCACCCCGATCATCGGGCGGACCGGCAGCTTGACCTTGTCGGACCAGTGAACGACCCCGTCCGACACCTCGACGACGCGGGTGAGGATGCCGAATTCCTTCTGGCGGACCCAGTCCGGGAACATGCCGATTCCCGGCCAGAGCGAGGTGAAGCCGAGACCGACGAGCTTCATGTCGATGACCTCGACGGTGAGCATGTCGCCGGGCTTTGCGCCCGTCACCTCGATCGGCCCGGTGGCGCCGTTCACGAACGGCATTGTCACGTCGGCCGGGGTCAGCTGCTGGCCGACATGACGGATCGTGCCGTCATTGACGTTGATCGCGCATTCGACGGTGAAGGTCTCGCCCGGCGCGACCGCGGCGACGAAGGCATCGTTGCCGGACAGCGCATACTTGATGTTGCCGTCCTTGGGGACGATCGTGCCGGTGGACATGGTATCTTTCCTTGTTCGGGTGGAGTTAGTTCAGGCCGACTTCCATGGGGTCAGCAGCCGCTCGAGCTTGCCGACGATCCAGGTCAGCATAAGCGCAAGGGCGATCGTCGCAACCAGGGCGGCGAAAACCTTGGGAATGTTGTAGAGCGAGCCGGCCTTGAAGATCGCATGGCCGAGCCCCTCGGACGAGGACATGAACTCGCCGATGATCGCACCGATCAGCGCGAAGCCGACGGTGAGCCGCAGGCCGGCAAAGATGTCCGACAGCGCCGAGGGGATCACCAGCCGGCGGAAGATCTGGAACTTGCTGGCCCCGAGCGTGCGGAAGAGGTTCACCTTGTCCGGATCGACGCTGAGCGCGCCCTTGTAGGAGGTGACAAGCGCGACCACCACGACCGACAGCGTCGCCATCGCCACCTTGGAGGACAGGCCGGTGCCGAACCAGATGATCATGATCGGCGCGAGCGCGATGATCGGGATCGAGCCTATGGCGACGATGAACGGCTGCACGATGCGCGCGACGAAGTTCGAATACCACAGCGACAGCCCGAGCAGCGTGCCGAGCGCATTGCCGAGCAGGAACCCGATCACCGTTTCCATGCCGGTGACATAGGTGTCGCGGAAAAGGCTTCCGTCGTTCCACATCTGGACGAGGAAGCGCCAGATCGCGCTCGGCGAGCCGAAGAGGAAGGCGGTCTGCCGGCTGCCGGAAGTCGCCCATTCCCATAGGCCGAGCAGCAGCGCCAGCACCGCAACCTGGCAGCCGATGATCGCGGCCGTGCGGCCATAGCGACGCAAGCGGCGGCTCTGGCGCTCGGCGGGCGGCAGGGCGGTGAGGATATCGGTCATCGCGTGCCTCCGGCCTGAAGGTCGTCCCAGATCGCGCGCACGGTGTCCTGAAAGCCCGGGCTCTTGCGAGCCTCCATCATGTCCGTGCGGCTGCCGGGCAGGTCAATGTCGTAGGTGCGCACGACATAGGTCGGGCGCTGGCTGAGCACGAGCACGCGGTCCGACATCGACACCGCCTCCTCGACGTCGTGGGTGATGAGCAGGACCGAGCGGTGCTGACTGCGCACCAGCTTGGCCGTGTCGTTCTCGATCAGGAGCTTGGACTGGAAGTCGAGCGCGGCGAAGGGCTCGTCGAGCAGCATCACCTCGGGATCCGTCACCAGCGTCCGCGCGAGCGCGACCCGCTGGCGCTGGCCGCCGGAGAGGGTCGTGGGATAGGCGGCAGAAAAGCCGCGCAGCCCCAGCTGCCCGAGTGCCGCATCGGCCCGGTCCCGCGCCTCGGCCCGTCCGACGCCCTGGATCTCGAGCCCGAGCGCCACGTTTCCCTGGGCGGTGAGCCAGGGCAGCAGCAGGTCTTTCTGCAGCATGTAGCCGGTACGCGCCGGAACCCCGGCCAGCTGCTCGCCATACCAGTAGACCTCGCCGGACGTGGGCGGGATCAGGCCGGACACGACGTTCAAGAGCGTCGACTTGCCGCAGCCGGATGGCCCGACGATGCTGACGATTTCGCCGGCGTTCAGCGTCAGCGTCAGGTCGCGGATGACGTGGGCGACATTGTCGCCCACCTCGTAGCTCTTGGACACATGTGCCACGCGGAGAGGCGGCGCCGAAGCGCCGCCCTCCCGTGCAATGGGAGCATGGGCAAGGCCTGCGTCAGCCAAGGCTGGCGACCGCCTTCTCGGCGAAGGAATTGTCGATGATCTCCTCGAAGGGGATCGTGCCCTCGATGTTGCCGAGATAAAGCTGCATGTCGATCAGGTTGTCCCACTGGTCGCGCTGAACGACCACGGTCTCGGCAGGGATGAGGAATTCCAGCTGCGCGTCGATCGCGGCATTCACCACTTCGGGCGGCAGGTCGGGGAATTCGAGGCGGGCAACCTCCTTGGCGAAGTCGGGGTCGGCATAGGTCAGGCGCGAGGATTCCTCGAAGGCGGTGACCAGCGCCTGCACCATCTCGGGATCGCGCTCGATGGTCGATTCGAGCACCATGATCCCGGTGTTGCAGAACGGGCCGATGTATTCGGCGAAGTCGAAGACGACCTTGGCGCCCTGGTCGACGGCCGCGGCCACCGAGGGCTGGTAGGCGATCGCCATGTCCGCCTGTCCGGCCATCATCGCGCCGATCTCGGTACCCGGGTTGACCTGCAGGATGGTGACGTCTTGACCGATCGACAGGCCGGCCGTCTCCAGCATGCGCTTGGCGACGGAGTAGTTGGTGTTCGGATCGGGCGAGGTGACGATGGTCAGCCCCGCGAAATCGGCCGGATCGGCGATCGGCTCGAGATTGGTCGAGACGCCGAAGTAGTGCGCGCGCTGCACCACCGTGCCGACGACGACGCCCGGCCCGCCCTGCTCGCGCGAGATCTGCGCCATGGTCGCATCGCCGATGGCGAAATCGGCCGATCCGCCGAGGACGGCGGCGAAGGTCTGGGTGTCACCGCCTGCGGCGGAGATATTCATCTTCAGCCCGTGCTTCTCGAAGACCCCGGCATGCATGCCGACATAGAGATTGATGTAGCCGAGGTTGTGGACCGCCTCGCTGAAGTTGACCTCCTTCAGCTCCTGGGCATGTGCGCCCATTCCGAGCGCCGAAACGGCGATCGCCGCGGCGGCAATGCGGTTGAACTCCCGACGGGTGACCCGGAGTTTTGCAGCTGTGCGTTTCATTCACTTTCCCTGTCGATGGTGAGGTTCGCCCTGCGGTTCAGTCCGCTGCCGACCCCGGTCGATTGCCCAAGCGAGCCGGCCATGCCGCGCATCGGCGCCTCGCGCCACAACTGCGTGCATGACTTGGCAAGAAGTCAATCGCCCGTACTGTCTATGGCACGTATTTCTGTACATTAATACGGAAATGATAGCTCCTTGAGCCAGAGTGCGCACTCGTGAGCGAAGGTTGAGCAAAGATGGAATGCCATCCATGGGAATCCGCCGGCGGGTTTGCCGCCAAGCCTGCGCGGGATTCGTCGCGTGTGCGGGCCGCGACCGGCGGACTCCGCCCACAAATGCGTCATTCCTGCCTGTAGTGGCCGATTTTGCCGCGCCCGCGAAGGTGGCCGCTCGACGCCCCGCCCGATGGGACGTAAACTAGTGCGACGTACACGAATGTGACGTACGGTTGTACGACTTTCAGCGGAGACCCGGATACCCGCTCATGGCAAGACCCGTTATCGGCATCGTCGGCAACGCACATGTCATCAACAACGAATACCCCGTTCAGGCGGTCGGCATATCCAGCATCCAGGCCGTCGCGGAGCTGACCGGCGCGCTGCCGCTGATCGTCCCGGCGCTGCCGCAGGCAAGCACCATCCCCGACCTGCTCGACGCCTGCCACGGCTTCGTGCTGACCGGCGGACGCCCGAACGTGCATCCCAGCCACTACGGCCACGAGGCGACTGAGAAGCACGGGACCTTCAACCCCGACCGTGACGCGGTGACCCTGCCGCTGATCCGCGAATGCGTGGCGCGCGGCGTGCCGCTCTTCGGCATCTGCCGCGGGTTCCAGGAGGTGAACGTCGCCTTCGGTGGAACGCTGCACCCCGAGATCCGCGAGATCCCCGGCCGGATGAACCACCGCATGCCCCCCGACGGCACGCTCGAGGAGAAGTTCGAGCACCGCCACATGGTGCGTCTTGCCCAGGGCGGGCAGTTCCACCGCGTGCTCGGGAGCGACGAGGTGCTGGTCAACTCGCTGCACGGCCAGGGCATTCTCGAGCGCGGCGCGCGGGTGATCATCGAGGGCTACGCCCCCGACGAGACGCCCGAGGCGATCGTCATTGAAGGCGCGCAGGGCTTCGCCATGGGGGTGCAGTGGCATCCCGAATGGAATGCCGCCAACGATCCGGTCTCGCGCCCGCTGTTCCAGGCCCTCGGGGTGGCCGTCCAGACCTACGCGAACGGCTAGAGCGGACGCCGGCCCGGCCGCGCCGTACCGTGGACGGCAACGCGGTCTCGTCGCGGCGGTTTAGCCGATCCGGCCGCGCACGCCCCCGGTCTGGGCGCGATCGAGGAGCAGGTGGTCGAGCAGCACGCAGGCCAGCATCGCCTCGCCCACCGGCACGGCGCGGATGCCGACGCAGGGGTCGTGGCGGCCCTTGGTGACGATCTCGGTCTCCTCGCCCGTCACGGTGATGGTGCGGCGGGGGGTGAGGATCGAGGAGGTGGGCTTGACCGCGAAGCGGGCGACCACGTCCTGGCCGGTCGAGATGCCGCCGAGGATGCCGCCGGCGTGGTTCGACGAGAAGCGGAGGCCATCGCTGCCCATCGTGATCTCGTCGGCATTCTCGACCCCGGTCAGCGTGGCGGCCGCCATGCCGGCACCGATCTCCACGCCCTTGACCGCATTGATCGACATCAGAGCCGCGGCGATGTCGGCGTCGAGCTTGCCGTAGACGGGCGCGCCGAGGCCGGCGGGGACCCCCGAGGCGTGGAGCTCGACGATGGCGCCGACCGAGTTGCCGGACTTGCGCAGGGCGTCGAGATACTCGGCCCAGGTCGCGGCGGCGCCGGCGTCGGGCGACCAGAAGGGGTTGCGCGGCAGCTCGTCCCAGTCCCAGGCGGCGCGGTCGATGGGATGCTCGCCGATCTGCACAAGCGCGCCGCGGATGGCCAGGGCGGGCGCCAGCTTCGCCAGCACGGCCCTGGCGACGCCGCCGGCGGCGACGCGGGCGGCGGTCTCGCGGGCCGATGACCGCCCGCCGCCGCGATAGTCGCGCAGCCCGTATTTCAGGTGATAGGTGATGTCGGCGTGGCCGGGGCGGAAGCTCTTCGCGATCTCGCCATAATCCTTGGACCGCTGGTCGGTGTTGCGGATCATCAGCGAGATCGAGGTTCCAGTGGTCAGGCCCTCGAACGTGCCGGAGAGGATCTCCACCTCGTCGGCCTCGCGGCGCTGGGTGGTGAAGCGGCTCTGGCCGGGCTTGCGGGCATCGAGCCAGGGCTGGATGTCGGCCTCGGTCAGCGGCACGCCGGGGGGGCAGCCGTCCACCACGCAGCCAAGCGCCGGGCCGTGGCTCTCGCCCCAGGTGGTAACGCGGAAGACATGGCCGAAGCTGTTCACGGACATGGGCCGGGCCATAGCCGAGGCGGGCGCCAAAGGGAAGCGGGGAGCGCGGCCGCGGACCTCTCCGTGGGCGCAGGCTAGCGGGGCCAGAGCACGGGGGAAGGCGGCGCGCACGCGTGGTACCCGGGGGGTGTCCACCGCCGGCTGCCAGCCTTGACCGAATCTTTACCAAGCTCGGCCAAATCTCTGCCCGAACGCGGTTCTTCCGCGTGGTTGCCAGGACGGTGGAGCGCAGGATGGACCTTGCAGGCTATGTGGCCCTGACGCGGCAGGCTGGGCTTGCGAACGAGATGCAGTCCGTCGCCAACAACATCGCCAATCTCTCCACCACCGGCTACCGCCGCGAGGGCGTGATCTTCGCCGAGGTCGTCCGGGCGCTGCCCGTCGAGGGCGGCGCGGTGGCTATGACCGAGACCCGCGCACGCTATACCGACGAGCTGCAGGGTGCGCTGGTCGAGACCGGCGGCCGGCTCGACTTCGCCATCGAGGGCGACGGCTATTTCACCGTGCTGACCCCGCGGGGCGAGCGGCTGACCCGCGCCGGCGCCTTCACGCGCGACGCCGAGGACCAGATCGTCAACGCCGATGGCCACGTGCTGCTCGACGAGGGCGGCGGCCCGATCCTGATCCCGCCCGACGCCACCTCGATCGGCCTTGCCGCCGATGGCACGCTGTCGGCGGACGGGGCGCCGATTGCCCGGCTGGGCCTCGTGCGGGTGACCGATCCGACCAGGCTCTTCCGCGAGGCCGGCACCGTCTTCCGTGCCGACGGCGCCACCGAGCCGGTGGAGGACGCCCGCGTCGTGCAGGGATTTCTCGAGCAGTCGAACGTGAACCCCGTGGGCGAGATGGCGCGGATGATCGAGGTCCACCGGGCCTATGAATACGGCCAGAAGCTTATGGACCAGGAAGACGAGCGCATCCGACTGGTGGTGCGTGTGCTCGGCCAGACCAGCTGACCCGTGATTTCCCGAGGAGCATGAGATGCGCGCACTGAACATCGCGGCCACCGGCATGGCGGCCCAGAACATGCGGGTCGAGGTGATCTCGCACAACCTCGCCAACATGAGCACCACCGCCTACAACGCGCGCCGGGCGGAGTTTTCCGACCTGCACTACCAACAGGTCCAGCGCCCCGGCACCATCAACTCGGCCGAGGGCACGGTCCTGCCGGCGGGCGTCCAGCTCGGCCTCGGGGTGCGCGCGGCCGCGGTCTCGATGCAGGTCGCCCAAGGTTCGCTCGCCGAGACCGGCGGCGCGCTCGACATCGCCATCGAGGGCCAGGGATACCTGGAGATCACCCTGCCGAACGGCGAGCCCGCCTACACCCGCGACGGGGCGCTGAAGCGCAACGGCGACGGGCTGGTCGTCACCTCGGACGGGTTCACCGTGGTGCCCGACATCACCATCCCCGAGGAGGCGCGCGAGATCTCGATCAACGCCGCCGGCGAAGTCTGGGTCTATTTCGACGACCAGGTCGAGGCGCAGCTGCTCGGGCAGTTCGGCCTCGTCACCTTCTCGAACGAGAAGGGGCTGGAGGCGATCGGATCGAACCTCTACCGCGAGACCGAGGCCTCGGGCCAGGCCAACGTGGGCGATGCCGGCGAGGACGGGCGCGGCACCTTCCGCCAGGGGTATCTGGAGAATTCCTCGGTCGATGCGGTGCGCGAGATCACCGGGCTGATCGAGGCGCAGCGCGGCTACGAGC
>CAYLHK010000106.1:0-11703 GCA_964383295.1 uncultured Rhodovulum sp.
CACGCTGGAAACCCACATCTACCGCCTGCGCCAGAAGATCGAGCCCGATCCCTCGAACGCGCGCATCCTGGTGACCGAGCCCGGCGGCTACAGGCTGGTGGCCTGACGCGGAGAAATCCTGCTTGCGGTCGGGGCAGGGGGCGCTATGACCTCCTGCCCATGACCGTCAAGATCGCCACCTGGAACATCAACTCGGTCCGCCTGCGCGAGCCGACCGTGCAGCGCCTTCTGCGTGAGGAAGCCCCCGACATCCTCTGCCTGCAGGAGATCAAGTCCCCGGTCGAGCTCGTCCCGCTCGAAGGCTTCGCGGCGCTCGGCTACACCCATTTCGTCGCCCGCGGCCAGAAGGGCTACAATGGCGTCGCGATCCTGTCGCGCCTGCCGATCGAGGATGCCGGCAGCCGCGGGTTCTGCGCCAAGGGTGACGCAAGGCATGTCGCGGCGCGGCTCGACTGCGGTGCCGTCATCCACAATTTCTACATCCCCGCCGGCGGCGACATTCCCGACCCGGTGGCGAACCCCAAGTTCCGCCACAAGCTCGACTTCCTGGAAGAGATGCGCGCCTGGTTCGCGGCCGAGCATCCGCACCGTGCGATCCTCGTCGGCGATCTCAACATTGCCCCGCGCGAGGATGACGTCTGGAACCACAAGGCGCTCCTGAAGATCGTCAGCCACACGCCGATCGAGGTCGAGGGCATGGAGGCGATGCGCAGCGCCGGCAGCTGGGTGGACGTGACCCGCAAGGACATCCCCGACGGGCGGCTCTATTCCTGGTGGTCCTACCGCTCGCCTGACTGGGACGCGGCCGACAAGGGCCGCCGGCTCGACCACATCTGGGCCACGCCCGACCTGGCCGAACGCTCCGGCGGCAGCCGGATCTCGCGGCATGTGCGCGGCTGGGAGCAGCCTTCCGACCACGCGCCGGTCTTTGCCGAATTCGAGATCTGAGCGCATGATCGAGGCCTCGCTCGACGGCGCGACCGCTCGCATCACCCTGAACCGCCCCGAGGCGCACAATGCGCTCGATCGCGAGGCGATGGGGACGCTGACGGCGCTGCTCGCCGACTGGGGCACGCGCGAGGATCTGCGGGTGCTGGTGCTGACCGGGCGGGGGCGCAGCTTCTGCGCCGGGGCCTCGCTCGGCGATCTCTCCGGCGGCGACTGGACCGACAACCCTCTCACCCGGCTTTGCGACACGCTCGAGGCCTTCCCGGTGCCGACCATCGCGGCGCTGAACGGCGGGGTCTACGGCGGCGGGGTCGAGCTGGCGCTGTCCTGCGATTTCCGCATCGGTGTCACCGGCATGCGCGCCTTCGTACCGCCGGCGCGGCTCGGCATCCATTACGAGCCGGCGGGAATCGCGCGGGCGATCGACCGGGTGGGTTCGCAGATGGCGCGGCGGATGTTCCTGACCGGCGAGAGTTTCGAGGCCGAGGGGCTGCTGGGGGCGGGATTTGTCGACCATCTGGTCGCTCCCGACGAGCTGGAGACGAAGGTCGCCGAGATGGTCGCGACCATCTCGGGCCTGGCGCCGCTTGCCGTCCGCGGCATGAAGCGCACGATCGGGGAGCTGACCCGGGGATGCCTGGATGCCGGGGCCGCCCGCGACCGGATTGCCGCCTGCTTCGCCTCGGCCGACCATGCCGAGGGGCTGGCTGCGCAGCGCGAGCGGCGCTCTCCCCTGTTCCAGGGACGATAGCGGGGCCGGATTCGCACGCTTGCGAATCCGATCAACTGCTTGATTCAAGACGGAAGTTTTCCGCGCGTTAACCTGAAATCAACTTCCCTACGCGGCCCGCGAGACCGGCAGCTGGATGCGGAAGACCGTGCCCTCGGCAGAACTGCGCTCGAGCGTCAGCGTCCCGCCATGGCCCTTCACCAGATCGGAGGCGATGGCGAGGCCGAGCCCGGTGCCGCCGAGCCGCACCCCGCCGCGGAAGGGCTGGAAGATGTTCTCGCGCGCCTTGGCCGGCAGGCCGGGGCCGGTGTCGGCGACCCGGATCTCGGTCCAGTCGTCCCCGGGGCGCGCCGAGACGGTGATCGTTCCCGGCGTGCCTGCCGTCTCGATCGCCTGGGCGGCGTTGCGCACCAGGTTGGTGAGTACCCGGAACAGCTGGTCGGGATCGGCGCGCACGCGCACCGTATCGGGCACCTCGGCATCGAAGCTCGCGCAGGAGGTGGCGGTGGTGGCGAGCCGCTCGTTCTCCAGCACCTCCTCGACCAGCGGCGCCAGCGGCAGCACGCCGAGCTCGGGCGGCGCCTCCTCGGCGCGGCCGAAGGCGAGCGTGCGCTCGCAGAGCTGGATGGCGCGCGACAGCGAGGCCACGAGCTTGGGCGCCGTGCGCCGCACCGCCGGGTCGCTCGAGGTCTCGATGCGGTCGGCCAGAAGCTGCGCCGTGGTCAGCATGTTGCGCAGGTCGTGGCTGATCTTGGACACCGCCGATCCGAGCCCCGCCAGCCGCTCCTTCTGCTTCAGCGCCCCGGTCAGGCGCACCTGCAGCTCGTGCAGCGCCTCCTCGGCGCGGGCCAGCTCGCGCGCGCCGCCGGCCGGGGTCAGGATGCGGGTCGGGTCCTCGGGGTCGTCGCGGTAGGCCTCCATGCTGCCGATCACCCGCTGCATGGGCCGCACGATGAACCGCTGCACGGCGAAGAACAGCAGCGCGGCCGTGGCGACCGAGATCGCCAGCGACAGCCAGAGCACGCGCATCCCGTAGGCGGCCATCGCCTCGCGCAGCGGCGTCTCGTGCATCACGATCTCGATCACGCCGCCCGCGCCCTGGCGCGTCTCGCCCACGACCTGGATGATGCGGTCCTGCTTCACGAAGAAGACTTCCAGCGCATCGCGCATCAGGGTCGCGCTCATCGGGGCGCGGATGTCGAAGCTGCGGTCGAGGCGCTCGGGCATCGCGCCCGACAGCACCAGCTCGCGAACGCCCTCGCGCTGCAGCACGACGTTCAGCACGTCGGCGGTGGTCAGCAGCTCAGTTTCCAGCTCGGGAGAGACCGCCTCGTTCGGCGTGGCCAGCAGGGCCAGCGCCGCGAGCTGGGCGAGGTCCAGGCGGTTCTGCAGATAGCTCTCGCGGAAGCGCGCAATCGACGGCACAAAAATGAATATTTCGGCGATCACCACGAAGATGATCGTCAGGCCAAGGAAACGCCCCGATAGGGTGTTGAGGATCATTACCTGCCTCGGTCACGCGCGAGGTGAGTCTATGCACGCGCCCGGACCGCGACAAGGCGGCTTTGCTGCGATTGCGTCGCTGGGCGCCCGTCAGCCGCCGCCGGCGCCCGTCGGCAGGCGGACCGGCACGGGTCCGGCGACCTTCAGCCGATCGAGCGCCCCCTGGAAGCGGCGCGCGGCGAAGGGCTCTCCCGCCGCCTGCGAGGCCCTTACCTGTGCCCGCAGCGCCTCGCACTGCCAATGGTGCCATGCGCTGCCCCGGTCGAGTGCCCAGGCGCCTGTCATGGCAAAGTTGTCCCCGCCCTGCGGAAAGTCCGACATACCCACCCCCATGCGCCGCGCCGTCTCCCGACCGCACGACGGCGCCCTTCTAACCCGGTCAGGTTAGCGAAGTCTGCGCAGGGGTTGGGAAACGGTTAGGAAATTTGAGATGAATTCGCGGCAGATCGAACACGACGAAGGAGGATCCCATGTTGCTCGTCCCATGCCGGCTCGGCCGCTCGGAGATCGAGGGTCTGGGGGTCTTTGCCGCCGTCCCGATCGCCGCCGGCACCGAGGTATGGCGATTTGATCGCCGTTTCGATCTGCTTGTCGAGGAGGCCGAGCTTGCCCGGGCGCCGGCAACGGTGCGCGATTTCTTCGCGCGCTTCGCCTATGAGCTGGCGGCATATCCCGGCTGTCTCGCGCTCGACGGCGACGATGGAAGGTTCATGAACCACGCCGACCAGCCGAATCTCGCCTTTTCCCCTGCGGGTTCGGCGCGGGCGTTGCGCGACATCGCCGACGGCGAGGAGCTGACCTGCGACTATGCCGCTCTGGCCACGCGGCCCTTCGAGATGGAGCCGCCGCGCACCGGGCTCTAGGGGGGCAGTAGGCGGGCGGGATACGGCTTTCCTCCGATCCGGGCTCTGCTACTCTGGCCGCGAGGAGAACCATGGTGCTCTATCTTGGCGTCGACGGAGGCGGCAGCGGCTGCCGCGCGGCGGTCTGCGACGCCGCAGGCCGCGTGCTCGGCCGTGGCGCGGCGGGGCCCGCGAACATCTGGACCGCCTTCGCCGCCGCGCGTGACAACGTGCTGGCGGCCAGTGACGCCGCGCTCGCCGAGGCGGGTGTGCCGGGGCGCGCCGGCGATCTCCATGCCGTGCTCGGTTTGGCCGGCGCGAACGTGGCCTCGGCCGCCGAGCGGCTGCGCGGCGGGCTGCCCTTTGCCCGGGTGCGCATCGAGAGCGATGTCGTCACCGCCATCCGCGGGGCGCTGGGCGCGGGGGACGGGCGGGTCGCCGTGCTCGGGACCGGGTCGGTCTTCGGCGCGCAGCGGGGCGGGCAGGTGCGGGTGATCGGCGGCTGGGGCTTCCAGCTCGGTGATCACGCCGGCGGGGCCTGGCTCGGCCGCCGGCTCTGCGAGCTGGCGCTGCTGGCCCATGACGGGCTGGCGCCGGGCAGTGCGCTGATGTCGGCGGCGGTCGCGCAGGCGGGCGGTCCGGCGGGGCTGGTCGCCTGGGGCGCGGCGGCGGGGCCGGCGGATTTCGCCGGGCGGGTGCCGGATCTTCTGGCGGCCGCGGACGCTGGCGATGCGGCGGCGCTGGCGATCCTTGCCGAGGCGGATGCGGCGGTCGCGGCCGCGCTCGAGCAGCTCGATGGGGGCGAGGGCCTGCCGGTCTGCTTTCTGGGCGGGCTCGGGCCGGTCTTCGCGGCGCGGCTGGCGGGTCGCTTTGGCGCGGCGGTGCGCGATCCCGCCGGAACGGGGCTCGACGGGGCGCTGGCAATGGCACGGGAGATGGCATGAGCGGCGATACCCCTTCCCACATGAGTGCCGAGGTGGCCGAGATCCCCGCCGTCGCGGCGCGGTTCCTGGGCGCGGCGGGGCCGGCGCTGGCCGAGGCGGGCGCCCGGATGCGCGCGCTCGATCCCCGGCTCATCGTGACCGTGGCGCGGGGCTCGTCCGATCATGCGGCGGGCTATTTCAAGTACGCCGCCGAGCTGCTGGCGGGCGTGCCGGTCGCCTCGGTCGGGCCTTCGGTCGCCTCGGTCTACGGGCGGCGGCTGCGGCTGGAGGGGGCGGCGGCGCTGGCGATCTCGCAGTCGGGGCAGAGCCCGGACATCGTCGAGATGCTGCGCTCTGCCCGGGAGGGTGGGGCGCTGACGCTGGCGATCACCAATGCCGCGGCATCGCCGCTGGCCGAGGTCGCGGATTGCCCGCTGGCGCTCGGCGCGGGGCGCGAGCAGAGCGTGGCGGCCACCAAGACCTATGTCGCCTCGGTGCTTGCGGCTCTGGCGCTGCTGGCGGAATGGCAGGAGGATGCCGGGCTGCGCGCGGCCGTGGCGGCGCTGCCGGCGCAGTTCGCGGCGGCGCTGGCGCTCGACTGGGCGCCGCTCGCCGATCGGCTGGTGCTGGCGAGCTCGGCCTATGTGCTGGGCCGGGGGCCGGGCTTTGCCATCGCCAGCGAAATCGCGCTGAAGTTCAAGGAGACCTGCGGGCTGCATGCCGAGGCCTACAGCGCGGCCGAGGTGCTGCACGGGCCGGCGGCGCTGGTCGAGGCGCGGTTCCCGGTGCTGGCGCTGGGTGTGGGCGATGCGGCGCTGGCGGGCGTGATCGCTACCGCCGAGCGGCTGGCCGGGCAGGGGGCGGATGTGTTCCTGACCGCGCCGGGCGCGGGCGCGGGCGTGGTGGCGCTGCCCTCGGTCGCGGATGTGCATCCGCTGACCGCGCCGCTGGTGCTGATCGTCAGCTTCTATGCCTTCGTGGAGGCGCTGGCGCGTCGGCGCGGGTTCGACCCCGACAAGCCGCCGCATCTGCGCAAGGTGACGGAGACGATCTGAGAGCGTGGCGCGCAGGATCTTCATCGGTGCGCGGGTCTTCGACGGCCGGGAGCTGCGCGAAGGGGCAGCGGTCGTCGTCGACGAGGGACGCGTCGCGGCGGTGCTCCGTGCGGGCGAGGCGCCTGCCGGGGACCGCGTGCGTCTGGACGGCGGAGTGCTGGCGCCCGGCTTCATCGACCTGCAGGTGAACGGCGGCGGCGGCGTGCAGCTCAACGAGGCCCCCACGCGCGAGGGCATCGCCGCGATCTGCGCCGCGCACGGGCGGCTCGGGGCGACGGGGCTGCTGCCCACGCTGATCACCGACACGCCGGAAGTGACGCGGGCCGCCATCGCCGCGGGGGTCGCGGCGGCGGATACCGGCGTGCCGGGGTTTCTCGGCCTGCATCTCGAGGGGCCGCATCTCGACCCGCGGCGCAAGGGCGCCCATGACGCCAGCCTGATCCGCCCCATGGAGGCGGCGGACCTCGCGGCGCTGCTCGCCGCGGCCGCGCGGCTGCCGGCGCTGATGGTGACGCTGGCGCCCGAGGCGGTCCGCCCGGACCAGATCGCGGCGCTGGCGCGTGCGGGCGTGCTCGTCAGCCTCGGGCACAGCGACACGGGCGCCGCGGCGGCGCGCGAGGGCTTTGCGGCCGGGGCGCGGGCGGTGACGCATCTCTTCAACGCCATGAGCCCGCTCGGCCACCGCGAGCCCGGACTGGTCGGGGCCGCGCTCGATGCGGAGGGGATCGCCTGCGGGCTGATCGCCGACGGCATCCATGTGCGCGCCGAGGTGATCCGCCTGGCGCTGGCGGCCAAGCGCGGACCCGACGGCGTCTTCCTCGTCTCGGACGCGATGGCCGTGGCGGGCACGGACATGGACGCGTTCAGCCTCGGCGGCCGGCGGATCCTGCGCCGCGAAGGCCGCCTGACGCTGGAGGACGGAACGCTGGCCGGCGCAGACATCGACATGGCCGGATCGCTGCGGGTGCTGGTGCGCGAGGCGGGCCTTCCGCTCACCCCTGCGCTCGCCATGGCCGGCCGCATCCCGGCGGCGCTGATCGGCCGCGGAGAGCTCGGCCGCCTTGCCCCGGGCCTGCCGGCGGACATGGTGCATCTCGACGAGGGACTGCACCTCGCAGCGGCATGGCGGGCGGGCGAGCCGATCGAGGAGGCGGGCGTATGAGGATTGTCGAGGACGACCTTGAGGGCGAGGCGACGCGCGCGCTGCTTCGCCTGCACCTGCAGGGAATGCATGCGACCTCGCCGCCCGAGAACGTCTTCGCGCTCGATCTCTCCGGCCTGACCGCCCCGGAGATCACGGTGTGGACCGCCCGGGAGGGCGAGCGCATCTGCGGCATCGGCGCCCTTCGCCGCCTGACGGACGGCACCGGCGAGGTGAAGTCGATGCGCACCCACCCGGATTTCCTGCGCCGTGGCGTGGCGGCCGCGCTGCTGGGCCAGATCATCGAGACGGCCCGCGCGGAGGGGCTCACGCGGCTCAGCCTCGAGACCGGGCGCGGGCCGGCCTTCGAGCCGGCGCTGGCGCTCTACCGCGCGCGAGGGTTCGACTACGGCGCGGCCTTCGGTCACTATGTGGAAAGCGACTTCAGCCAGTTCCTGCACATGGACCTGGCCTGACCGCCGCGGATGCTCCGCGGCGGCCTCGTGCGGAAGCGGCTCAGAACCGCTCGCCGACCATCGCCTCGCTCAGCGCCCAGAGCGCCTTCGCGCGCTCGGGATCGGTGGCATAGGCGTACTGGCCCGCGACGCCGCCGGGATGCTTCCCCTCGATGATCTCGGCCACGGCGCAGTCGTTGCAATAGCGCCCGCCGATCTCGTCCGCATCGGCGGTGATGCCCGCCCAGAGCGAGGTCGCGGCACCCTGCGGGATCGACTTGGGCGTGAACTCCGGCTCCTTGCCGGCGCGCCGCTGCTCCTCCATCGCCGCGATGGCTGCGTCGAGGGCGCCCGGTGCCATGTGCCGGCTGAGCTCGGTGCGGATCACGCCGGGATGCACAGCCGCGGCACGCACCCCGCGCGCGCGGTGGCGGCGGTCGAACTCGACCGCGAACAGCGCATTGGCGGTCTTGGAGCGGCCATAGGCCACCCAGGGATCATAGGGCGTGCGCTCGAAACTCGGGTCGTCCAGATCGACATCCGACATGCGATGCGCCGACGACGACAGCACCACGAGCCGCCCACCGGGGGCGATCAGGTCCGCGATGCGGTTGACGAAGACGAAATGCCCCAGATGGTTGGTGCCGAACTGGGTCTCGAACCCCTCGGCGGTGCGACCCTGGGGCGCGGCCATCACGCCGGCATTGGTGATGACGAGATCGAAGCTGCGGCCATCTGCCACCAGCCGGTCGGCAGCGGCGCGCACGGAGGCGAGGGAAGAAAGGTCGAGCTCGATCAGGCTGAAGCTGCCGCCGGACGCGGCCGCCGCTTCGCGGACGGGCGCGGTGGCCGCCTCTGCCTTGGCGAGGTCCCGCACCGCGCCGACGACCTCGGCGCCATGGGCGACGAGCGCGCGGGCGGTCTCGATCCCGAGCCCGGCGGAGGTGCCGGTCACCAGAACGCGCTTGCCGGTCAGGTCGATTCCCTCCAGCACGTCATCGGTGGTGGAGGTGGCGCCGAAGCGGGGGGTAAAGCCTGTGTCGGGCATGGGTGTCTCCTTGCTGACGGACGCGTCTCTCCGGCCACGGCGCGCGGGATTGCCCGCCGGGGTGGACTGATGTAACAGGAGGGCGTCTCCGCTTGAATATGCGGAGGATCCCTCCACTTATCAAGGCAGGGAGGGGGCCATGGAGCAGAATTTTTCCGACAAGCCTCGTGAGCGGAAGCCGCGCGCCGATGCGCTGCGCAACCGCGCGCGGCTCGTCGAGGTGGCCAAGGCCGTGCTGGGGGCCAAGGGCGCCGAGGCGAGCCTCGAGGAAATCGCGCGCGAGGCCGATGTCGGGATCGGCACGCTCTATCGGCATTTCCCCACCCGGGACGCGCTGATCGAGGCGGTCTATCGCAAGGAGAGCGAGGCGCTGGTGGCGCAGCTCGAGACGCTGGCGGCCGAGGCGGCGCCCGTCGAGGCTCTGCGCCAGGGGCTTCTGCTCTTCATCGACCATGTGGTGACCAAGCAGGGCATGACCGGCGCGCTGAATTCCCATTCCGGCGGGGCGCCGGCCGTCTATGCGGCGGCGGGACAGGGGCTGGCCGACCAGGCGCGGCAGCTCGTCGCCCGCGCGGTGGCGAGCGGCGAGATCCGCAGCGACGTCGAACCGTTCGATCTCATGCGCGCCATCGCCGGCTGCGTCGACGTGCGCCAGGGGGAGAAGAGCGTCGAAGGCGCCCGTCGCATGGTCGACGTGCTGATCGCCGGGCTGCAGAGCGGCCAGCCCGGCGCCTGAGTCCCGCGCCTATTGCGGCAGGGCGGTGCGGTACTGGTGCAGGACGGTGTCGTTGTCCTGCGGCGCGAACCAGCAGTCCAGGGCGCCTTCGCCCAGCTCGCAGAAATACGGGTTGTGGGTCATCGCCAGATCCGGCGGAAGCCACATCCGGATCGGCAGCTGGTGGACCGGCGCATTGCGCTCCAGATCGACCAGATCGAGCCCGCCCACGGCGATCCGCGCATCCGCATCCGGCCCGTAGCGGTTGAGCCCGCCGCAGAGCATGTGGCCCGGCCCCGCATAGTGGCAGTCCTGGTAGTCGATGTAGAAGCTCGGGTTCATGACCGGATCCGCATCGGTCGTGACCGGCGCGCCGTCATCGCCGAGCTGCCAGGCGTAGAAGCGGCGCGAGCCCCAGCTCACGCCATGCAGCTTGTTGCTGGCGCGGTCGAGCGTGACCCCGCCGATATGGTCGGGGAAGCGGAACACCTCCTCGCCCTCCATGGTCGCGGGATCGACGCGGTAGATGACGGCCGCGCTGTTCGGGCGGTACTCGGCGACCGGGACCCAGATCGAGGTGCCGTCGAAGTCGATGCCGCCCGGGTGGTAGGCATCGCCGTCGCCGAGCTGCACCTGATCGAGCAACTCGCCCGAGGCGGAGAACTTCAGCAGATAGCCCTCGCCGGTGCCGGCAGTACGGTCCATGCCCTCCTGCGGCGTCTCATAGCGCTCGGTGCGCTCGATGATGCGCACGGTGGAGACGTAGAAATCGTCGCCGATCTTCACCATCCCCTGCGGATGGTGGTCCTCGAAGGCGAGCGGCGTCTCGCCGATCTTCTCCCACTGGGTGGTGTTGGTCAGGGTGCGAAAGGCGGTGGCGAGATCGTCCGCGGCGGCGGCCAGGGGGGCGGTCACGCAGAGCACGGCCGCGAGCGCGGCGATAGGTCGGCTGGTCATGGGTTCCTCCCGAAATGTTGACGCGATCGGCCGGCAAGCTAGCCGGGGGAGACGACCGGTTGCCGACGATCGCGTGACGCGAGCGTGTCAGGGACGGGGCAGTGTGGCAAGCTGCGCGCATGCGGATTGCCGCCTGCGGCGCCGCGCTGTAATCGCCGGGCATGAGCGTCTGGCGACCTGCCCCCCGGATCCGTTTCAAGGCCCTCGGTCTGCACTGGCGCGGCGGCCGGCTGCTTGCGGCCGAGGTCCTGGACGACGCCGGACGCGTGAAGGGCGTGCGCCCGCTCGGCGGCTCGGTCGAGTTCGGCGAGACGGCCGAGGCCGCGGTCATCCGCGAGTTCCGCGAAGAGCTGGGGATCACGGTCGAGATCGTCGGCCCGCCCGCCTTCCTGGAGAACATCTACACCCATGAGGGCAGCCCCGGGCACGAGGTCCTGGCGATCTTCGAGCTGGCCTTTCCCGCCGGTGCCTTTGCCGATGGCGGCCGCATCGCCTTCGCGGAGGACGACGGCAGCCGGTGCTTTGCGGATTGGTTCGCGCTCGATGAACTGGACGGGCCCGGCCTGCCGCAACTCTACCCCGTGGGGCTGAAGGCGCATCTGCTCAAGGCGCGGTGAGCATCGGCCTGCGGCGCCGCGCAACTGCATCCATCGGCGTGCCCGAATTGTGCCCCAAACCTTTCCTAATCCTTACCTGTTTCGAATCACGTAATGATTCCAATGGCTTGAAAAATGGGCACGCGTGCCCACCCGGCCCCAGCGCACCGCCCGGTCGCTCAGACCCGCCGGCCCCAGAGGTCGTAGTCCGAGGCTTCCTCGACGTCGACGCTTACGATGTCGCCCGGCGCCAGCCCCGCGAAGCCCTCGTCGATGTAGAGATTGCCGTCGATCTCCGGGGCATCGCCCGTGGTGCGGCAGGTGGCGCCATCGGTGTCCACCTCGTCGACGATGACCTGTACCCGCGTGCCGACCTTGGCCGCCAGCTTGGCCGCGCTGATCGCGCCCGCCTTCTCCATGAACCGCTCCCAGCGTTCCTGCTTGACCGGCTCGGGAACATGGTCGGGCAGGGCGGTGGCGCGGGCGCCGGCGACGTTCTCGTATTTGAACGCCCCCACGCGGTCGAGCTGCGCCTCGTCCAGCCAGTCGAGCAGGTGCTGGAACTCCGCCTCGGTCTCGCCGGGATAGCCCACGATGAAGGTGGATCGCAGCGTCAGGTCCGGGCACACCGCCCGCCAGCGCCGGATCTCGTCCAGCGTCTTCGCGCTCGCCGCCGGCCGCGCCATCCGCCGCAGCACCTCCGGGTGCGAATGCTGGAACGGCACGTCCAGATACGGCAGCACCAGCCCCTCGGCCATCAGCGGGATCAGCTCGCGCACATGCGGATAGG
>CAYLHK010000107.1:0-11683 GCA_964383295.1 uncultured Rhodovulum sp.
ATCTTCCTCGGCATCTTCATCGGCGCGATCACCTTCACCGGCTCGATCGTCGCCTATGGCAAGCTGGCGGGCAAGGTTCCGGCCAAGCCGCTGGTGCTGCCCAACCGGCACGCGATCAACATCGGTGCTGGCCTCCTCGCGCTGCTGCTCGGCATCATGTATTTCTACGGTGCCGGCATCTGGACCATGGTGCTGGTCTCGCTGATCGCGGGCTTCATCGGCTGGCACCTGATCATGGCGATCGGCGGAGCCGACATGCCGGTCGTGATCTCGATGCTGAACAGCTATTCCGGCTGGGCGGCGGCGGCGATCGGCTTCACCCTCGGCAACGACCTCTTGATCGTGGTCGGCGCGCTGGTGGGCTCCTCGGGCGCGATCCTCAGCTACATCATGTGCAAGGCGATGAACCGCAACTTCGTCTCGGTCATCCTCGGTGGCTGGGGCGGCGAGGCGCAGTCTACAACCGCGATCGAGGGCGAGATGATCGCGACCGAAGCGGGCGCTGTCGCCGAGGCACTGGAGGATGCGGACAGCGTCATCATCGTCCCCGGCTACGGCATGGCGGTGGCACAGGCGCAGCAGTCGGTGTCGGAACTTGTCCGCCGCCTGCGGGCCAAGGGCAAGGAGGTCCGCTTCGGCATCCATCCCGTGGCAGGCCGTCTGCCGGGCCACATGAACGTGCTGCTGGCCGAGGCCAAGGTGCCCTATGACATCGTGCTCGAGATGGACGAGATCAACGACGACTTCCCCTCGACGGACGTGGTCTTCGTGATCGGCTCGAACGACATCGTCAATCCGGCCGCCCAGGACGATCCCGGCTCGCCGATCGCCGGCATGCCGGTGCTCGAGGTCTGGAAGGCCAAGCAGGTGGTGGTGATGAAGCGCGGCCAGGGCACCGGCTATTCGGGCATCGAGAACCCGCTGTTCTTCAAGGAGAACACGCGGATGCTCTACGGCGATGCCAAGAAGTCGCTCGACGACCTGCTGACGCGGATCAGCTGATCCCTCAGGGCCGGTCCTGGCGGAAGTAGGGCCGGCCCTTGTTCTTCAAGAGCGCGATCGGGCTCGCCATCAGCCCGGCGCCGATGAGGATCGAGACGATCGCGCCGCCAGAGCTGATCGTCGCCACTGCATAGCAGCCGATCGCCACGGGCAGCATCAGCACCACGGCCGTGATCGCCCCCGGCGAGAAGCGCCCGCGGGTGACGATGATCGGCGCGACATGGAAGAAGATCGCGTTGATGATCATCAGCGCCGGAAAGCCGAGCGCGATGGCGGGCGCGACGGGGGCGAGGTTGGCGGCCACAATTCCGAACACGATGACCAGCGCATTGACGACGTAGAAGTCGCTCCATTCCACCGGCAGCTTGATGACCGCGCGCGCCCAGTCGCGCCAGTTGAACATGAACTCCTCGAGGATATGCACGCCGTATGCGGCCGTGGCCAGCCAGAGCCAGTGCGACAGGTCCATGGTGATGCTCCCGGTGATATGCCGGGAAATCTGCGCGGAGGCGCGCGACCGGTCAAGCTCCGCGTCAGCGGCGTTAACGAAGCTTTCCTAATGCTTACCTGCCCGGATTCTGCCTTATGCATCAATGGGTTGAAAAATGCGCACATGTGCCACCCCTGCGCGGGCACACCCTCAGGCGTATTCGATCTCGCCCTCGCCATAGCGGCAGCCGTTGACGACCACCAGCGCCGGCACCGGATAGGCCTCCAACTCGCGCATGCAGAGTTCCACCTCGTCGAGCCGGCTCACCTCCGCGCCGGCGACCAGCAGCACGCAGTCGAGCTGCGGGGCGAAGGCGAGGACATCGTCGATGACCAGCATCGGCGGCAGGTCGAACAGCATCACCTCCGGGGCGTAGCGGCGGCGGATGTCGTCGATCGCCCGGATCGCGCCCGCGCCCTGAAGGAGATCGCCCGCCTCGCGAGCGCCGCTGCGCCCGGCCCCGATCGCGAGGCTGCTGCCGTGACGGACGAACACCTCCTCCACGGGGCGTGATCCGCGCAGCACCTCGGCCACGCTGCCGGCGCAGGCCAGCCCCAGTCGCTGCGCCACGGTCCCTTGGCGGAGATCGAGATCGACCAGCATCGTGCGCAACGCCAGCCGCGCGAAGCTGAACGCGAGGTTCAGGCATGTCGTGGTCTTGCCGCAACCGCTCGTTGGCGAGGTTACGCCCACCGAGGTCCAGCCGTTCCGCCGCATCAGCCGCAGGAGCTTGGTCCGCAGGATCTCGTAGTGCCACGCCGAAGGATCGTCGTTCTCCGGGGTGACGACGCGGTTCAACGCCATGATCCGCCGGTCAGGCGTGAACTCGGACAGCGCCTGCCATGGATCGCCGTCGCCCGTCGGCACCGGGCCGGCGGCGTTCCTCTGCAGTTCCCGCGCCTTGCTTATCGCGGCCGCCACGCGATCCATCAGCGCGACCTGTCCGCCAGAGTGCCGTCCTGCATGATCACCCGCACAAGCACCGATTCCAACCGAACCGTTTATGCATAGAAACGGTGGATCATCCACATGTTTCTATGTACAATGCTCGTGCCGGTTAATCGCCGCCAAGGGTCGGGGAGCTTTTCCCTACACAGGATGCAGCCGAGCGGCTAAGGTCCCCACCGGGCGGGTCTGGCCCGACAGACAGTCGCCGGAGCCGGGACCAGAGAGGGCGTATCGGGTGAAGGATCAGAGTTCAGGAGCAAGGTCGGGAGGCCGCCCGAGGAAATTCTCCGGGCCGAGCAGGGTGGTCACCATGACCCTTCCCGACCGCACGATCGAACAGCTGTCCGACATCGACGACGACCGCGCCAAGGCGATCGTCAAGGCGGCCCAGCTTGCCACGCGCGGCGCGGGGGACGACGACACCCGTGTGGATCTGATCGAGGTCTCGTCGGGCGTGGCGCTGATCATCGTGCCCTATTGCCGGCTCCTGCACGAATCTCCGGACATTTCGCTCGCCCAGATCGTCCCCGGCCGTTTCCTGATCATGCTCCCGGAAGGTGCGCCGCTTTCGACCGTCGAGATCGCCGTCGACGATCAGCTGGCGCTGCTGGATGAGACGGCGACGCGCGATCGCGAGGTGCTGGAACAGCTCCTTGCGCATCTGCGCTCGGCGCGCCGCGCCAACCGAGCCAACATGGCCAGCGTGGTTCTGGTCGACATCTGAGGGCTTGGAGCTGACTGTCCCGGGCCGCGCCGGGGATGGATTGCGCTGCAGCTTCGCGCTTGCTCCGCCCTGGCACTTGTGCGAAATGAGGCGAGCCTGCCCGAGGAGATGAGTTGCAAGTAGCTGAATTTCAACGAACGCCGGGCATCCGGTGGCTTTGCGGTCGTACCACTCCATTCCGCAGGAATGCCGCGCGGTGCCGTTGATCCGAACTACCGACGACCTTGCCCGCTTCTGCCGCGACGCGGCGGACGCCCCTTATGTGACCGTTGATACAGAGTTCCTGCGCGAGCGGACGTATTACGCCCAGCTCTGCCTGGTCCAGATCGCCCGCCCCGGGAACAGCGATGCCGACGGCGTTCTGGTCGATACGCTGGCCGACGGACTTTCGCTCGAACCCCTCTACGAGCTCTTCCGCAATCGCAACGTCACCAAGGTGTTCCACGCCGCCCGCCAGGATCTGGAGATCTTCCAGACGACGGCCGGGGTGCTGCCGGAGCCCTTCTTCGACACCCAGGTTGCCGCCATGGTCTGCGGATACGGCGATCAGGTCGGCTATGAGACGCTCGTGCGCCAGATCGCGCGCGCCGGGATCGACAAGTCCTCGCGCTTCACGGACTGGAGCCGGCGACCGCTGTCGGAGGCGCAGCTCACCTATGCGCTGGCGGACGTCACCCATCTGCGCAAGATCTACGAGGTCCTGTCGCGCCGGCTGGAACAGTCCGGGCGCGCCGGCTGGGTCGCCGAGGAGCTTGCGGTCCTGACCGACCCCTCGACCTACCGCCTGGATCCGGGCGAAGCCTGGACCCGCATCAAGACCCGCTCCACCGCGCCGCGCTTCCTTGCGGCGCTGCGCGAGCTGGCCCGGATGCGCGAGACGATGGCCCAGAGCCGCGACGTTCCGCGCAACCGCATCGTCAAGGATGACGTGCTGCTCGAGCTGGCCGCGAACCGTCCGCGCAGCATCGAGGATCTCGGCAAGTCGCGGCTCCTGCTGCGGGAGGCGCGCCGAGGCGAGATCGCCGATGCCATCCTGTCGGCCATCGAGACGGCCGAGGCGCTGCCCGCGAACGCGATACCGCGCGCCGAGGCGCCGCCGGCCCGACGCCCCGGTGGCGAGGCGCTTGGCGAGCTCTTGCGCGTGCTGCTGAAGGCCCGCGCCGAAGCCGAAGGCGTGGCGCAGCGGCTGATCGCCTCCAGCGCCGATCTCGACCGCCTGGCGAGCGAGGACGCGCCTGACGTCCCGGCACTGACGGGATGGCGGCTGGAGCTGTTCGGACGGGACGCGCTGCGCCTCAAGCGCGGCGAGATCGGCCTTTCTGCCGCCGACGGCGGTGTCCGGGTCTTCGAGATCGCGGAGGGTACGGCCTCAAATCCCGCAGCCCGCTCGGCGCAGGGCTAAGGGCGGGCCGCTCCGCCCTCCGTCAGCGCAGCGACATCGTCTGGGTGGTGTTGGACCCGGTGATGCGCACCGCATTCAGGTTTCGCATCGCACGGTTCGGCACGAAGACGGCCGCGTGCAGCTCGCGCGTGCGCTCCGGCCCGACCGCCTGGGGGGTGGCCGGGGGGCGGGCGACGAGGATGTAGCTCATCACGCCGGCCTGATCGGGCACGCCGGCGTTCAGGGCCACGAGCTCCGCCCCATAGAAGCCCTGGGTGGGCGCCACGATCTCCACCCGAATGATCTGGCCGCGCAGACCGCGCTCGACCCGCGCCATGCGGATCGGGACCGGCACCGGGTCGAGCGCCGGCTCCTCGCGAATGGAGAAGGTGCCGTCGCCATCGCCACCGCGCCCCAGGAACTGCGGGACCTGGAGGCTACAGCCGGCAAGGACCAGCGAAAGGAGTAAGGCGGAAGAAAGTCGGTAGGGCATAGGTCCTGGCCGCAGGCTTGCAGCCCGGGCATAGCCTCTCGCCCGGCACTTGAAAAGGGGCAATGCCCGCAGCACTGCCAGTGACACTGGACGTGCTGCACCTGCGGGCTTACATCGGGCGCGAGCATCACGATGGCAGGACCCGTGGCCTCCGAACGTTTCGAAGCGATCAGCGACGACTTCGCCTTCCTGGACAGCTGGGAGGACCGGTACAGGTACGTGATCGAGCTTGGCCGCGCCATGCCGCCGCTCGACGAGGCGCTGCGCGTGCCGGCAACGCGGGTCGAGGGCTGTGCGAGCCAAGTCTGGATCGTGCCCCGGATCGAGGGCAGCGGCGAGGCCGCGCGCTTCGATTTCGACGGCGAATCCGATGCTCTGATCGTGCGCGGGCTGATCGCCGTGCTGCATGCGCTCTATGCCGGGCTTTCGCCCGCGGCCGTGCTGGCGGTGGATGCGTCGGCGGAACTCGGCCGGCTGGGGCTCGACCAGCATCTCTCGTCACAACGCTCGAACGGGCTGCGCGCCATGGTGGGGCGGATTCGCGGCATTGCCGAACGCGCGCACGATCAGGCCTGATACGGAGGAACGACGGACATGAGCACTTCCCTTCAGGCGCTGCTGGAGACGCGCGCGTGGCTGCTGGCCGATGGGGCCACCGGCACGACACTCTTCAACATGGGCCTCGAATCCGGCGAGGCGCCGGAGTTGTGGAACGAGCAGCAGCCCGAGAAGGTGCGCGCGCTCTATGACGGCGCGATCGGGGCGGGGAGCGATCTCTTCCTGACCAACACCTTCGGCGGCAATGCCAGCCGCCTGAAGCTCCATGACGCCGAGAAGCGCGTGCATTCGATCAACCGCATCGCCGCCGAGATCGCCCGCGAGGCGGCGGATACCGCGGGGCGCCCGGTGGTGGTGGCCGGGTCCATGGGCCCGACCGGCGAGATCATGGCGCCGCTCGGGCCGCTGACAATCGAGGCTGCGGCCGAGATGTTCGAAGAACAGGCGCGCGGCCTTATCGACGGCGGCGCGGACGTGCTCTGGGTCGAGACCATTTCCGCCCCCGACGAGTTCCGGGCCGCTTCGATCGGCATCGGGCGCACCGGCGCGCCGTGGTGCGGGACGATGAGCTTCGATACCGCCGGCCGCACCATGATGGGCCTGACCTCGGCCAACATGGTCGGCATGGTCGCCGAGCTTCCCTGGCAGCCGCTGGCCTTCGGCGCCAATTGCGGGGTAGGGGCCTCGGATCTGTTGCGCAGCGTGCTCGGCATGTCGCAGGCCGGCCCGTCGCTGCCGCTGATTGCCAAGGGCAATGCCGGCATCCCGAAATTCGTCGAGGGCCACATCCATTACGACGGCACGCCCGAGCTGATGGCCGACTACGCGGCGCTCGCGCGCGATTGCGGCGCGCGGATCATCGGCGGCTGCTGCGGCACGACGCCCGCGCATCTGGTGGCGATGCGCGCGGCGCTGGAGACGCGGCCGCATGGAGACCGGCCCGAGCTGGCGACGATCGCCGAGCGGCTCGGGGGGTTCTCCTCGGAGAGCGACGGGCTCGGCGCCACCGAGGGTGGCGGCGCCGGGCGCGCACGCCGTCGCCGGCGGGACTGAGCGTCAGGCGGCGTCGTCCTCGCCCATCAGCCGGGGCAGGCCGCCCGTATGGGCGGCACGTAGCGCGGCAAGGGCGACGCGGGCCTTGCCCAGCACCACGTCCATGCCGCCCGCCTGCCCGGCGATCAGTGCCGGCACGCCGGCCGCTGCCGCCCGGGACAGCACCGCATTCGCATCGGTCGTGGCCAGCAGATAGCGCGCCTGGTCCTCGCCGAAGAACCATTCGGCAGCGCTCAGGTTCGCATCGGCCTCGATCGTGACCCCGACATCGCCTGCCAGCGCCATCTCGGCCGCGGCCATGGCCAGCCCGCCGTCCGAGAGGTCATGGGCGGCGGTGATCAGCCCGGCGGCCTTCAGTGCCCGCACCAGCTCGCCGGCCGCACGCTCGGCGGCGAGATCCACCGGCGGCGCGTCGCCTTCCTCGCGGCCGAAGACCTCGGCCAGCAGCGCCGACTGGCCGAGATGGCCGGTGGTGGCGCCGATCAGCACCAGCGTGTCGCCGGCGCGCGGGGCCATGCCGATCAGCGCGTCGAGGGAGTCGAGCAGCCCCACGCCGCCGATCGTCGGTGTGGGCAGGATCGCCCGGCCGTCGGTCTCGTTGTAGAGGCTGACGTTGCCGGACACGACCGGCATGTCGAGCGCCAGGCAGGCGCTGGCGATCCCGCGGATGCAGCCGACGAACTGGCCCATGATCTCGGGGCGCTCGGGATTGCCGAAGTTGAGATTGTCGGTCACGGCCAGGGGCCGCGCGCCGGTGGCCGACAGGTTGCGAAACGCCTCGGCCACCGCCTGCGCTCCGCCACGCTCGGGGTTGGCGCGGCAGTAGCGGGGCGTGACGTCGGAGGTGAAGGCGATCGCCTTGCCCGTTCCGTGGACGCGCACGACCCCGGCATCCGAGCCGGGCACCACCGCGGTATCGGCGAGCACCATGTGGTCATACTGCTCCCAGACCCACGCCCGGCTCGCGTGATTCGGGCTGCCGGCAAGCGTCAGCAGCGCCTCGGCGGGATCAACGTCGGCGACGGGTCCGAGCGGCGCGGGCGCCGGCGTCGGCACCCAGGGCCGGTCATATTCGGGCGCCGAGCCGGCCAGCGCCTTGAGCGGCAGGTCGGCCTTCACCGTGCCATGCAGGCGGATGAGGAACCGGTCTTCGGGGATCGTCTCGCCCACGATGGCGAAATCGAGATCCCATTTGTCGAAGACAGCGCGCGCCTCGGCCTCCTTCTCGGGCCGGAGCACCATGAGCATGCGCTCCTGGCTCTCGGACAGCATCATCTCGTAGGCGGTCATGCCGGTCTCGCGCACCGGGACGTTCTCCAGATCGAGACGGATGCCGAGATCGCCCTTGTCACCCATCTCCACCGCCGAGCAGGTGAGGCCGGCGGCGCCCATGTCCTGGATCGAGATGACCGCGCCGGTGGCCATCAGCTCGAGGCAGGCCTCCATCAGCCGCTTCTCAGTGAAGGGATCGCCCACCTGCACCGTGGGGCGCTTGTCCTCGATCGTGTCGTCGAACTCGGCCGAGGCCATGGTCGCGCCGCCGACGCCGTCGCGGCCCGTCTTGGCGCCCAGATAGACGACCGGCATGCCCACGCCCGAGGCGGCCGAGTAGAAGATGCCGTCCGCATCGGCGAGGCCGGCGGCAAAGGCGTTGACGAGGCAGTTGCCGTCATAGGCGCTGTGGAAGCGCAGCTCGCCCCCGACGGTCGGCACGCCGAAGGCGTTGCCATAGCCGCCGATGCCGGCAACCACTCCGGCGACGAGGCTGCGTGTCCGGGGATGCCCGGGGCGGCCGAAGGACAGCGCGTTCATCGCGGCGATGGGGCGCGCACCCATGGTGAAGACGTCGCGCAGGATGCCGCCCACGCCCGTCGCCGCGCCCTGGTAGGGCTCGATATAGGACGGGTGGTTGTGGCTCTCCATCTTGAAGACCAGCGCCTGCCCGTCGCCGATGTCGACGACGCCCGCGTTCTCGCCCGGACCGCAGATCACCTGCGGGCCGGTGGTCGGCAGGGTGCGGAGCCATTTCTTCGAGGACTTGTAGGAACAGTGCTCGTTCCACATCGCCGAGAAGATGCCGAGCTCGGTGAGCGTCGGAACACGCCCGATCAGATCGAGGATGCGTGCATACTCGTCGGGCTTGAGCCCGTGTGCGGCGACCAGCGCCTCGGTGATCTCAGGTTCGCTCTCGGCGTTGATCTGGGACATGGCCTGCGCTCCCGGTCTGGCGGTCGGGTGCTACATATTGCGCAGCGCGTGTGGGGGAAAGCCCTGACCTGCGGCGGCCGGGGCACGGACATCATGGGCCTGGCCAAAAAAAAGGCCGAGCTTTCGCTCGGCCCAAGTCCAACAGGGAGGTTGAAGAGGGCAGTCGCAAGGCGGTGCCCAACTTCAAGTTGCAATATACGGACACTGTGCCCAGAATGCAAGCCATGCGTGCCTAATAGTTGTGCATAGCAGCCATTCCGTCACGGCATGGCTTCGGTCAGCACATCCTGCTCGGCGACGGAAAGGCGGCGGTAAGCCTGGATCTCTTCGATCACGAAGTCACGGAACGCGCATACGCGCTTGGAATGCCTCAATTCTTCGACATACGCGAGATACACGGGTATGGCGGCGCTCTCTGCCTCGGGGATCACGTTGACCAGATCGGGAAAGTCATGTGTCACGTAATCGGGTAGCGATCCGATACCCAACCCCTGGATGACCCCCTGCAGGATGCCGAAGTAGTTGTTGACCGTCAGCGCCGAGCGCACGCCTCTGGCGAGTATCGGTTGCACGAAATCCGCGCCGGCGCGCACCTGCGGCGAGCTCGGGCTCTGGGTGATCAGCCGGTGTGCGGCCATGCCCTCGATCGTGTCGGGCATCCCGTGGGCATCGACATAGCTGCGGCTGGCATAGAGCTTGATGCGCACGTCCATCAGCCTACGGCGGATCAGGTCGGCCTGGGAGGGCTCCTTCATGCGGATGGCGACGTCGGACTCGCGCATCGGCAGGTCGAGCAGACGCTCCTCGAGCATCAGGTCGATGCGCAGATTCGGATAGCGCTCGAACAGCCGCGGCAGGCGGGGCACCAGCCAGAGCGTGCCGAAGCCTAGCGTCGTGGTGACGCGCAGCTCGCCGAAGACCTCGTCCTCGCTGTCGCGGATCCGCGCGGCCGTGGCGTCGAGCCGCTTGGACATGTTGCGCGTGGTCTCGAACAGCAACTCGCCCTGTTCGGTCAGGATCAACCCGCGCGCATGGCGACGGAAGAGCGTGGTGTTCAGGCTCTCCTCGAGCGAGCGGATCTGGCGGCTGACCGCGGACTGGCTCAGATGCAGGACGTCGCCGGCATGAGTCAGGCTGCCGGCGTCCGCGACGGCGAGGAATATTCGCAGCTTGTCCCAGTCCATCACGGGGCGTAGGTTCCCATTCGTCGCCGGAGATTCCGGCATTGACAGCCCTTAGCACAGATTGCGGCAGGCGCACATCATCGAGCGCAAGCTGTCGCCGCTCTCGCATGGCGCGACATAATCCGTCTAACTGTGCCGCGCCAAGCCCATAGCACTATTTTTTCTTTTTTGGCCGCGCCTTCGGACCTAGATTTAAAGAATGACCCGGCGGGCACGCAGGGGCCTCTGGGAGGAGGAAGGATGCTACAGGACGTCTCGCTCAACGACCGCTTCGATCTGGAAAAGCATCAGGTCCTGCTCGGAGGAACGCATGCGCTGGTGCGCGCGCTGCTGATGCAGAAGGCGCGTGACGAGGCGGCGGGGCTGGCGACCGCGGGCTATGCCACCGGCTACCGCGGCTCGCCGCTCGGGGGCGTCGACCAGCAGATGGTGCGCGCCCGCCGCCAGCTCGAAGCGGCCGACGTGAAGTTCGAGCCCGGTCTCAACGAGGATCTCGCTGCCACCGCACTCTGGGGAAGCCAGCAGGCGGCGCTGCGCGGCGAGGGCAGGGTGCAGGGCGTCTTCGGTCTCTGGTACGGCAAGGGCCCCGGCGTAGACCGCTGCGGCGACGTCTTCCGCCATGCGAACATGGCCGGCAGTGCCGAATTCGGCGGCGTGCTCGCCTGCATGGGCGACGACCACACCGGCGAGAGCTCGACCGTCCTCCACCACTCCGAATTCGCGCTGGTGGATGCGATGATGCCGATCCTGTCGCCATCGGGCGTGCAGGAGGTGCTCGACTACGCGCTCTATGGCTGGGCGCTCTCGCGCTTCTCCGGCTGCTGGGTCGGGCTGAAATGCGTCAAGGACACGATCGAGGTCACCGAGGTCGTCGATGGCGACCCCCAGCGGCTGCAGATCGTGACCCCCACCGACTTTCCCATGCCGCCGGGCGGGCTCAACATCCGCCTCGGCGACACGCCCGTGGCGCAGGAGGCGCGGCTCCACGACCACAAGCGCTTCGCAGCCGAGGCCTTCGGGCGGGCGAACCGCCTCGACCGGCGCGTGCACGGGCGGGCCGGCGCGCGGATCGGGATCGTGTCGATGGGCAAGTCCTGGCTCGACACCGTGCATGCGCTCGACCTGCTCGGGATCGACGAAGGTGAGGCCGAACGGCTGGGGATCACCACCTACAAGGTCGGCATGGTCTGGCCGCTCGACATGGCCTCGTTCCGCGAATGGGCGGAGGATCTCGACCTGATCATTGTGGTCGAGGAAAAGCGCAAGCTCGTCGAGGTGCAGATCAAGGAGGCGATCTTCGACGACCGTCGCGGCCGCCGCGTGATCGGCTGGAAGGACGAGGCCGGCAACACCCTCTTCAGCGTCAAGTCGGCACTCGATCCGGTGAAGATCGCCCGCACCCTCGGCGAGATCCTCGGCCGCGAAGGCGTCGAGACGGCGACGCTGCTCGCCCGCCGCTCGGCTCTCGAGGAGGCCCTGCGCGCCGACAACGCCGAGGAGATCGCCACCCGCAAGCCCTGGTTCTGCTCCGGCTGCCCGCACAACACCTCGACCCGCGTGCCCGAGGGCACGCGCGCCTATGCCGGCATCGGCTGCCACTACATGGTGCAGTGGATGGACCGCGACACCGAGGGCTTCACCC
>CAYLHK010000108.1:0-11631 GCA_964383295.1 uncultured Rhodovulum sp.
GCGGGGGCGCGGGCGCGCCGGGCGGGCTGCCGCCGGGCATGGCGCTGCCGCCGGGGCTCAGCGGGCTGGGGCGGAAGAAATGAGCGATACCGACGCCACCCGCCGGGCGGCCGCGCTGCTGCGGGGCCATCGCGAGTCGATCGACCGGCTGGACGCGATCCTGGTCTTCACGCTGGCCGAGCGGTTCAAGCACACCCAGGCGGTGGGCGTGCTGAAGGCCGGGCACGGGTTGCCGCCGTCGGACCCCTCGCGCGAGGCGAACCAGATCGCCCGGCTGGAGCGGCTGGCGGAGGAGGCGGATCTCGATCCCGAGTTCGCAAGGAAATTCCTGAACTTCATCATCTCCGAAGTGATCAGGCATCACGAGAGTCATCTCGAAAACGGCGGGTCCGCGCCCGCATCCCAATCCATGAACAAGGAGTGACGTCATGGCCATGAAGATCCGGCTCGCCCGTGGCGGGACCAAGAAGCGCCCCCACTACTCGATCGTCGCCGCCGATTCGCGCAGCCCGCGCGATGGCCGCTTCATCGAGAAGCTCGGCACCTATGATCCGCTGCTGCCCAAGGACGACGAGGGCCGGGTGAAGATCGATCTCGAGCGGGCGCAGTACTGGCTGGGCCAGGGCGCGCAGACCACCGATCGCGTGGCGCGCTTCCTCGAGGCGGCGGGCGTGAAGCCGAAGACCGAGCGCAACAATCCCAAGGCCGGCCAGCCGGGCAAGGCCGCGATCGCGCGTGCCAAGGAGCGCGCCGACAAGGCGGCGGCCGCGGCCGAGCCGGCAGCCGAGTAAGGGGCGGCCGCCATGGCGGCGCCCTCGGATCTCGTCTGTCTCGGCGCCATCGCCGGGGCGTGGGGCGTGCAGGGCGCAGTGCGGCTGAAGTCGTTCTGCGCCGAGCCGGCGGATATTGCCGGTTACGGTCCCCTCGTCACCGAGGACGGGCGCAGCTTTGCCGTGACGCTGCTCAAGCCGGTTGCGGGTGGCCTTGCGGCCCGGCTGGGCGGCGTTGCCACGCGCGAGCAGGCCGAGGCGCTCAAGGGCGTGCGGCTGCACACGACGCGCGAGCGGCTGCCGGCGCTGGGGGACGACGAGTTCTACCACGCCGACCTGATCGGGATGGAGGTTGTCGATACCGGAGGCGCGCCGCTCGGCCGGGTGCGTGCGGTCAACGACCACGGGGCGGGCGACATCCTGGATATCCTCGGCCCCGGCGGGCGCGAGATCCTGCTGCCCTTCACCCGGGCAGTGGTGCCGACCGTGGATCTCGCCGCGGGCCGGATCATCGTCGACCCGCCGGAGGAGGACGATGGCTGACGCGGCGGCCTGGACTGCCCGTGTCGTCACGCTCTTCCCGGAGATGTTCCCCGGCTCGCTCGGCCATTCGTTGACCGGGCGGGCGCTCGAGGACGGGCTCTGGCGGCTCGAGGCGCGCCAGCTGCGCGATGCCGCCACAGACCGGCATCGCAGCGTGGACGACACGCCGGCGGGCGGGGGCGCGGGGATGGTGCTGCGGGCCGATGTGGTGGCGGCGGCGCTCGATGCGGCCGGAAGTGGCCGCCCGCGCGAGGCCTGGCCGGTGATCTATCTCTCTCCGCGGGGGCGGCCCTTCGACCAGGCCCGTGCCCGGCGGCTGGCGGCGGGGGAGGGGGTCACACTGCTCTGCGGGCGGTTCGAGGGGCTGGACGAGCGGGTGATCGCGGGCCGGGGCCTTGAGGAAGTGTCGCTTGGGGATTTCGTCATGACCGGCGGCGAGATCGCCGCGATGGCCTTGATCGATGCCTGCGTTCGGCTTATACCGCGCGTCCTGGGCAATTCCGAGTCGACGGAGGAAGAAAGCTTCTCCGCCGGCCTTCTGGAGTTCCCGCAATACACGAGGCCGACCGACTGGGAAGGTCTGCGGATACCCGAGGTTCTCCTCTCGGGTCACCACGGACGGATCGCCGCCTGGCGGCGCGATCAGGCGGAAAGGCTGACCAAGGAACGTCGTCCCGACCTCTGGCGGGCCCATCTGGCAAGATCCGGATGCGCAGACCCGGCAGGAGAGGCAGAGCTCTCGGACGCGCAGATCATCGCCGCAACAGGCGAGCAAGAGAAGGACGACGGCCGATGAACATCATCGAGCAGCTGGAGGCCGAGCAGATCGCGGCCCTGGCGAAGGATATTCCCGACTTCGGCGCCGGCGACACGCTGCGCGTCGGCTACAAGGTGACCGAGGGCTCGCGCTCGCGCGTGCAGGCCTATGAGGGCGTCTGCATCGCGCGCAACGGCGGCAGCGGCATCGGCGCCAGCTTCACCGTGCGCAAGATCAGCTTCGGCGAGGGCGTGGAGCGCGTCTTCCCGCTGCATTCGCCGAACATCGACTCGATCACCGTCGTGCGCCGCGGCAAGGTCCGCCGTGCGAAGCTCTACTACCTGCGCGAGCGCCGCGGCAAATCCGCCCGTATCGCCGAGAAGACCACCTACCGCGAAAAGCCCGCGGCCCAGGCCTGAGGAGACCGACGATGAAAAGCGACATTCATCCCGACTATCATGTCATCGAGGTCAAGCTGACCGACGGCAGCAGCTATCAGACCCGGTCGACCTATGGCAAAGAAGGCGACACGCTGACGCTGGAGATCGATCCTTCGGTGCATCCGGCCTGGACGGGCGGTAGCGCCCGCCTGCTCGACACCGGCGGCCGCGTGTCCAAGTTCAAGAAGAAATACGAGGGTCTGGGCTTCTAAGGCCTTCCGGGAATCGACTTCCCCCTCTAGATTTGGTGGCGCGTCCCGTGAGGGGCGCGCCATCTGGTTTGAAGGGAGCCGAAACGCGCATGGCCCATGTCATCGTCCTCGGCAACGAGAAAGGCGGGTCGGGCAAGTCCACGACCGCCATGCATCTGGTCACCGCGCTGGCGCGCGAGGGGCATTCGATCGGGGCGATGGACCTCGATCTGCGGCAGACGAGCCTGTTCCGCTATCTGGACAATCGCACCGACTACATGCGGCGGCACGGGATGACCCTGCCGATGCCGCGGCGCCTCGCCCTGGCGCCGAGCACGATCGACAGCAAGGCCGAGGCCGAGGTCGAGGAGCGCGCGCGCTTCGAGGCGGCGATGGGTGAGCTGGGGGCATGCGACTACATCGTCATCGACTGCCCGGGGTCCTACAGCACCTATTCGCGGCTGGCCCATGCGGCGGCGGACACGCTGATCACCCCGATGAACGACAGCCTGGTCGATTTCGACATGCTGGCGCGGATCGATCCGGGAACCGGGCGGGTCCTGGGGCCGTCGGTCTATTCGGAGATGGTCTGGCGGGCGCGGCAGGAGCGCTGTTCCGCCGGTCGGCGGCCGACCGACTGGGTGGTGCTGCGCAACCGGCTGGCGACGATCGAGGCGCGCAACAAGCGCCGCGTGGCGGCGGCGCTGGAGGAGCTGGCTGCGCGGATCGGGTTCCGCCTGCTGCCGGGCTTCTCCGAGCGGGTGATCTTCCGCGAGCTGTTCCTGTCGGGGCTGACGCTGCTCGATCTGCGCACCGATGACCCGATGGCAGCGACGATGTCGAACATCGCCGCGCGGCAGGAAGTGCGGGATCTGGTGCGGATGCTGGAGCTGCCGCGGGTGTCGCAGGCCGCCTGACGGCGGCCTCGCCCGTTAAATCGCGGCTCAGATCCCAGGCGCGAGCGGCAGGCAGTCCGTCTGCATGCGGGCAAGCATCTCGCAGGCGCCCTGCGCCTGGTCCTGGGTCAGACCGACGAACTGTGCGCGGAAGACCGTGGTGCCCTGGATGCGGGCGGGCTCGACCCGCCGCAGGCCGCCGCTGAGCTGCGGCACGTCGCGCAGCGCCGTGGTCAGCAGATGGCGTTCGGCATCGCCGCGGGCGCGGAAGGCGCCGAGCTGCACGCCCCAGGCCTCGTCACCGGTGCGGCCGGCGCTGGCATCGGCCATCTCGACGGGCGTGACCACTTCGGGATCGGCATTGGCAGCCCGTGGCGGGGCCATGGCGAAGGTCGAGGGCGAGCCCGCGCCCGCGCCCGGCGCCGGGGCGGCGGCGGCCTGATCGGCGCTGCCCGGCCTCGGCATGGGGCGGCCGATCAGCGCCTCGAGCACCGAGGTGTTGCGGGCGACCTGGCTGGCGGCGAGTTCGGCATTCACCTCGGCGATGGCGGCCGCGATGCTCTCGTTGTTGCGCGCAATGCCGCTGTTGGCCAGCGCCCGCGGCATTGGCCGCCCGCTGCTTGCCAGCGCATTGCCCGTCGCCACGGCCGCGGCGGGCGAGCGCGCGGCGGCCACTGCGGCGGTGGAGCCACGCTCGGCCGCAGGCGCGGGGGTATCGGCGTCGGCGACCTGCAGGCGCAGGGGCTCGAGCGGGACGAACCGGGCCTGCCGCGGCATCTGCGCGAAACCGAGATCCATCAGCCGCGCCACCTCGGCGTTGCGAGAGGCGCTGGTGCGGCCTCCGACCATGGCGACGATCACCCGGCGGTCGCCGCGCTGGGCGGAGGAGACGAGGCTGAAGCCGGCGGCACGGGTGTATCCGGTCTTGATCCCGTCGGCGCCCTGGTAGGCCTCGAGCAGGCGCCGGTTGGTGTTCTGCACCGTCTGGACGCCGGCCGAGGTCGCGTTGCGGCTGAAGATGTTGTAGTACTGCGGGAAATCGTAGACGAGGCGCCGGCCCAGCGTCGACATGTCGCGCACCGTGGACATGTGTCCGGCCGCGGTCAGGCCATGGGCGTTCTTGAAGGTGGTGTTGTTCATGCCCATCGCGCGGGCATAGGCATCCATGCGCCGCGCGAAGGCGGCCTCCGAGCCGGCGACGGCCTCGCCAAGCGCGGTGGCTGCGTCATTGGCCGAGCGGACGGCGGCGGCACGGATCAGGTAGCGCACCTCGATCTGCTGGCCGGCGCGCAGCCCGAGCTTCGAGGGGGGTTCGGATGCCGCATTCGCCGAGACGGTCACCTTCTGGTCGAGCGACAGCCGGCCGCGCCGGATCTCGTCGAAGACGATGTAGAGCGTCATCATCTTGGTCAGCGAGGCCGGGTGGATGCGGGTGTCCGCATTCGACGCGTGGATGGTGGCGCCTGAGCGGGCATCGATGACTATGGCTGCATACTGCTGGGCTTGGGCCACGCCCGCATAGACAAGCAGGCCGATAGCGAGAATCAACCCGCGCGGAACGGTAGGGAACATCACTGCCTCCGGCGCCGCGGCGCCCTGCCTCGAGTTCTCGGTGACGCTATCCTGCGCCTGCTTTATTTTCGGTTAACCTAGCATGGCAATCGCGGGACGCAAACCGTTTTGTCCCATCGCTTCAGCAAGACACACGCGGAGAGCGTATGGCGCCACGCGGAAAAAGCCCGGCAAAGTTTTTTGGTGCAGTGCAGCAAAATTCCTTGACGCAGCGCAGCAACGACCCTATTTCGGTGTCATCAAGAATTCAGATCGATGGAGACACCCCATGACCACCCGGGCCACCACGGCGAAGGCCGCTGAGAAGATCGACGTGACCAACGTGCTTCACGAGGCGACCGCCAAGGTCGAGACCCTCGTGGCCGACACCCAGAAGAACGTGACCGAGCAGATCGAGAAGCTGACGAAGAACTTCGAGGGCATCACCGCCTTCGGTCAGGAAAACGTCGACGCCATCGTGAAGTCGTCCGAGATTGCGGCCAAGGCGGCCGAGGGCATCGGCTCCGAGCTGAGCGCCTATTCCAAGAAGGCCTTTGAGGACGGCGTTGCCGCCGCCCAGGACTTCGCTGCCGCCAAGACCGTTACCGAGCTCTTCGAGAAGCAGACCGCCTTCGCGCAGGTCGCCTTCGAGGGCTGGGTCAGCCAGACGGCGAAGCTGAACGAGATCTATGTCGCGGCCGCCAAGGACATCACCGCGCCGATCGGCGCGCGGGTTTCCAAGGCCTCCGAGGCGTTCAAGAGCTTCACCGCTTAAGTCGGTACGCCCGCGCGGACACTCCTCCTCCCAGAGAACGTCCGCGAGAGCGAGAGTACCGTGCGGCCCCGGCGACGAAAGTCGTCGGGGCCATTTTTCCGTCCGCGACCGGCTCCGGCGGCCAATCGTGCGCAATGCCGGCCTCCCCCTCTTTTCTCCGGGCCCGCTTTGAATATATTGGGACGTCAGTCCCGTCATCGATCGAGCCGTCTGCGCGAGCCCATGCCCCCGTCCGACCACACATCGCCAGGAAGCGGCACGGGCGTCATCGCCAAGACGCGCCCCAAGACCGAGCGCCCGCCGCTCTACAAGGTGCTCATCCTGAATGACGACTACACGCCCATGGAGTTCGTGGTGCACGTGCTCGAGCGGTTCTTCGGCATCACCCATGCCCAGGCGGTGGAGATCATGCTGACCGTGCATCGCAAGGGACTGGCCGTGGTCGGCGTCTTCTCCTTCGAGATCGCCGAGACCAAGGTCACGCAAGTTATGGACTACGCACGGCGGAACCAGCATCCGTTGCAGTGCACAATGGAAAAGGAATAGGGCGCCCGCCCGTCCGCATGTCATCCCCCGATCGCCTTGCGCTGGCCCTTGCCACGGACAGCATTGCCCTGCCGGGCGATGGTGATGTGCTCGTTATACGAGCGCGACCCTCGGCATTCCTGGCAGCGATTCCCGCAGGCCGCCTGCGCTGCGAGCAGAGCTTCCGCCCGGTCCACGACGCGGTCGCTGCTGCCGGTTTCCCCGTCGCAGCCCGCGATGACCGGCCGGCGGCGATGGTGGTCGTCAATCTGACGCGCAGCCGGGCGGAGAATCTCGGCGAGGTGGCGCGCGCCCTGGCCCTGCTGCCCCCGGGTGGCTTGCTGGTGATCAACGGTGGCAAGGCCGACGGCGTCGACAGCCTGGTGCGGCAGGTTGCCGCCGTGCTGCCACTCGAGGGCACCTTCGTGAAGGCGCACGGCCGTGTTGTCTGGCTGCGCCGGCCCGATGAGTTGCCGGCGATCGCCGCAACCTGGGCAGCGGAGGCCGAGCCGGCGCCCGGGCCCGAGGGGTTCGTCACCGGGCCGGGCATGTTCTCGCCCGACCAGGTCGATCCTGGCAGCCGCATGCTCGCCGAGGCGCTGGTGGGGCGGCTACGCGGTCGCGTCGCCGATCTCGGGGCCGGCTGGGGCTGGCTGGCGCAGGCGGCGCTGGCGTCCTGTCCGAAGATCACCACCCTCGATCTTCACGAGGCCGAGGCGCGCGCGCTTGATGCGGCGCGCCGGAATGTCACAGACCCGCGCGCCCGTTTCCACTGGAGCGACGTTGCGGTGCTCAAGGCGGGCACCGAGCCGCTTGATGCGGTGATCGCCAACCCGCCGTTCCACCAGGAGCGCGGCGCCGATCCCGACCTCGGGCGCGCCTTCATCGCCGCCGCCGCGCGTCTCCTGAAGCCCTCTGGCCAGTTCCTGATGGTGGCCAACCGGCAGCTGCCCTACGAGGCAGAGGTGACGGCGCGCTTCGCCGTGCAGGAGCGGCTGGTCGAGACCTCCCGCTTCAAGGTCATCGCCGCCTCGCGTCCGCGGCGCGTCAGGTAGGCGTCAGCCCTCCGTTGGCTCCGCGTCGAGCGCGAGCGGCGCCGCCTCGGTCTTCAGATCGTCGATGCCCAGCGGCGCCGCCGGGCGCGAGATCGCATATCTTGTCGCCCAGATCAGCCGATGCTCGGCGCGCGTGACCGCCACATAGGCAAGCCGCTTCCACAGGGGCAGACCCGCCTCGCTGCGCCCCGCCCGCGCCGCCGCGTAGAGATCGGGCGCAAACACCTGCACCTCGGGCCACTGCGAGCCCTGGGCTTTGTGGATCGTCACCGCCGCCCCGTGCAGGAACACCGCTCCCATGGTGGCCGCGCTGGCCAGCAGCGGCTCCTCGCGGTCGGGGGCCTCGATCTGGATGATGCTGGCCACGCCGAAGCGCGGGTCCTCGGCGCCGATCAGATGGATGCGGCTGAAGCCGGGCCGCGAGCCGGGACCAAGCCAGACCGCCTGCGCGCCCTTGACCAGCCCGCGCGCCTCCAGATCCATCCGCCGCTTGCGATGCTTCAGCGGCAGCTCGATCCCGTCGCAGACCAGCGGCTCGCCCGGAATAAGCGCATCCGCCGGTGCGCCATGAGCCTGGCGGAAGGCATGGATCAGCCGGACACGCGTTACGTTGCGCCAGACAAGGACCGGCGCGCGCGCCATCGCGTCCGCGTCAACGCGGGGCGCGATGACCACGCGCGGATCGCGCGCCGCCGCCGCTTCGACCATGGCCTCGAACCGCTCGAATTGCAGATCGGGATCGCCCAGCGCATGGGCGAGATCGAGGATGGGGCTATCCGCGGCCTGGCGATGCACCCGCGCCAGATGCAGCCGCTGCGCCTCGGGCAGCGTCTCGAAGATCATCGCGCCCTGGCCGCCGACGGGGGCGAGCTGCGCCGGGTCGCCGAAAAGGATGAGCGTGCCGAAGATCTCGCGCAGGTCCTCGTACTGCTTGGCGTCGAGCATGGACGCCTCGTCGATCAGCCCGATGTCGAGCGGATCCTCGCGGCGCTTCCAGCCGCGGATGAAGTCCGACCCGCGCAGGCCGGCGCTCGCCAGCGCCCCGGGGATGGAATTGTGCAGGCGGTAGGAGGCCTCTGCCCGGTCCAGCGCAGCCTCGCCGATATCCTCGATCTTCGGCCGCGGCGCCTTGCCGGTCAGCCATTCGGCGATCGCCTCGTATTCGGGCGCATAGAGGGGCGTGTAGAGGATGCGGTGGATCGTGGTCGCCGGTACGCCGCGCCCGCGCAGGACGCTCGCCGCCTTGTTGGTGGGGGCAAGCACTGCCAGCGTGCGGCGGGTGCGCGCGCGCCGGCTCTCGTAGTCGGTCGAGACCGGCTCCACCCCGGCGGCGGTCAGCGCGCGGACGAGTTCCGCGAGCAGCATGGTCTTGCCCGATCCCGCCTTTCCGGTGATCGCCAGCGTCGGCTGCGGGCCGCCCTCGGGTAGCAGCGTGCCCGCGTCGATGTCGATGCCGGCGGCCCGGAAGAGCGCCGTCGCACGGCGCCATGTCCGTTCCTGATCCGGAGAGAATTCCATGCCGCCAATCTGCCCAGGGCCTCGTGCCGGCCCTGTCTAGCCGCTGGCGGCAGGCGCGGCCAGCCTCAGGCGGCCGCCGCCTCGGCCATGTAGGGATTGAAGCTCGCATCGAACCAGTGGCCGACGAGTCCCGCCGGAATGCCGGCGCGCGCCGCGATCTCGTCGCGGGCCTCCTCGGTGATGTTCCACAGGCCGATGCTGATCGCATCGCGGCCCTCGCCGTCGGTGCCGATCACATCCGGGCTCCAGCCGATCCGGCCGTAGATGCGCGGCATGCGGGCATCGAACACCCCGACCGCCTGTTCCAGCCCGAAGCGCAGCCCCATCTCGCAGCCCGCGAGCAGCAGGCCCGCGGCCACGCCCTGCGAGGCGCGCGGCGAGAGACAGAAGCGGGTACATTCCCAGATGAAGGGGCTGGCGATCTGCACGCCGTGGGTCAGGTGGCGAAAATGCTCCGCCGTCATCGTGCGTCCCAGCGTCGGCAGGGTGCGCATCGAGCCGCCGTGCCGGCCGTCCGCTTCCTCCCAAATAACATAGAGCGGGTTGATCGCATCGTATTCGTCCAGTTCCCATCCCTCGGATGTCACTGTAACGTCCCAGTTAAGACGGTTCTTGAACTGATCTGCACGATCTCTGAACATGGAGTCGGCAAGAACGGGATGCTGCGACAGCTGATCGGCGTAAAGGAAACGGATCATGGCGACCTCCTTGTTTGTTCAGGAGGTCATCGTTAATCATCAGATATTAAAAAAGGCCGAGCGTACGCTGCTTCAGTATTTTGGCAACGCCCCGTTGGGGGTGATGACCCCCTGGGCGAGCGCCAGTGCCACTGCGTGGGTCACGTTCATGGCGCCGAGCTTGTGGCGGGCGGAATCGATATAGGCCCGCAGCGTGTTCTCGGAGATCCGCAGCGTGTCGGCGACCTCGGCCCGGTTCTGCCCGAGGCTCAGCAGCTTCAACGCCTCGCGCTCGCGGGGTGACAGTTCGGTGGTCGACGAGATCTCGTTGTGGATGATGCGCTTCGCCTGCTGGTGAAAGAGATGCGAGACCAGCAGGAAGTCCTTGGCATTGGCCTTCACCAGGTCCGCCCAGGTCGCGTCATCCGCCCGGTGGTTGATCGAGAACATCGCGAATTCGCCGCTCGGCCCCCAGATCGGGATCGACCATCCCTGGTTGCCGACCCCGTAGGACATCGCCTCGCGCAGGAAGGTGCGGGCCTGTGCGCTCGACCAGTCGAGCATCTTCCAGTCGATCGGGTGAAAGCGGCGCACCGCGCCCAGCACCACTGGGTCGATGCTCTTGTAGTCCTTCTCGATATAGCGCCGCACCCAGTCGAGATCGTAGGTGAAGGCGCCGACCTGCTCGCCGGTCAGGCTGACGGTGTGGTAGATGACATGGCTGACGCCATAGAGATCGCGCAACTCGTGCGCGAGCGGCTGGAGCTCCTCAATGGACCTCGTGGTCTGCAAGCGCTCCAGAAACGCCTCTAGATCTTCCCGTGCCACCGTCGATGGGTCCTGCGTCGGCAAGCCTTGCGCCGATCTCGCTCGCCGCGACGAAGATCGCGTCGTCGAGTTCCTCGGCCAAGGCCATCATGCCGTTCTTCTCCGAAAACTGCCGGATATCCTTGAGAATATCAATGACCCAGTACGCTTTCATCGCGGTCCCCTGGCATATAAGCCCCATCATGGATTGGTTAATACCACGAGCCGCGGATCGGCTGAATTCGCCAATTCTGACACCCCGGAAATGGTGGGGGCGATTGGAGTTAAAGTATTGAAAACATGGAATCAGACTCAACCGGAGCGGGTGAAACCGGCGGTTGTGGGGTGATTCTCTGCACAGCCGGAGGGGGTGTCAGCCGCCCGACCGGCTGACCTCGATCGTGTCGGCGAACGTGCGCAGGCCCGTCACCGGCGCCCCTACCAGCACCGCCATGTTTCCCGGCTTGTGCTCATTGCGGCGCATCTTCACATGCGCGGCCGGGATCTCCGCCCAGGGAAAGACCTCCGACATGCAGGGATCGAGCCGCCGCTCCAGCATCAGCTGGTTGGCCGCGCTCGCCTGGCGCAAGTTGGCAAAGTGGCTGCCCTGCACCCGCTTCTGGTGCATCCACAGATAGCGCGCATCCATGGTCAGGTTGTAGCCGGTGGTCCCCGCGCAGATCACCACCATCCCGCCCTTCTTGACCACGAAGACCGAAACCGGGAACGTCGCCTCGCCCGGGTGCTCGAAGACCATGTCGACATTCACGCCCTTGCCGGTGACGTCCCAGATCGCCTTGCCGAACTTGCGCACCTCGTTGAACCAGGCGCGGTATTCGTCGGTGTTGACCTTGGGCATCTGCCCCCAGCAGTTGAACTCCTTGGGTTGATCACGCCCTTGGCGCCGAGGCTGAGGACGAACTCGCGCTTGTCCTCATCGGAGATCACCCCGATCGCATTGCCGCCGGCGGTGTTGATCAGCTGGATCGCGAAGGAGCCGAGGCCCCCCGAGGCGCCCCAGACCAGCACGTTCTGCCCGGGCCGGAGCTCGTGCGGCGCATGCCCGAACAGCATCCGGTACGCGGTCGCCAGCGTCAGCGTATAGCAGGCGCTCGCCTCCCAGGTG
>CAYLHK010000109.1:0-11561 GCA_964383295.1 uncultured Rhodovulum sp.
AGGATCATGGTGTTGATCGCCACCGACTTGCCCGAGCCGGTGGTGCCGGCGATCAAGAGATGCGGCATCCGCGCCAGGTTCGCCACCACCGGCTCACCGCCGATGTCCTTGCCGAGCGCCAGCGGCAGCGCATGGGCGCTGTCACCGAACCCCTTGGCCGCGAGGATCTCGCGCAGCAGCACCTTCTCGCGCAGCTCGTTCGGCAGCTCGATGCCGATCACCGAGCGCCCCGGAATGGTCGAGACGCGGCAGGCCAGCGCCGACATCGACCGCGCGATATCGTCGGCCAGACCGATCACCCGGCTCGCCTTCAGCCCCGCTGCGGGCTCCAGCTCGTACATGGTGACGACCGGGCCGGGCCGGATCGCCACGATCTCGCCGCGCACGCCATAATCGTCGAGCACGGTCTCGAGCATGCGCGCATTCTCTTCCAGCGCATCATTGGACAGATGATGCCGCACGATGGTCGAGGGGTTCTGCAACAGCGACAGCGGCGGCATCACATAGACCTCGGAGCCCTCGCCATCGAGCGCCAGCTCCGGCTGCGCCTCGGCGCGCGCCCGCGTGCTCTGCGGCAGCGCCCGCGCCACCGCCTTGTGTACGCGCGGCTCGTGGACGACGGCCGCGGGCGGCTCGTCACGCATCAGCTCCTCGTCGTCATCCTCATCCTCGGGCATCTCGAGGCGCGGCTCGGGACGCGCAGGGGCATGGGCATGGGCGGCGGTCAGCGGCGGGGCCTCACGCAGGCCCGGCATGCGCGGTGCAGCCTCCGCATCCGAGCGGCTGCGCATCGCGGCACCGATCCGGGCCATCATCCCGTCGCCGGCGGCCCGCAGCACCGAAGGATCAAAGCGCGGGATCCCGCCCGCGCTCGCCGCGGGCTTCGGCGCCTCGACGGTCGCGGCGGCCTCCGCCCTGCGGGTCCGCAGATCGCTGACACCCTTCTGCGCCGAGTTCACCGCCCGCCCCGTCGCACCGTGCAGCCCGGCATAGACCAGAACCGACCCCGAGCCGAGAAAGCGGAAGAACCCGCGCAGCTCGGCCCAGGTCACCCCGAGCGCATAGAGAGACGTCACGGCGAATGCGATCGCGAGGCCGACCGTCACCAGCGCCAGCGCGGTCCCGACCCCGATCGGCAGCGCCGAGAGGATCGCCCCGAGCACCGCATCACCGAGCAGCCCGCCGAGCCCGTAATCCTGCCCCCAGCCCGCGAACGGGACATGCGTCGCGGCAAAAGCCGCCGCGACCAGCAGCGCGACGGGCGTCGCGATCGCACGGCTGACGGCACGATTTTCGCCCTGATGGAACACCAGCCGCAGCCCCCAGACCGCCAGCGCCAGCGATATCCCGTACGAGGCCCAGCCGAGCGCGCGGTGCAGCGGATCGGCGATCGAGGCGCCGATCAGCCCCAGCGCATTCTGCGGCGCCGCATCAGTGGCGCTGAACAGGCTCGGATCGTCGGGCGAATAGCTCCACACCGTCACGAAGGCGAGGCCGGCGAGCCCGATCAGGATCAGGCCCAGAAGCTCGGTGCCGCGGCGGCGCAATGCGTCCTCGGTGTCGCTCTCGACCAGTGCCACCCGCCGCCTGCCCTTGCTGCGTGCCGCCATCATCCGACCCTTTCCGAAACAAGCCTGTCTCCGAGAACGTCGCGGATCGCGGTCAACCCGCGTGCGACCTCGGCCGGGCCGGCGACCAGCGCCACCCGGATGAATTCGTCCCCGGGGTTCACCCCGTCCGCTCCCGCGCGCCCGAGATAGCCCCCGGGCAGCACCCGCACCCCGGCTTCGCGCCAGAGCCGAAGCGCCGACGCCTCGCCGTCACCCACCCGCAGCCACAGGAAAAAGCCCCCCTGCGGCGGCGCGTATCCGTCCATTCCTCCGAGCAGCCGCTCGGCAATCGCGAACTTCTCGCGGTAGAGCGCCCGGCTCTCGTCCACATGCGCCTCGTCGCGCCACAGCGCCTCGGCGGCATGCTGCAGCGGCAGCGGCACCGGCGCGCCGCCATAGGCGCGCAGCTGGCGCATCGCCGCGATGCTGCGCGGACCCCCTGCGACCAGACCGCAGCGCAGCCCCGGCACGCTCGATCGCTTGGACAGCGAATTGAACACGATCGCCCGCTCGGGATCGGTGCCGGCGTCGCGCGCGGCGGTCAGCAGGCCGACCGGCGGCGCATCGGGATAGATCTCGGAATAGCATTCATCGGACAGCACGCGGAAATCATGCCGCTCGGCCAGCGCCAGCAGCGCGCGCAGATAGCCCTCATCGGCCACCGCCCCCTGCGGATTGGAGGGCGAGCAGACAAAGGCTAGGCTCACCCGATCGAGCAGCGCCGCCGGCAGGCCGGCGTAATCCGGCAGGAACCCGGTCTGCGCCGTCGCGGCCACCGGCACCACCTCGGCGCCGGCCGCCAGCGCCCCGGCGCCGTAAGCCTGGTAGAAGGGGTTCGGCACCAGGATCACCGGGCGCTCCGCGCCCTTGCGCTCCGGCGACAGCGCCAGCGAGGCGTTGAACAGCCCCTCGCGCGTGCCGTTCAGCACCATGACCCCGGTCTCGGGGTCGACCTCCGCCCCGAAGCGGCGCCCGAGCCAGTCCGCGATCGCCGCCCGCAGCTCCGGCGTGCCCTCGTTGGTCGGATAGCGCGAGAAATCCGCCGCGCGCTCGGCAATCACCCGCGCGACCATCGCCGGCTGTGCATGCTGCGGCTCGCCGATCGACATGGCGACCTCGGCCCCGCCAGGCGCATGGCCGGCGAGCAGCTTTCGCAACCGCGGAAAGGCGTACTCCGGCAGGCCGGAGAACCGCTCGGGAAACTGCATCTCGACGCCTCGTAACCGGGATCCTTGACCGTCCCGTTTGCGACAACCCTAGCCGGCAGGCCGTTGCCGGTCCAGCATTTTGCGTGCAGCTGTGGTGAACCGGCTACAGGGTGTGTCCCCACGTCCTCGCATGTGCCGAAGGGCGGCACCCATGCCCACACCGACCCGACCCCCCTTCCCTGCCCGGCCTCTTCGCCGCGGCGAGACACTGCCGGAGAGGTTGATTTCAGGTTAACGCGATCAGACTTTCATAGCGCTATCAGCAGGATACCCGGATTCGCAAGCGTGCGAATCCCCACCCATCAGCCCGGCTCGGCCCAGATCCGCGGCTCGGCGAACTCGACCGAATTGCCCGCAGGGTCGCGCACATAGATCGACCGCCCGCCGTTCGGCCAGGCAACCTCCGCCTCGATCGCAACGCCGGCCGCCCGCAGCCGGCCCTCCCATTCCGCCAGCGCGCCCGCATCTGCCGCGAAACAGACATGCCCCGGCCCGCGCGCGCCGTGCCGCGGCACCGACAGCGCCCCGGCAGCAGGCGGCACCGCGCTCGCCTCGGGATCGAAGACCAGCAGCATCGCATCTGCGCAACGGAAGAACACGTGCCGCCCCTCGGCCCTGACCACGACCGCCAGCCCGATCACCTGGCCGTAGAACGCCTCGGCCGCCGCCAGGTCGTCCACATAGATCGCCGTCTCCAGCACGCGCGTCGGGGGCGCCTCCGCCACCGGCCTCAGACCTCCCGCCGCCGGCGCGAGGCCGCCAGCACCGCCAGCCCACCGGCCAGCAACAGCCCCGGCAGCGGCAGCGGGATCGGCGCGACATGCTCCCGCGCCGCATCCGCCAGCGCCGCATGCACCACCCGGTTGGGATGCACCCCGTCGTAGAAGGCAAGCCGATCCGCCTCGGCGGCCGAGCAGACCGAGACCCCGGGAATGATGCAGGGCACGCTTGCATCGGCCAGCCCGAAGGCGCCCGGATCGGCGATCAGCGCCGCGAAGAGCCCATGGGTGTCGATGGTCGTCACCCTTGCCGCATCGCCGATCGTCCCCAGCCCCGCCGCCAGCGCGGCGTTGAAGACGTCCGTCCCGATCTTCGCCAGCGGCTGCGCCTCCTGCTGGAACAGCGCGAAGGCCGGCGTCCTGTCGAGCGCCGGCAGGTTGAAGACCAGGAAGTCGCGCACGCCCATCCCGCTCATGCCGCGCACGCCGTCGACGACCGAGGCCGCGGCCCCCTGCGCCGCCCCGGCGACCCGCGCCGCCGCCGCCTCGCCCGACAGCCCCGCCGACCCGGCGATCGAGGCGAAGATGTCGTTCGCCCCGAACCACAGCGAAGCGAGCGGCCGCGCGCCGAGCTTGCCCGCCGACTGCCCCTGCCACAGCCCCACCTGCGCCGGCAGGTCGGGCACCTGGAACGGCAGCCCGCTCGGCAGGTCGTCGTTCGTCACCGCGTTCGCATAGGCATAGGCGACATTCCCGGTCGCAAGCCCCCGATCGGCGAAGTCCTTCGCGACATGCTCGGCCCAGACCGGCCCGTTCGACCGCCGGCCCTGGTAATAGGGCGGGCTCTCTGGAATCGCGCCCCCGGTCGCCGCGTAGAGGTTGCCCGGATCGCTCAGACTGTCACCGAGAAACCAGGCGCTGGTGTATTGCGCACTCGCCGCTGCAGCGGGTCCCGCATGGCCCAGAGCCGCGAACGTGGCCAGCGCCAGTGCAAATCGGGCTGCCATCATGATACACCCCCGCCCGCGTTCTGCCGGCGCGTCAGTCTATCACGTCCCCCCGCGGCGACGAAGCTGCATCCTCAGCGGCCCGCCGCCCGGTCGGGGAACAGCCCCGCCAGCCCCGCGCGGCTCGCCTCCGCGATGCCCGCCTCGGTGATCAGCCCGGTGACCAGCCGCGCCGGCGTCACGTCGAAGGCATAGTTCGCCACCCCTGACCCCGGCGCCACCACCTCGACCGTCTCGATCCGCCCCGCCGCCGTGCGCCCGGTCACCCGCGCCACCTCCTCGGGTCCGCGCTCCTCGATCGGGATCTCCGCCACCCCGTCGTCGATGCCGAAGTCGATCGTCGGCGACGGCAGCGCCACATAGAAGGGCACGCCGTTGTCCTTCGCCGCCAGAGCCTTCAGATAGGTGCCGATCTTGTTGGCCACGTCGCCCGTCGCCGTCACACGGTCGGTACCGACGATCACCAGGTCGACGCGCCCGTGTTGCATCAGATGCCCGCCGGTATTGTCGGGAATGACCGTATGCGGCACCCCGTGCTGGCCGAGCTCGAAGGCCGTCAGCGCCGCACCCTGGTTGCGCGGCCGCGTCTCGTCCACCCAGACATGCACCGCGATCCCCTTGTCATGGGCCATGTAGATCGGCGCTGTCGCGGTGCCCCAGTCCACCGTCGCCAGCCAGCCGGCGTTGCAATGGGTCAGTACGTTCACCGGCGCGCCGTCGGGCTTTCCCGCCGCGATCGCCTCGATCAGCTTCAGCCCGTTGCGCCCGATCGCGGCATTGATCGCCACATCCTCGTCGCAGATCGCCGCCGCCTGCGCATAGGCCGCCTCAACCCGCGCGCCGGGCGGAACCTCGCGCAGCGCCGCCCGCATTCGGTCGAGCGCCCAGGCCAGGTTCACCGCCGTCGGGCGGGTGCGGATCAGCCGGGCATGCGCCACCTCCAGCCCGCGGTCCGAGGCATCCTCGGTCATCGCCAGCGCCATCCCGTAGGCCCCGGTCGCCCCGATCAGCGGCGCGCCGCGCACCACCATCCGCCCGATGGCGAGCGCGGCATCCTCGAGGCTGCGCAGGGCCAGATGCACGAAGGAGAAGGGCAGCCGCGTCTGGTCGATCACCTCGACCGTGCGACCGTCCTCGGCCAGCCGGATGGTGCGATGGGCAACGCCGTCGATGTTCATCGGTCTCTCCCGCCGGTGATCCCCGGCTGATTCGGTCCGCTCGAGTGGGGCCTGGTTTGTATGATGTTTCCGCGACATTCGCATTGTTGCGAAGCGAACATGCAAGCCAACATCGTCCAACATGGAACTGGCGATTTCGCTCCGACAACCGCCCAGTTAACGCTGAAGCCCGAACCAATCGTCCTGTGCCGTGTTATAGAGCGGCCAAGGTAATCTGGTAAGGATTTGGTAACATGGCGAAGGATTCAGGCGTGGCGGAACTCATTGACAGCATGACGAACAGCATTCCCGACCCCGACCCCAGCCTGATGAATCTCGACGTGCCTGCGCTCGTCGAAGCGGCCGTCACCCGCGGCGAGGGCCTGCTCGGCCAGGGCGGCGCGCTCCTGGTGACGACCGGCCGGCACACCGGCCGCTCGCCCAAGGACAAGTTCGTGGTGCGCACGCCGTCGGTCGAGGCGTCGATCTGGTGGGAGAACAACGCCCCCATGTCGTCCGAGCATTTCGCGCGGCTCGCCGCCGACATGCGCGCCCATGCCGCCGCGCGCGAGCTCTTCGTCCAGGACCTCTACGCCGGCTCCGATCCGGCGCAGCGGGTGAACGTGCGGGTGGCGACCGAGCTTGCCTGGCACGCGCTCTTCATCCGCCATCTCCTGCGCCGGCCCGAGGCCTCCGAGCTGCCGGGCTTCGCCCCCGAATTCACCATCCTCAACTGCCCGAGCTTCAAGGCCGACCCGGCGCGGCACGGCTGCCGGTCCGAGACCGTCATCGCAATCAACTTCGACGAGCGCCTCGTGCTGATCGGCGGCAGCGCCTATGCCGGCGAGACGAAGAAATCCGTCTTCACCATCATGAACTACCTGTTGCCGCAGAAGGGCATCATGCCGATGCACTGCTCGGCCAACCACGCGCCGGGCAACCCCGATGACGTGGCGATCTTCTTCGGCCTCTCGGGCACCGGCAAGACCACCCTCTCGGCCGATCCCGCCCGCGTGCTGATCGGCGACGACGAGCATGGCTGGTCGGACGAGGGCACCTTCAACTTCGAGGGAGGCTGCTACGCCAAGACGATCAACCTCTCCGCCGAGGCCGAGCCCGAGATCTACGCCACCACCACCCAGTTCGGCACCGTGATCGAGAACATGGTCCACGATCCGGTCACCCGCGCGCTCGACTTCGCCGATGACAGCCTGACCGCGAACACCCGCTGCGCCTATCCGCTCGAGGCGATCTCCAACGCCTCGCCCTCGGCGCGCGGCGGCACGCCCCGCAACGTGGTGATGCTGACCTGCGACGCCTTCGGCGTCCTGCCCCCGATCGCGCGGCTGACGCCGGCGCAGGCGATGTATCACTTCCTCTCGGGCTTCACCTCCAAGGTGGCCGGCACCGAGCGCGGCGTGACCGAGCCGCAGCCGACCTTCTCGACCTGCTTCGGCGCGCCATTCATGCCGCGCCGGCCCGAGGAGTACGGCGAGCTGCTGCGCGACCGTATCGCCGGCTCCGGCGCCTCCTGCTGGCTGGTGAACACCGGCTGGACCGGCGGCGCCCATGGCACCGGCAAGCGGATGCCGATCGCGGCCACCCGCGCGCTTCTCGCCGCCGCGCTCGAGGGCAGCCTCGATCGCGCCGAATTCCGCCGCGATCCCAATTTCGGCTTCGAGGTTCCGGTCTCCGTGCCGGGCGTGGACGACGCCCTGCTCGACCCGCGCAGCACCTGGGCCGATCCGGCCGCCTATGACGCCGCCGCAGCACGGCTGGTGGCGATGTTCGCGGACAACTTCGCCCAGTACGAGGCGCATGTCACCGACGACGTGAAAAAGGCCGCGCTCCGCGCCGCCTGAACACCCTCCCGGGCGGTGTCGTGCTTGCTTGTTGCATCACGCCCCGCCCGCGGCGCCCGCCTTGCGCAGGACCCCTGCCCGTCTTCTTCCGGCCAGAAACCTGGAGAGCAGTGCCTGGGATGCGGGGGCTTTGAGCTCCCCGCCAGCGCGCGCGAACACGCGCGCGCCAAAGCAAGAAACAATGCGCGCACCGCGCGCTCAATATGGCGCCCAAGGGGCGCCTTCAGGCCGGCCCTCAGCGCTCGCCCCCCCGCCGCTCTCTGGCGCAGCACGCAAGCGCGAAACACCCCCCGGTGGGTTAACGAAGCTTTCCTAAACCTTACCTGTCCGGAATCGCTCCATGATTCCAGTGCCTTGAAAAATGGGCACGCGTGCCCACCCCTGCGCGGGCACGCATCGGGCGCATCTCCGGCCTATTCGATGATCGGGTTCTCCGCCCGCTCCACCCGCGGCTCACGCCCGCCGCGCAGGATCGAATTGCCCTCGTAGAGCGTGCGCTGGTCGATCGCCGGCGGCTCCAGCCAGTCGGCCTCACGCATCTGCCCGCTCTGCCCGTAGGCCGCCAGCGCATTGCCGTAGCAGACCCGCCGCACGACATCCTCGGAAATGCCCCGCTCCAGCGCCAGCTTCGCCGTCTTGGGTACCCCCAGGCAGTCCGAGATCCCCCAGTCGCAGGCGCTGTCCACGATGATCCGCTCACCGCCATACTGGCGCAGGATCTCGACCATGCGGGCATTGCCCATCTTGGTCGACGGGTAGATCGAGAACCCCGCCCAGAAGCCCCGCTGCAGGACCTCCCCCACCGTCTCCTCGTTGTTGTGATCCACGATCACCATCGAGGGGTCCAGCCCGTGCTCGATCGCCACATCCATGGACCGCGAGGTGCCCCGCTTCTTGTCGCGATGCGGCGTGTGGATCATCACCGGCAGATGCAGGTCCTTGGCCAGCTCAAGCTGGGCGCGGAAATAGCGGTCCTCGAGCTCGGTCTGCTCGTCATAGCCGATCTCGCCGATCGCCACGACGCCCTCCTTCAGCGCGAAGCGCGGCAGCCATTCCATCACCCCCTCGGCCAACTCCTCGTTGTTGGCCTCCTTGGAGTTCAGCCCGATCGTGCAGTAATGCCGGATCCCGAACTGCCCGGCGCGAAACCGCTCCCAGCCGACGATCGTCGACAGATAATCGACATAGGTGCCCACATAGGTCCGCGGCTGACCGACCCAGAACGCGGGCTCGATCAGCGCCACCACGCCCGCCGCCGCCATCGCCTCGTAATCGTCCGTCGTGCGGCTGATCATATGCGCATGGGGATCGATGAACTGCATCACGCCGCCTCCTCTACCGTCTTCCACGTCAGCCGCCCCGCCGCGATCTCCGCCGCCTCGGGCCGGCCGGCCAACAGCGCGGCAGCCTCAGGCGCCGGGCTCGCCGCCAGCGCCAGCGCCGCGCCCCGCGCCGATGCGCCGCCCTCGCCGAGCGCGCGCTCCAGATCCGCCAGCGCCGCCGCGCCGGTCGCGAACGGCCCCACGCAGCGCCAGAGCTCCGGTGTCACCGGACGCCCGGCAGCCCAGCGTTCGTGGGCATATTCGTGCAGGATCCGCGCCAGCTCCGGGTTCGCGCGCGCGTCCAGTCCCTCGATCGGCGCCAGCCGGCTGCCCACGAACAGTGCCTTCAGCACCATGTGGTTCCAGCGATGCTCGTCGAAATGGTCGCGCGGATAGGGGTTCTCATGCGCCACCGCCTCGAACACCGCCCGGATATGCGAGCGCAGCGCCTCGCCCACCTCGAAGCCCAGCGTCTCGGGCTCGGGATAGAGCGGCAGGCCGCGGTAGAGCGCCACCAGCTCCCCCGCATCCGCCGTGCGCCGAAGATCCTTGAACACCTCGGCGAAGGGCCGGTTCCGCCGGTGCACCATCAGCGCCAGCACACGCGCGGCGCCGTCGACGCTCCAGCCCGAGGGATTCCACCCCGGCCGCGCCGCCTCGGCCGCCGCCAGGTCCTCGGCACCGAGCACCAGATCGGCCTTGCCCAGTCGCCGCGGCGCCATGCCGAGGAATATGTGCAGCTCGCGCTCGGAGGCGCCGTTGGCAAGCCGCTCGAGACTGTCCGTCACCCAGCCAGCCTCGTCTCCCGCCTGCGCCAGGACGAGCCTGCTCAGGACCGCCTCTGCCGTCTCCATGAATACCCCCCAAAGAACTGGACCGCCGCTCGCGGTGCTTTGCCCAAGCTTAGCGCCTTGGCCGTCTGCTCGCCAAGGTCCGATCAGCCGCTCCGTACCAGCAGCACACCCGCCAGCACCAGCCCGATCCCCGCCAGCCGCGCCATCGACAACGGCCGCATCTCCAGGCCGAAGGCGCCGAGATGATCGGCGATCGCCGCCCCGAAAAGCTGCCCCGCGATCACGCAGAGAAAGAACAGCAGCGCCCCCGTCACCGGCGCGATCACCACGCCCCCGGCCACGAAGGCGGTCCCCGCAAAGCCCGCCAGATACACCCACCACGGCACGGCGGCGAGATTCGCCCGGCTGATGTCGCCGCGCCCCGCCACCAGCATGAGCACGATCGCCCCGAGCAGCGCCACGAAGATCGAGATCCCCGCCGCGCCGTAGGACGAACCGATCGCCCGCGCCAGAACGGCGTTCATCAGTGGCTGCAACGCCAGCACAACACCCAGCGCCAGCGAGGCGGCCAGATAGAGCCAGATGGTCATCGAGATCTCCGGAAGGACTGCCGCCGAAATGACGGCCTTGGCGGGGACGTTGACAGGCTCGCGAGACCGGCGGCAACCCCTTTGACGCGCGCAGGGTGATCGAGCTCTCGGGCGACAGCTCCTGGAACCCCGCGGGGGCGCCGATGTCGTGATCAACGGCCTGGCGATCCTGTGCACCGATTGCTCCGGCAGGCCACGCGTCGAGGACCTGGAGCAGGACGACGCCAACCGCATCATCGGCGGGCCGGGCGCCTTCGTCATCACCGCCGACGGACCGAGGAGCTTTGCCTGGCCGTCCGACGCAAGCTGGTTCTGGAAATCGCCGATCTGGCCCGTTGAAGATTCAATGTATGAGCAGCAATCGGGCAATGATCGTCCAGATCGCCATGTACTGCTCATATTTCGACCTTTGATTACTCTTCGATGAATTGTTAGGCGATACTGCTTGACCCACCCAGACCCCGGCGAAAGCCTGAGCTTGCTGCAGGTTGTCAGGCCGGCTGCATGGCAGCCGTGTCGCGCGCCTGCTGAGGGAACATCGACCATGGGGAAGACATAATGCGCACAAAGATCAGAGGGTTGCTCGTCGGAACGGCCTTGGCGGGCGCACTTGCCGCCACGCCAGCCTTTGCCCAGGAAGACACGATCAAGATCGGCATCCTGCACTCGCTGTCGGGTACGATGGCGATCTCCGAGACCACACTGAAAGACGTGATGCTGATGCTGATCGAGGACCAGAACGCCAAGGGTGGCGTCCTCGGCCGTCAGCTCGAGGCGGTCGTCGTCGACCCCGCCTCCGACTGGCCGCGCTTCACCGAGCTGGCCCGCGACCTGATCGAGGGCCAGGGCGCCGACGTCGTCTTCGGCTGCTGGACCTCCGTCAGCCGCAAGGCGGTGCTGCCCGTGTTCGAGGAGCTGAACTCGATCCTGTTCTACCCCGTCCAGTACGAGGGCCAGGAGAGCCAGCGCAACGTCTTCTACACCGGCGCTGCCCCGAACCAGCAGGCGATCCCCGCCGTCGACTACCTGATGAACGAGGAAGGCGTGGAACGCTGGGTGCTCGCCGGCACCGACTACGTCTACCCGCGCACCACCAACCAGATCCTCGAGGCCTATCTGAAGGCCAACGGCGTCGCCGACGAAGACATCATGATCAACTACACGCCCTTCGGTCACTCCGACTGGCAGACGATCGTGAGCGACATCGACACCTTCGGCTCGGCCGGCAAGAAGACGGCCGTCGTCTCCACCATCAACGGCGACGCCAACGTGCCCTTCTACAAGGAGCTCGG
>CAYLHK010000110.1:0-11559 GCA_964383295.1 uncultured Rhodovulum sp.
CTGGCGCTGCGCGGCATCCGCGAGAACAACCGCCGGATGCCGGCGATCGGGGCGGATTACCGTCGGCATCTGCAGAAGATCTACACGATCTCCGCCGCGATGGCGGGGCTGGCGGGCGCGCTGCTGACCCAGACGACAAGCACCGTGGCGCTCGATGTGCTGAGCTTCCAGCGTTCGGCGGATGTGGTGGTGATGCTGATCCTCGGGGGCACGGGGCGGCTCTACGGGGCGATCGTCGGGGCGATCATCTTCCTCTTGGTGCGCGACCAGATCGCCGGGCTGAATCCGCAGTACTGGTATTTCTGGATCGGGCTCCTCCTGATGTTCGTCGTGCTCTTCATGCCGAAGGGCATCCTCGGCGGGCTGGCGCGTCTGGCGGGGCGGCGGGAATGAGCGGGCCGGCGGTCCTGCAGACGCTTGGGCTGCAGAAGAGCTTCGGCTCGCTGCCGGTGGCGCGCGACGTGTCGATCGCGCTGCCGCAGGGCGCGCGCCATGCGCTGATCGGGCCCAACGGGGCGGGCAAGACGACGCTGATCAACCTCATCACCGGGCAGCTCAGTCCCGATGCGGGGCGGATCGAGCTGAACGGGGCGGACGTGACCCATGCGCCGGTGCCTGAGCGGGTGCGGCGGGGGCTGACGCGGACCTTCCAGATCAACACGCTGTTCCCCGACCTGACGCCGCTCGATGCGGTGACGCTGGCGATCTGCGAGCGCGAGGGGGTGGCGGGGCAGTTCTGGCGCCCGCTGGCGGGCCATGGGGCGGCGATCGACGAGGGGTTCGAGATCCTGACCCGGCTGAAGCTGGGGCATGTGGCGACCCGGCCGACGCGCACCCTCCCCTACGGGGCGCAGCGGCTGCTGGAGATCGCGCTGGCGCTGGCGACGCGGCCGCGGGTGCTGTTGCTCGACGAGCCGGCGGCGGGCGTGCCCAAGGACGAGAGCGCGGCACTGTTCGAGGTGATCGCGGGGTTGCCCGCGGATATCTCGGTGCTGTTCATCGAGCACGACATGGACATCGTGTTCAGCTTCGCCACGCGGATCATCGTGCTGGTGGCGGGCGGGGTGCTGCTGGAAGCCGATCCGGCCGCCGTGCGCAGCGACCCCCGCGTGCGCGAGGTCTATCTGGGGCAGGGCGCCCATGGCTGAGCCGGTGCTGGAACTGCGCGACGTGCGCTCGGGCTATGGCGAGGCGGTGGTGCTCGACGGCGTGTCGGTGGCACTGCCGGCGCATGGCAGCCTGGCGATCCTCGGGCGCAACGGGGTGGGCAAGACCACGCTGCTGCTGACCGCGATGGGTTTCGTGCCGCTGGCGCGCGGATCGGTGCATCTTGGGGGCCGCGACATCTCGCGGCTGGCGCCGCATTTCCGCGCCCGCGCCGGGCTCGGCTGGGTGCCGCAGGAGCGCGACATATTCCCCTCGCTGAGCGTCGAGGAGAACCTGACCGTCGCTTCGCGCCCGGGCCGCTGGGATCTCGCGTCGATCTGGGGCCTGTTCCCGCGCCTGAAGGAGCGGCGGGGCAATATGGGAAACCAGCTCTCGGGCGGCGAGCAGCAGATGCTGACCATCGCGCGGACGCTGATGACCAACCCGGCCGTGCTCATGCTCGACGAGCCGCTGGAGGGGCTGGCGCCGATCATCGTCGAGGAGCTGGTTGCCGCGGTGCGGCGGATGAGCGTCGACGAGGGCATGGCGCTGGTGCTGATCGAGCAGCATGCCGAGGTGGCGCTGCGGCTGACCGATCAGGCGGTGGTGATGGAGCGCGGGGTGATCGCGCACCGGGCGGCGTCGGCGGAGCTGCTGGGCGATCACGCGGTGCTCGACCGCTATCTGGGGCTGAAGCTCGGGTAGGGGATTCCCGCGCGCGGGAATCCGGTCAAGCCATTGGACAGGCGCGACAATTCCTCGCGCGTTTACCCCATATTCACGAAGGCTGACGCCCCTCGCTGCGCAGGATGACGGCGCGGACCTGTGGCGCAGGCGGCAGCAGCGCGCGGATGTCGGCGAAGGGGAAGCGCGGCGCGAATCGGAAGGCCTCGGCGCGCTCGTCCGGTGTGCCGTTGCATTCGCCGGCGCGGAAGGCGGCCTGGCGGGTGGCTGCGCGCACGAAGCGCTCGGGGTCCTGGCTGGCATGGGCGCGAATGGCGGCGCATTTGGCGTCGAAATGCGCGGTCACGTCGACCCAGTGGGTGGGGGTGAAGCCGGTGCCGCCGAGCGTGTCCATCCAGAGCACCGGCGCGGCGAAGGAAACCGCCTCGCCGACTGCGGCCGACAGCGCGCGGTGATCGGCATGGTAGTCGTTGGGGGCGTGGGTCAGCACGAGGTCGGGCTTCGCCTCGCGGATCAGCGCGCGCAGGGCCTCGATGAGCGCGCGGTCGGGCAGGAGGGCGCCATCGGGGAAGTCGAGGAAGCGCGGCGCGGTGCCGAGCTCGGCCGCGCCCGCCTCGGCCTCGGCCCGGCGCTTGCGGCGGAGGGTGGCGGCGTCCTCCATGCCGCCGGCCGCGCCGTCGGTGGCGACCGCAAGGGTGAGCTGGGCCCCCATCGCCTGCCAGGCGAGCAGGCTGCCATAGGTGAAGATCTCGAGGTCGTCGGGATGGGCGCCGAGGGCGAGGATCTTCATGATGTGACGGCTTCCTGTGAGGACGCGACCGTGCCGCCTTCAATTGCGGATCTTGACCGTCGGCAAAATCCGCACGCGCCTGCCTGCCCCCGGCAGGCGCGTCTTGCGACGCACCCGCCAGGCAGACGCGCGCGGATTACGAGCGGCAGTCCAGGCCGAACCCCCCTCGGCCTCCGCGCTCGCGCGCTCCGGCCGACGAACCCGCGCGAAGCAGTGCTTCGCTCAGAGCGGGTTCGGGAGAGGGGGCAGGCCCGGGATTCGATCACCCCTCCAGGAACTCCAGCACCATGGCCGCCGTCCAGGTGAAGGTGCTGCCGCCCAGGGGCTCGCCGGTCATCGGGTCGTAGTATTCGGCAAAGCCGCTCTCGCGGATCAGCTCGAGGCTGGAGGCGGTGATGGCCTCGGCGGCCTCGGCCTGACCGGCCATGCGCAGGCCGTCGGCGATCATGTAGTTCACCACCAGCCAGACCGGGCCGCGCCAGTAGCGCGCGGGCTCGAAGCGCGGGTCGGCGGGGTCCTGGCTGGGGACGATGTAGCGCGCCGCGCGGCCAAGGCGCTCGATCGTGCCGGCGATGGCGCCGGCGCGGGCGGGCGGGATGGCGGCGAAGGCGGCGAGGAGCCCGCCCGAGGAGGTGCTGTCGATCAGCCGGCCGGTGGTGCGGTCGCGGCTGAGGTACTGGCCGTGGGCGTCGGACCAGAGGCCGTCCATGGCGGCGAGGCCGCGTTCGGCGAAGGCGCGGTTCTCCTCGGCGATCGCCGTCGATCCGAGCGATCCGGCGAGGGCCGCGAGGTCGGCGCAGGCGCGCAGCAGGATGCCGTTGAAGCCGGGGTCCACGACCTGGAACGGCGAGGCGTCGTGGAGCTTCGCGTTGTCCCAGCCGAGGCCGCGGAAATGCTCGACCAGCCAGAGATAGCGGTCGTACTGCGCCTTGGTCGGACGGTGTTCGGGGTTGGCGTGCTGGGTGTCGCGGCGGGTGTAGGGGGCGATGCCCTCGGTCGGCACCCGCTCGAAGGCCTCGTCCCAGTCGATGGAATTGTCGCGCCCCGATTCCCAGGGGTGGAGGATCGCCGCCAGCCCCTCGCCGCCGGGGTCGCGGTTCTCGAAGAACCAGCGGTGCCAGGCCGCGACCTTCGGGAGCAGCGCCAGCGCGCGGGCATCGGCGAGCGCCCGGTCGGTCGCGCGCTCCCACAGGCGGCGTATGGCGAAGCCGGCCACGGCGGGCTGGGTGATGCCGGAGGTGGCGACGGGGCGCCCCGTGGCCCAGACGCCCGGGCCGGGGAAATAGCCGTCGTCGTGGACGTGGAAGACGATGTGCGGGACCATGCCGTCCGGCCACTGATGGGCGAACAGCGTCTCGATCTCGGTCCAGGCGCGGTCCTCGTCGAAATGGCGCTGGCCGAGCGCGGTCAGGCAGCTGTCCCAGTTCCACTGGAAGGGGTAGAGCCCCTTGGTGGGGACGGTGTAGGTGCCGCGGTCGTTCTCGCGCAGGATGGCGATGGCGCGCGCGCGCAGGTCGTCGGTCATAGGGCCCTCGTCGTCTCGGGATCGAACCAGCGGATGCGGTCGGGGCGCGGCACGAGGCTCAGCCGGTCGCCGGGGGCGACGGCGAGGTTCGAATCGAGCACCGCTCGCAGCATGGTGCCGCCGACGTCGGTCGTCACCAGCGTATGCGCGCCGAGGGGCTCGACCACGCGCACCTCGGCGGGGAGGCCGTCCTCGCCGAGGTCCATGTCTTCGGGGCGGATGGCGAAGTCGATGCGCTTCGCATCGACGGTGGGGCCGTTGAAGAGCAGCCCCGAGACCAGCCATTCGCCGGGGCCGGTGCGCTCGGCGGGCAGGACGTTCATCGGCGGGTTGCCGATGAAGCTGCCGACGAAGCGGGCGGCGGGGTTGCGGTAGACCTCGACCGGGTTGTCCGCCTGGACGATGTAGCCGCCGTTCATCACCGCGATTCGGTCGGCGAGGCTCATGGCCTCGACCTGGTCGTGGGTGACGTAGATCGTCGTCGTCTTCGATTCCGCCAGCACGCCCTTCAGCTCGGCGCGCATCTCGAGGCGCAGGAGGGCGTCGAGGTTGGAGAGGGGCTCGTCCATCAGGATCACGTCGGGCTCCATGGCGAGCGCCCGGGCCACGGCGACGCGCTGGCGCTGGCCGCCGGAGAGCTGGCCGGAGTAGCGCTTCAGGAGCTGCTCGATATGCATGAGCTCGGCGGTGCGCTTGACGCGGCGGTCCACCTCGGCCTGCGGCTTCTTGGCCATGCGCAGGCCGAAGGCGATGTTCTCGTAGACGGTCAGATGCGGGAAGACGGCGTAGTTCTGGAACACCATGGAGATGCCGCGCTCGCGCGGGGGCAGGTGGTCGACGCGGCGGTCGCCGATCCAGACCTCGCCCTGGGAGGGCGTCTCCAGCCCCGCGATGATGCGCAGGAGCGTGGTCTTGCCGCAGCCCGAGGCGCCGAGCAGGACCATGAATTCCTGGTCGCGGATCGTCAGGTCGATGGCGTGCAGCGCCGTGAAGCTGCCGAAGGACTTGGCGACATTCTTGATGCGGATCTCGGCCATGGGCGTCTCCCTAGCGGTTGGCGATGCCCCACATCGCGAAGAGGTATTTCCTGACCGCGAAGATGAAGATCAGCGCGGGCAGCACAAGGGCCGCGCCGCCGGCGAACTTGAGCGGCAGCGGCGAGACGTTGAGCGATTGGAGGAGGAACGCGGTCAGCGTGCGGTTCTGGATGGTCAGCACCGCGGCGGCGAAGACCTCGTTCCAGGAGATGACGAAGGCGAAGACCGCCGAGGCGGCGATGCCGGGCAGCGCCAGCGGCAGGATCACCTTGATGAAGGCCTGCACGCGGGTGCAGCCGAGGGTCCAGGCGGCCTCTTCCAGCTCCACCGGGATGCCGGAGAAGAGCGAGTAGGTGATGAGCACGGCGAAGGGCAGCGCCAGGGTGGTGTGCACGAGGGCGAGGCCGAGGATCGTGTCGTCGAGGCCGACGCGGATGAACATGACGGCCAGCGGCAGCGCCAGCAGCGGCAGCGGGAAGGCGCGGGTCATGATGACCAGGAAGCGGAAGACCTCCTTGCCGGGGAAATCGAAGCGCGACAGCGCATATCCGGCCGGCGCGCCGCAGGCGATCGACAGGACCATGGTCACCACGGCCACCTGCACGGAGTTCCAGAGCGCGCGTGTCACGCCCTGGAACTGAAGGAAGAACGACATCGAGCCGAGATCGAAGGACGGCCAGAATCGCTTCGGAAAGCCCGTGACCTCGGCGGGCGCGGAGAGGGCGTTCACGAACAGCAGATAGATCGGGAACAGCACCCAGACGCAGAGCAGGATCACGCAGGCGACGAAGACCCAGGAGCCGGCGCGGCGGATCTCGGCGCTGGTGTCGACGGGGGGAGGGGCGGCCCTGTCGCTCACAGCCGGGCCTCCTTCGGGACGTGCAGGAGCTTCAGGATCAGGATGGTGAAGGCGACGGATATGCCGAGGATCACCATCGCATATGCCGCCGCCACGCCGCGGTCCTGGAGCGTGAACTGCCAGTTGTAGGTCTCACCCATCAGCACCGGGAACTGCGTGCCGCCGAGCGCCACCACGACGGCGAAGACCTCGAAGGCGAGGATGGTGCGCAGGATCAGGGCGGTCTGCAGCGAGGGCCGCAGCATCGGCAGGGTGACGCGGGTGAAGCGCTGCCAGCGCGAGGCGCCGAAGACCTCGGCCGCCTCGCCGTATTCCTTGGGGATCAGCCCCATGCCGGCGACGAGGATCACCATGACGATGGCGGTCGCCCGCCAGATCTCGGCCAGCGCGATGGCGACGAAGATGATCACCGGGCTCTGATAGCCGAGGAACAGAATGGGGCGCTCGATCAGCCCGAAGGCCGAGAGGAAGGAGTTCAGGAACCCCGACTGCTCGAAGATCGCCAGCCAGATCAGCCCGGCGGCAAGGTCCGAGATGCCGAGCGGGATGGCGAAGATGTAGAGGATGGTGCTGCGGCCTTTCTCCAGCCGCGTCACGATCGACGCCATGGCCAGTGCCATGACGAGCTGTACCGGCACCACCACGGCGGCGAGCAGGAGCGTGTTGCGGAAGGTCACGCCGAATTTCCAGTGCGAGACCATGCGCTGGTAGTTCTCGACCGTCCACGCGCCGCCGCGGGTCAGCGATTCCACCGCTACCAGCACGAACGGGTAGAGGAAGAAGATGCAGAGAAAGAGTGTCGCGGGCAGCAGCAGCAGATAGGGCAGCGCGCGGGGCATGGCCGGTGCCTCCGGTTGGACAGGGGCGCGCGGCGGTCCCGCGCGCCCGGGGTTCGCTCGCTCAGTTCACCGGGCAGGGACCATCGGACGGCGCGTCGGGGGCCCAGCAGGGCGCGCCGGCCTCCTCGATGATCCGCTCCAGCGCCGCGCCCTGCTCGTCGAGCACGCCCCGGATGTCCTGGCCGGCCAGCACGATCCGCTCGAACGTGTCGATGTAGACCTGGTTGAACTGGCCGCCGAGATCGCCGAGCCCGACCGGCAGCAGGGCCGGCATCGCGTCCGGCGCTCCGGCCATCGCCGCGATCGCGGCGCCCGAGGCGATGACCGAAGGCGGCATGTCGTCGGGCATGTCCACCTCGACCACCGGGAAGAAGTTCGTGGCGCGCAGCGTCGCCACCTGGGTGTCGGGCTGCAGCATGTAGGCGACGAGCGCCTTCGAGGCCTCGATATCGGGCGCCGTGCTCGGGATGGCCACGCCGGCCACCACCGGCATGAAGGCGCGGCCCGCCGGGCCCGCGGGCGCGGGGAAGGCGACGAAGTCGTCCGGGCGGGCGTTGAAGGCCTCGGCCAGCCGCGCGGTATGATCGAAGGCGACCCAGACCTCCTCGGTGATCAGCTGCTCCTGCAGGAAGCCGTAGTTGGTCGAGGCGGGGTTGGTGTACTGCCAGAGGGTGCGGAAGTCCTCCCAGGCCTGCACGGCGGCGTCCGAGCGGAACTCGGTGACCATCGAGCCGGTATAGGCCGGCAGCAGATAGCCCTGGAAGAAGCGGTGCTTCAGCCCCTGCGGCCCGGCCGGGAACCCGAACTTCGGCCCGCCGGTCGCCTCGGCGAGATTGCCCGTCCATTCGATCAACTGCTGGTAGGTCAGCGCGTTGATGTCGACGCCGTCGGGCAGGTGCTCGAGCGCCTTCTTGTTGGCGGCCATGATGTAGGTCGCCTGCATCCAGGGGATGTAGAGCTGGCCGTCGGTGCCGAGGGCGCCGAGCTCCATCAGCGCCGGCGCCACGCCCGAGGCATCGATGTCGGAAATGTCGGCCAGCGTGCCCGCCACGCCGGCGAAGTCGCCGTGCAACCCGCCGAGCACCGCGATCGTGCCCGAGCCCGCCTGCGCCTCGGCCTGCAGCCGGGTGATCCAGGGCCCCTCGTCGGAGGCCTGATAGTCGACGCCGCCGGGGAAGCCCGCGAGCACCTGGGCGCGCATCGCCTGGGTCTCCTCGACCGGCTTGGCCTGGGTGGACCAGAAGAGCGGCTGCGCGGCCACGGGGCCCGCGGCGATCAGTGCGGCGGCCACGAGGGTGCCGCCCATCATATGGGATGGCTTGGTTCGCATGTCTGTCTCCCTGAAGCTCTGGGGGCGGTCGGTGCCGCCGAGGCGGTGCGGGCGCCGGTGCGCGATGCGCTCCCCCCGGGCGACCGGCTCTCGGGCGCTGGCGCCCAGGGCCGTAGATCCTCATCCGCCGCGATCTGTGCCGGCACGTGCTCCCCCGTCAGGGGGCCAGCCTACTGCCGTTTGCCATCGATCCCAAATCTTTTCGCGACCGCCGGCGCGGATGCCGCAAGGGGCGCCGCGCGCGGCGGCTCAGGGCATGGCGAGCGTGGTGGTGCGGCCGTTGTTGGCGAACTGCACCGTGCTGGCGCCGACGGCGGCGACGTGCGCGCCCTGGACCTGATCGCCGGCCTTGATCCGCTGCACCGAGCCGTTCGACAGGCGCACCATGGCGTAGCGGTCGCTCTCGGGTCCGAAGACGCCGATCAGGGTCACGCCCCGGCGCGCGAGGTTGACGTTCTGCGTGGCGGCCGCGGCGGCGGTGGTGCTGTTGGTGGCGTTGTTGCTGGCCGGGCGCTGGGCGGCTGCATGGCGGGCCGGGGTGGCGCGGGCCTGGCGTGCCGGCTGTGCGGCGGCCTGACGGGCGGGCTGTGCCGCCGCCTGGCGCGCAGGCTGTGCGGCGGCCTGACGGGCGGGCTGTGCCGCGACCTGACGGGCGGGCTGGGCAGCCGCCTGGCGCGCAGGCTGTGCCGCCGCCTGACGGGCGGGCTGTGCAGCGGCGACGCGCTGCTGGCGCTGCGGCGCCTGCGCCACGCTGCGCGGCGTGGCCTGGGTGGCTGCGCGCGCGGGCTGCGGCGCGGCGGCGGCCTGGCGGGCGGGGGTGGCGCGCTGGACCGCCGGCGCGGCGGCGGCCTGACGCACGGGGCGGAAGTCGGTGCGCGGGGCCGGGCGGGCGTCGCCGGCCGATGCGGCGGCGGTGCGGGTGCTTGCCTCGACGCCGGCCGCAACCACGGCGGCGCCGACGGCCTGGGCGACCTGGCCGGCGACCGCGCTCTCCGCGGCGCTTTCCGGGCGGGCCGGGGGCGGTGCGATCGCGGCTGCCGCCCGCGTGGTCGCTGCGGCGGGCTCGCGGGCCGGTGCGGGCGCCGGTTCGGCGGCCGCCACGGCGGGCTTGGGTTCGGGCTCGGGCTCCGGCGCCGGTGCGGGGGCAGCGGCCTGACGGGCCGGCCGGGCCGGCGGGCGCGGGGCGGTGAAGGCGGGCGCGGCGGCGGGCTGCGCTTCGGCGGCAACCGGGCGGGGCGCCGCTGCGGGTGGTGTGGTGGCCGGGGCAGCGGCCGCGGCCGGCTCCGGCGGGGCCACCGACGAGGCGCCGCTCAGGATCGGGGCGTCCTCGGTGCCGGAGAGCACGTCGCGGATGACCGCCAGCGCGCCGGGCAGGTCCGGGGCGGGCACGGCGCCGGGGCGCAGCTGGGCGAGCCCGCTGACGGTATCGGCCATGCGCGCCCGGGCGACATCCAGTTCGGCGAGGCGCAGCAGGCCGCCCGTGTTCTGCCGCTCGGGCGGCAGCTCGGTCAGATCGATGTTGCGGGTCATCATGGTGACCGGCCCCTGCCGGAACACCTCGCTGTCCACCCCAGGCGTGGTGCCGGTGGCGGTGTTCGTGGTCGGCGGGGTCGCGGGCGCGGCGCGCACGATCACCAGGTCCGCCGGGCGGCGGCGCGGGGCGATCTCGGCGGCGGCGACGGCGACCGGCGCGTCGACGGCTTCGGCAGGACCGGCGTCGACGGTGGCCAGCGGCATCGGGCCGATCAGCGCGACCTCGGGCTCGGGCGCGGCACCCGGGCGGATGAGCAGCGCGACCAGCGCCGCGGCGGCCAGCGCGCCGCCAGCGGCGGGCAGGGCAGGCCGCAGCCGATCGGCCAGCGGCGGGGTGTCGAGCTGCGGCGCCTCGGCAAAGCCCTCGAAGGCTCCGGCGCCGGTGATCCGCGCGGGCTTCAGTCCGGCGCGGGCCAGGAAGGCGCGGGTCTCGGCCAGCGTCTCGCGCGGCACGGCGGCGGCGGGCAGGGTCCCGTCGCGGTCGAGCCGTCCGAGCCGGACGGCGAGCGCCGCCATCGGCAGGCCCATGGCCTGGGCCGCCTGCGAGCGGGCGATGTTGCCGCGTTCGCGTGGCTTGGCCTCGCCGAGCGCCAGTCGCCCGCGCCAGACCTCGCCCGCGGGCAGGATCACGGTCAGCCGTCCGCGGGCCGCGCGGATCTCGGCGCCGAGACGCCTGAGTTCGGCGACAAGGGTCGGTGATGCAAGATCATAGGCGCGGACCGGCGCATCGGGCGCCGCGTCGCCGCTGACCCGTGCATCGTGCCGCGTGACCGTGATATGCGGATAATCCATGGCCAGCCGGAATTCCGGCTTGCCGAAAGGTGTCCTGCTCATGCCTGCCTCGATCGTTGTCGAGTTGATGCCTCTTGACAGAGACTATCCCAACACAGGCCGCAATGCCAGCCTCGTGATGGGGATGACGCAACTTTTAATTGATGCGCCCGCGCGTTGGCGGCAGATCTTGGCAGAAATCCAATCCGGAGATCCTATCATGCCCACGATTTTTTTCCCCCGCGTCGCCTCCGCCGTCGCGCTCGCCGCGATGCTGGCTGCCCTGCCCGCCGCGGCCCAGCAGGTCTCGGGCCCGGAGCGGTCCATCTCGGTCACCGGCGCGGCGGAGGTGGAGGCGGTGCCTGACCGGGCGAGCGTCTCGGCCGGCGTGGACACCCAGGCCGAGACCGCGGCCGAGGCGCTGGCGGCCAATGCGACGGCGATGACCGCGGTCTTCGCCGCGCTGGAGGCGGCGGGAATCGAGGCGCGCGACATCCAGACCAGCGACCTGTCGCTCGGCGCCATCTGGGATCACAGCCGCGACGGCAGCGAGCCGCCGCGGGTCACGGGTTATCAGGCGAGCAACATGGTCCGGGTGCGGGTGCGTGATGTCTCGGGCCTCGGCGCGGTGATCGACGCGGTGACCGGCGCCGGGGCGAACCGGCTGAACGGCGTCAGCTTCGAGCTGTCCGACCCGGCGACCGCCCTCGACGAGGCGCGCGAACAGGCGGTGGCCGATGCGCGTGCTCGGGCCGAGCTCTATGCCCGGGCCGCCGGGGTGGCGCTGGGGCAGGTGATCTCGATCCACGAGACCGAGGCGCCGGTGCAGCCCTTCTTCGCCCGCGCCGCGGCCGAATCGATGGATGCGACGCCGATCGCCGAGGGGTCGGTCTCGATCAGCGCCCAGATCAGCGTGGTCTTCGGCATCGAATAGGCGCAGGCGGCGGGGCCGGCGAAGGCTCCGCCGGACCCGTCACACGAGTTTCGTTTGATCACTTCGCGGATTTGTCCGTCGACAAATCCGCGCGCGCCTGCCTGCCCGTCG
>CAYLHK010000111.1:0-11248 GCA_964383295.1 uncultured Rhodovulum sp.
CCACGACCTCGGCGAGGCGGTCAGCGGCGACGTGCCGGCCCCCGAGCAGCAGGGCGACAAGACCGCGGACGAGCGCACCGACCTCGAACGCCTCCTGGCCCTGCTGCCGCCGGCGACGGCCGCGCATCTCCTTGAAATATGGGACGAATACAATGCCCGCGCCACGCCCGAGGCCCGGCTGGCCAAGGGGCTCGACCGGCTGGAAACGGTGCTCCACCATATCGAGGGGGCCAACGATCCCGGCTTCGACTACGCCTTCAACCTCACCTACGGCCAGGAGCACACCGCCGCCCATCCGCTCATCGCCGCCCTGCGCGCGCCGGTCGATCGCGAGACCGCGCGCCGGGCCCGCGAATGACCGGCCGCGGCGCCCATCAGGCCGGCCTCGCCGCCGAGGAAGCGGTGCTCGCCCTCTACCGGGCCGAGGGCGCCTGGCCCCTCGCCACCCGCTGGCGCTGCCGAGAGGGCGAGATCGACCTGATCCTGCGCCAGGGCGCCACGATCGTCTTCGTCGAGGTCAAGGCCCGCCGCGCCCGCGACAGCGCCGCCCATGCAATCTCGCCCACCCAATGGCGCCGCCTCCACGCCGCCGCCACCCGCTTCCTCGCCGAGGCGGGGGACAGCGCGGCAGAGTGCCGCTTCGACGTGGCGCTGGTGGACCGGGCAGGGAACGTCGAACGCATTGAAAATGCAGCCAGCTTCGACGACTGGTGATCCGGCCCAAGCGCGGCCGTCTTGCATCGCGGCGCCTTCCGGGCCACATGCACAGCACGCCGGCATCGACGGAGGCTGCCCGTGAAATGGTCCGCGAAACTCGGCCGCTTCGCCGGGATCGACGTCTACGTCCATGCGACCTTCCCGCTGCTCCTGCTCTGGTTCGGCTATGCCGCCTGGGCGCAGACCGGCACGATCGCGGGCGTCGTCAACGCACTGACGCTGATCCTCGCGCTGTTTCTCTGCGTCCTCCTGCATGAATACGGCCACGCCCTGACCGCGCGCCGCTTCGGCATCGGCACGCGGCACATCACCCTGCTGCCGATCGGCGGGCTCGCCCTGCTCGAATCGATGCCCAAGGATCCCCGCCAGGAGATCCTCGTCGCCCTCGCCGGCCCGGCGGTGAATGTGGTGATCGCGGCTGCCGTCTATCTCCTGCTCGGCCTCGCCGCCCGCCCCGGCGCCATCTTCACGATCGACCCGGCGGGCATGGGGCTGCTGCAGGGGCTCCTGGCCGCCAACATCCTGCTCGCGCTCTTCAACATGCTGCCCGCCTTCCCGATGGACGGCGGCCGGGTGCTGCGCGCCGTGCTCGCGCTGCGCATGGACCGCGTGCGCGCCACGCGCCTTGCGGCCACCGTCGGCCAGGTTCTGGCGGTCGGCCTCGGCATCCTCGGCCTGATGGGCAATCCCTTCCTGATCCTGATCGCCGCCTTCGTCTGGATCGGCGCCGGAACGGAGGCCGCGGCGGTCGAGACCGACGCGCGGCTCGGTGACCGCCCCGCGGGGCGCGCGATGATCACCCGCTTCCAGACACTGGCGCCGGAGGACACCCTCGGCCGCGCGATCGACCTCACGCTCGCGGGCACCCAGAAGGACTTCCCCATCCTCGCCGGCCCCCGCATCCTTGGGGTGCTCACCCAGGCGGCGATCCTGCGCGGGCTGCGCGATGCCGGCCCGGGGGCGGCGGTTGCCGACTACCTCCAGCCGGTTCACAGCGCCGATGTGGCGACGCCCTTGTCGGACCTGCTCGAGAACCTGCAATCCTCCGAGGTCCATCTCGTCTGCATCACCCGGAACGGCGCGCTGGCGGGCGTGGTCGATCTCGACAACATCCTGGAATTCCTGCGCATTCAACAAGCCTTGGGCGGGCGATAGCCATGCTGGAGCTTCTCACCGCCGCGCAGATGGGCGAGGCCGACAGGCAGGCCATCGCCGCCGGCACGCCCGGCATGACGCTGATGGAAGCCGCCGGCCGCGCGGTGGCCGAGGCCGCGGCGCGCGTCGTGCCCGCCGGGCCGGTGCTCGTCGTCGCCGGGCCCGGCAACAACGGCGGCGACGGGATCATTGCCGCCCGCCGTCTCGCGGCGGCCGGGCGCGAGGTGACGGTGATGCTCCTTGGCGACCCCGCCCGCCTGCGCGGCGATGCCGCCATCGCGCGCGAGCGCTGGAGTGGCCCGATCCTGCCCGCTGCCCTGCCGCTGCCCCCGGCCGCGCTGATCGTCGACGGCCTCTTCGGCGCCGGTCTCGACCGCGCGCCCGTCGGTGAGGCGGCCGACCTCATCGAGGCCATGAACGCCGCCGGCGCCCCGATCCTCGCCATCGACCTGCCGAGCGGCCTGCATGCCGACACCGGCCAGCCGCCGGGTGCGGTCGTCCGCGCCACGGCCACGGTCACCTTCTTCCGCCGCAAGCCTGGCCACCTGCTGATGCCAGGCCGCGCGCTCTGCGGTCCGGTGACGCTGGCCGACATCGGCATCCCGAACGAGGTGCTCGACGCGATCGCCCCCGACGCATTCGAGAACGCCCCCGCGCTCTGGCGCGACGCGCTGCGCATTCCCGGCGCGGCGGACCACAAGTACCGCCGCGGCCACGCCATGGTGCTCTCGGGTCCGATGACCGCCACCGGCGCCGCGCGCCTCGCCGCCGGCGCCGCCCTGCGCGCCGGCGCCGGCCTCGTGACCCTCGGCAGCCCGCCCGGGGCGCTCGCCACCAACGCCGCGCATCTGACCGCCGTGATGCTCCGCCGCATCGACGGACCCGAGGCCCTGACCGGGGCGCTCGCCGATCCGCGCCTCACCGCCCTCGCCCTCGGCCCCGGCCTCGGCACCGGCGAAGACGCCGCAGCGCTCCTCGCGGCGGCGCTGGCTGCGGATCAGCCGCTGGTGCTCGACGCCGATGCGCTCACCCTGATGGCCGGCGGTCCTGCCGCTGCCTTCGCCGGCCTGGCATCCCGCGCCGGCGCCGCGATCCTCACGCCGCACGAAGGCGAATTCGCCCGCCTGTTCCCTGACCTCATCCCCGACCAGCCGAGGCCCATCCGCGCCCGGACGGCCGCGGCGCGCAGCGGCGCCGTGGTCGTGCTGAAAGGCGCCGATACGGTGATCGCCGCGCCCGACGGCCGGCTCGCGATCAACGCGAACGCGCCGCCATGGCTCGCAACCGCCGGCTCCGGCGACGTGCTGGCCGGGATCGCCACCGGCCTTCTCGCCCAGGGCATGCCCGCCTGGCAGGCGGCGAGCGCCGCCGCCTGGCTGCACGGCGAGGCCGGCACCGAGGCGGGCCCCGGCCTCATTGCCGAGGACCTTGCCCCCGCGCTCCGGCCGGTGCTCGCCCGGCTCATGGCATAGGCTGTCGCACCTTGTGCTTGCGGGAGCGCCAGAGGTTCAGTGCCTCCACCGAGCCCGCAAAGACCATCGCCGCATAGATGAACCCGCGATCGATGTGGAAATGCAGCCCGTCCGCCAGCAGCGCCATGCCGACCATGACCAGGAAGGCCAGCGCCAGCATCTTCGTCGAGGGATGCGCCTTGACGAAGGCCGCAATAGGCTCGGCGGCGAGCATCATCATCACGATGGCGACGACCACCGCGGCGATCATCACCTCGATATGATCGGCGATGCCCACCGCGGTGATGACGCTGTCGAATGAAAAGACGAGGTCGAGCAGCATGATCTGGACGATCACCGCGGCAAAGCCCGCCACCACCTTCGGCTGCGCCGCGTCATGCGGCTCCACCTCGTGGAAGATCTCGGTCGAGGCCTTGTAGATCAGGAACAGCCCGCCGGCGAGCAGCAGGATGTCCCGCCAGCTCAGCTCGAAGCCGAGGATGTTCGCGATCGGCCGCGTCAACCCGATGATCCAGACGATTGAGAACAGCAGCATGATACGCATGACCAGCGCGCCGAGCAGGCCGAGAAACCGCGCTCGCGCCTGCTGATGCTCCGGAAGGCGCTGGGCGGCGATGGAGATGAAGATCACGTTGTCGATCCCGAGCACGATCTCGAGAATCGTCAGCGTGGCAAAGCTGACCCAGACGGCGGGATCGGAAAGAAGCTCGAGCATCGGGGAATCCTCGATATGAAACTGTCCAGTAGTGACGCCGGCCGGATCTCCAGACAAGTGACCACGTTGCCGAAACCGGATCGTAATCCTTCAGCGGCAGGCTTCTGCCAGGTTGTGGGGAGAAGCGGGTGCGCGACGCGGCGCTGCTGGGTCTTTTCGTCGTCTGGCTGGGGTTGGTGCTGGGGCTCCTCAGGCCCCTGACGCGCCATGGTGTGCGGGCAATGCGCGGCGCAATCATCCGGGCCCGCGGCGGAAACCGTCCCTTCACCGGATATGCCAGCATTCTCGACGGTGACACGGTGGTCGTCGCCCGCGAACGCATCCGTCTTTTCGGAATGGACGCGCCCGAGATGGATCAGTCCGGCGGCGAGGCGGCCCGCAACCATCTCCGCTGGCTGATCGCCGGGCGCGTTGTCGTCGTCGCGCCCATCGAGCGCGACCACCATGGCCGCATCGTCGCCCGCGTGACCTGCGCTGGCACCGATCTGTCACGGGCAATGGTCCGGGACGGGTTTGCGCGGTCGATGCCGTTCTTCGGCTGGGACTATGTCCCAAGCGAGATCGCGGCGCGCTACCGCCGCTGCGGCCTCTGGGCGGAATGCCGCTTCACCGGCATCGGTGATCCCCGGGCACATCGCCGCGAAATGCGTCGGACAGGCCGCGGCCGGTATGGCCGAAACGGCAGGGTTCCGCCCGCATCAGGACGGAAATTCTGAGAAATCATTTAATATCAACAATATAACACCGGTGACACCCTGTCACCAGCGCACCTCACCCCTCGGCGATCTCCACCAGCAGGTCCTTGGCATCCACCTGCGCTCCCGGCTGGACGTGCAGCGCATGCACGCGGCCCGCCCGGTCGGCGTAGAGCCCGGTTTCCATCTTCATCGCCTCGATGGTCATCAGCAGATCGCCCGGATGCACGCTCTGGCCCTCCGACACCGCCACGCTGCCGATCACGCCCGGCATCGGCGCCGCGACATGGCCCGGATTGCCGGGCTCGGCCTTCGGTCGCTGCGCGGCCTGGGCGCGCGCCATGCGGTTCGGCACCCGAACCGTGCGCGGCTGGCCGTTGAGCTCGAAGAACACCCGGACCTCGCCCTCGGCATTGGTCTCGCCCACCGTCTGCAGCCGGATCTCGATCGTCTTGCCGGGGTCGATCTCCGCCGAGATCTCCTGGCCCGGCTCCATCCCGTAGAAGAACACCGGCGTCGGCAGGGCGCGCACCGGCCCGTAGTCCTGATGGCGCCGCATGTAGTCGGTGAAGACCTTGGGATACATCAGGTATCCGCAGAAGTCCTCGTTATCGACCGGTGCCTCGCCCGCCTCCTCCGCCAGCTTGTGCCGCAGCGCGTGCAGATCGGCCGGCGGCATGGCCGCGCCCGGCCGCGCCACCGAGGGCGCCTCGCCCTTCAGAACCTTCTTCACCAGCCCCGCGGGCCATCCGCCCGGCGGCTGGCCGAGATTGCCGCGCAGCATGTCGACCACGCTCTCCGGGAAGGCCACCTCGACGCCGGGGTCCTCGACCTGCGCGCGGGTCAGCCCCTGCGCCACCATCATCAGCGCCATGTCGCCCACGACCTTCGAGGACGGCGTGACCTTCACGATATCCCCGAACATCCGGTTCACGTCCGCATAGGTCCGCGCGATCTCCGGCCAGCGCTCCTCGAGCCCCATCGAGCGCGCCTGCGCCTTGAGGTTGGTGAACTGCCCGCCCGGCATCTCGTGCAGATAGACCTCGGAGGCCGGCGGCTGCAGGCCGCTCTCGAAGGCCGCGTACTGCTCGCGCACCTCCATCCAGTAGTCCGAGATCTGCCGAATCGCGGTCACATCGAGCCTGGTGTCACGATCGGTATGGCGCAGTGCCTCGACGATCGAGCCCAGACAGGGCTGCGAGGTCGCGCCCGAGAACGCGTCCATCGCCGCATCGACCGCATCCACCCCGGCCTCGGCCGCGGCCAGAACCGTCGCCGCCCCGATCCCGCTGGTGTCATGGGTGTGCAGATGAATAGGCAGCCCGACCTCGTCCTTCAGCGCCTTGACCAGCGCCCGCGCGGCGGCGGGCTTCAGCAGCCCCGCCATGTCCTTGATGCCCAGCACGTGCGCGCCGGCGTCCGACAGCGCCCGCGCCATGTCGACGTAATACTTCAGGTCGTACTTCGCCCGGTCGGGATCGAAGAGATCGCCGGTGTAGCAGATCGCCGCCTCGCAGACCTTGTCCTGCGCGATCACCGCATCCATGGCGACGCGCATGTTCTCGACCCAGTTCAGGCTGTCGAAGACGCGGAACACATCGACCCCCGAGGAGGCCGCCTGCCCGACGAAGGCCTCGACCACGTTGTCGGGATAGTTCGTATACCCGACCCCGTTCGAGGCGCGCAGCAGCATCTGCGTCATCACGTTCGGCATCCGCGCCCGCAGATCGCGCAGCCGCTGCCAGGGGCACTCCTGCAGGAAGCGATAGGCGACGTCGAAGGTAGCACCCCCCCAGCATTCCACCGAGAACAGCCCCGGCAGCATTGCCGCATAGGCCGGCGCCACGGCGATCATGTCGTAGGAGCGCATCCGCGTGGCCAGCAGGCTCTGGTGCCCGTCGCGCATGGTCGTGTCGGTGACGAGCAGGCGCCGTTCCGCCAGCATCCAGTCGGCGAGCGCCCGCGGTCCATGCGCATCGAGAAGCTGGCGTGTCCCCTCCGGCGGCGCGGTGGGGCCCACCCGCGGCGGCCGCGGAGCGCGCGCCTCGGCCGGCGGCCTCAACCGGCCCGCGGTCTCGGGATGCCCGTTCACGGTGATGTCGGCGACATAGGTCAGGATCTTCGTCGCCCGGTCGCGCCGGCGCTCGAAGCGGTAGAGGTCCGGCGTGTCGTCGATGAACTTGGTCGTATAGGTGTTGTCGAGGAAGGTCGGGTGCCGCAGCAGGTTCTCGACGAAGGCGATGTTGGTCGAGACGCCGCGGATGCGGAACTCGCGCAGCGCCCGGTCCAGCCGCGAGATCGCCATATCGGGCGTCGGCGCCCAGGCGGTCACCTTCTCCAGCAGGCTGTCGTAGTAGCGCGTGATGACCGCCCCCGAATAGGCCGTGCCCCCGTCGAGCCGGATCCCGTGCCCGGTCGCGCCGCGATAGGCGGTGATCCGGCCATAGTCGGGGATGAAGCTGTTCTGCGGGTCCTCGGAGGTGATCCGGCACTGGATCGCATGTCCGTTCAGCACGATCTCGGACTGGTCGGCCTTGCCTGTGGCCTCGGCGATGCTGGCGCCTTCCGCGATCATGATCTGCGCGCGCACGATGTCGATCCCGGTGACCTCCTCGGTCACGGTATGCTCGACCTGGATGCGCGGATTGACCTCGATGAAATAGAAGGCGCCGCTGTCGCGATCCATCAGGAACTCGACCGTGCCCGCGCATTCGTAATCAGCCGCCCGCGCGATCCTGAGGCCGAGCTCGCACAGCTCCTCGCGCTGGGATTGCGTCAGATACGGCGCGGGCGCGCGCTCCACGACCTTCTGGTTGCGCCGCTGCACCGAGCAGTCCCGCTCCCAGAGGTGATAGATGGTGCCGTACTTGTCCCCGAGGATCTGCACCTCGACGTGGCGGGCGTTGAGAATCATCTTCTCCAGATAGCCCTCGCCGTTGCCGAAGGCGTTGATCGCCTCGCGCCGACCCTCCAGCACCTTGTCCTCGAGCTCGTCCGGCCCCATCACCGGGCGCATTCCGCGGCCGCCGCCGCCCCAGCTCGCCTTCAGCATGAACGGGTAGCCGACCTCGTCGGCCATCCGGGCGACCTCGGTCATGTCGTCGGGCAGGACGCTGGTGGCGGGGATCACCGGCACGCCGGCCTCAATCGCCACACGGCGCGCGCTCGCCTTGTCGCCGAGCTTGCGCATCGTCTCGGCCTGCGGACCGATGAAGGCGATGCCGGCCGCGGTGCAGGCGTCAACCAGGTCGGGGTTCTCGGACAGGAGCCCATAGCCCGGGTGGATCGCATCCGCGCCGCACATCTTCGCCACGCGGATGATCTCTGGGATCGACAGATAGGCCGCCACCGGTCCCAGCCCTTCGCCGATGCGGTAGGCCTCGTCCGCCTTGAAGCGGTGCAGCGAGAGCTTGTCCTCCTCGGCGAAGACGGCGACCGTGCGCTTGCCCATCTCGTTGGCGGCGCGCATGACGCGAATGGCGATTTCACCCCGGTTCGCGACAAGGATCTTCTGAAAAGACGTCATGCGGCGGTGTTCCCTGCTGCGGTCCACGACACACAAATGTTATGCCGCGCCATGTTGCGTTGCAACAGTCGGGACGTACCGCAGCGCAGCGGGGCGTCAGCTGTTCGGCGCGGGGGCCTCCGGCTCGGGCGTCGCATGTCGGGAGGAGGCATCGTCGCGCAGCAGCGCCCCGGCCTGCTCCTCGTATTCATGGATCTTCGCGCCGTAGGCCGCCGAGGCCTCGAGCGGCGTGCGCCGATCCCAGATCTGGGCGAGCGAAGCCTGCAGTTCCGCGTCATGGGCCTGCAGCGCGCGCGCGACCAGCTCCACCTCCGCGTCCTGATGCCCGAGCGCGGCCAGCGCGTGGCGGCCCGCCCGCAGCGCCCCGTCAAAGACTTCGCGCACGGAATCGGTGACGCCGAGATCGGCGAACTCGAGCGCGTGCTGATAGTCATGCGCTCTCGCGACGATCCGCACGTCGGGATACTCGCGCCGCACGAACCTTGCCAGCGCCAGCGACGTCTGCCGGTCGTCTACGGCGATCACCAGGGCGCGGGCCTGCGCGATCCCGGCGGCTTCCAGCAGCTCCGGCCGCTCGACCGCGCCGTAATAGGCCCGGATCCCCACGGCCCGCATCCGCGCCACCACCTCGCGGTCGGCGTCGATCACCACCGTCGCATGCCCGGCGACCCGCAGCATGCGATCGATCGTGCGCCCGAAGCGGCCGTAGCCCGCGACGATGACCGGCGCCTCACCCTCGATCGGCTCCGCCGTGTCCGGCCCGTTCGCCGCCGCCCCGGCCGGGCGGCGCCCCAGCTTCTCCTGGATCAGGAACAGCACTGGCGTGAGGAACATCGACAGCGAGATGACGATCAGCACCGTGGAGGTCTCGGCCGGCGTCAGCACCCCCGACTGGCCGGCGAAGGCGGCGAGGAAGAAGCCGAACTCGCCCGCCTGGGCAAGCGCGAAGGTGAAGAGCATCCGGTCCCGCCCCCGCAGGCGGAACAGCCGCGCCAGAAGGTACAGGACCAGCATCTTCGCCACGATCAGCGTCAGAACCAGTCCGAAGATGTTCAACGGCGCCGCCGCGATCAGCCCGAGGTCGATGCTCGCGCCCACGGTGATGAAGAACAGCCCCATCAGCAGGCCCTTGAACGGCGCGATGTCGCTCTGGATCTCGTGGCGGTACTCGCTGTTGGCCAGCACCACGCCGGCGAGGAACGAGCCCAGCGCCGGCGACAGGCCGATCACGTCCATCATCACCGAGACCGCGATCACGATCAGCAGCGCCGCCGCGACCTCGACCTCGCGCATCTTCGCCAGGCTGAAATAGGCAAACGCAGGCCGCACCAGATAGCGCCCGCCCAGAATCACCACGCCCACCGCCGCCGCGATCACGAGGGGATGCATCCACCCCGGAAGCTGGTGGATCGGCTCCATCGCCACCTCGGCATGCGGCGCGGCCCCGAGCGCCAGCAGCGGGATCAGCGCCAGAAACGGCAAGGCCGCCATGTCCTGGAACAGCAGCACCGCGAAGCTCGCCTGCCCGCCCGGCGTCGCCACCAGCCGCTTCTCCTCCAGCGTCTGCATGACGATCGCGGTCGAGGACAGGCAGAGGATCATCCCCAGCGCCAGCGCCCCGTTCCAGCTCGCGCCATAGACCAGCGCCGCGGCCGCGATCGCCACCGTCGTCAGGCCGACCTGGAGCCCCCCGAGCCCGAGCAGCTTGCCCCGCATCGCCCAGAGCGCCTTCGGCTCCAGCTCCAGCCCGATCAGGAACAGCATCAGCACCACGCCGTACTCGGCGAACTCCTGCACGGCCGCGGTCTCGGAGCCGACCAGATGCAGCACCGGCCCGATCGCCACGCCCGCGATCAGGAAGCCCAGGACCGAGCCCAGCCCCCGCCAGCGGGCGAGCGGCACGGCGATCACCGCCGCCACGAGGTAGATCAGGACCTGGACGAGTACGCTCTGCACGGTCGGCCCTCCTGCCGGATCTCTCCATCCTATTGCGATTGCGAACGGCCGCAATCGACGCGTGCCGAACACAAGGTGAACGACACTTCCCTTTCGCACGCGCAAGCATTAACCTTACGGGCCATGAGCAGCCCCCTCCCCGACGAGGCCGACGCCTTCGAGGCCGCCGTCAGTCAGCCGCTGTCCCGGCGGGCCATGGCGGGTGCGCGCCCCGAGCCCTGGCTCGAGGCGCTCAACCCGGCGCAGCGCGCCGCGGTCGAGACGCTGGACGGCCCGGTGCTGCTGCTGGCCGGTGCGGGCACCGGCAAGACCCGTGCGCTCACCGCCCGCATCGCACATCTTCTGGCCACCGGCCGCGCGCGCCCGAACGAGATCCTCGCGGTCACCTTCACCAACAAGGCCGCCCGCGAGATGCGCCACCGCGTCGGCACCCTCGTCGGCAGCGTGGTCGAGGGAATGCCCTGGCTCGGCACCTTCCATTCGCTGTCGACGCGGATCCTGCGCCGCCATGCGGAACTCGTCGGGCTGAAGACGAACTTCACCATCCTCGACACCGACGACCAGCTCCGCCTCCTGCGCCAGCTCGTGCGCGCCGCGAACATCGACGACAAGCGCTGGCCGCCGCGGATGCTGGCCAGCCTGATCGACGGCTGGAAGAACCGCGCCCTCACCCCCGAGCGCGTCCCCGCCGCCGAGGCGGCCGCCTTCGGCAACCGCGGCACGGACCTCTACGCCGAATACCAGGAGCGGCTTAAAACGCTGAACGCCTGCGATTTCGGCGACCTGCTGCTGCATGTCGTCGGCATCCTGCAGGCGCATGACGAGATCCTGGAGCAGTACCGCCGCTGGTTCCGCTACATCCTCGTCGACGAATACCAGGACACCAACGTCGCCCAGTACCTCTGGCTGCGTCTGCTGGCCGGCGGGCATCACAACATCTGCGTGGTGGGCGACGATGACCAGTCGATCTACGGCTGGCGCGGCGCCGAGGTCGGCAACATCCTGCGCTTCG
>CAYLHK010000112.1:0-11123 GCA_964383295.1 uncultured Rhodovulum sp.
CGCCGAAGCGCGGGCGCCGCTCGTCGCGGAACTTCCACTGGATGTGATAGAGCGTCAGCGGCAGGTCCTTGTAGGACGAGACGGCCGAACGGAAGATGTCGGTGATCAGCTCCTCGTTCGTCGGGCCGTAGAGCATGTCGCGCTCGTGGCGGTCCTTGATTCGCAGCATCTCGGCGCCGTAGTCATCATACCGCCCGCTCTCGCGCCAGAGATCCGCCGATTGCAGCGTCGGCATCAGGAGCGGGATATGGCCCGCGCGCTGCTGTTCCTCGTGCACGATCTGCTCCAGCCGGCGCAGCACCTTGTAGCCGAGCGGCAGCCAGGAATAGATCCCCGCCGCCGCCTGCCGGATCATGCCGGCCCGCAGCATCAGCCGGTGGCTCGCGATCTGCGCCTCGGCGGGCGTCTCCTTCAGCACGGGCAGGAAGTACTGGGTCAGGCGCATCGGGCGAGGGTCTCCGCGAGATCGGGGGGGTCGCGCCGATTTAGGCGAAGCGCCGGGGCCGTGCAATCCCGGGCATTCGGGGCGGGGTGGCAGACCCCACTAGACCGAGCCATGCACTGGGGACAATTTTGCATTGCATCCAGCACATGAAGCTGCTTTAGTCTGCGAGCTGGAAGACGGGCACAAGTGCTGCTGGCGGTTTACGAAACGAATTCGTTTTGAAACCATGTGTCGCAGCTTCAGACCCGCATACGCTGGCCCAAGTCTGGGGGGGAACAACGAAGCGGCCTGCCTGCGCAGGCCGCTTTGACTTTTCCGGGGCTTGGCGGGCGAAGCGAATACATGCGCAGCCTGGATCGGCTTGCCGCCGGCGCGCCAGATCAGTCCTGAAGCACGATCCCGCCGCTGCGCCCGAGACGGGAGGCGAGCGATTCCACCCGCCGCTGCACCGCCTCGCCAGCGAAATCGCGTCCCGCCCCGCGAAGCTCCAGATCGAGCCGCGTCTCGTCGAGAAGCAGGCGGGCATGGTCGAGCACCCCGAGCGCCGAGGCCGACAGCATGGCCCCCAGTCGCATCGCCCGGCCGAGGACGCCGGCCTCGACAAGGCGCTCGGCCGGCAGAAGCGGGCCATATCGGTCGACGATCTCCGCCGGCGCCGCCGCCTTGTAGCGGCTGAGCAGCGCCAGGCCGAGGAACACCCGCTCGGAATGGTCGATCCCGCCGATGTTGGCGCGGGTCACCGATTCGAAGCAGAGCTCCGCGCGGTAGTCGGGATGTGCGCGCCAGTTCACGTCATGGAGCAGGCAGGCGGCGCGGACCAGCCGCTGTTCCTCGGCCGGCCTCTCGCCGTAGAGCGGCGCCAGCCAGTCGAAGAGCGCGTCCCCGAACCCCGGCATCCGCGACGAGGCGGCCTCCATGTGGCGGCAGGCCTCGATCAGCGGGTCGAGCATCCGCACCCGCTCGGGCATCTGCCGATAGAGCAGGCCTTCGCGCAGGCCGTAGCCGGAGATGACCACCCCCTCGGGCTCGATGCGGCGCAGCAGCTCGGCCAGCACCTCGGTGGCCAGCGGCACCAGCGACAGACGGGCGAGCGAGGTGCCCGTCTGCGCCGTCAGCGCCGCGGGATCCTGCGCGCGGATCCAGGCCAGCGACTCGGTCAGCTCTGGGATCGGCGGCTGATAGCCGTGCAGCACCTTGAGCGGATAGTTCCGCCGCTCCATGTCGAGCCGGGCGATCGCCCGCCAGGAGCCGCCCACGAGGAACAGCCGCTTCGCCGGGCCACTGACCCCCTTGTAGAGCGCCTTGACCTGCTTGCGGATGAAGCGGGCGCGCTTTTCGGGGTCAGTCAGATCGGCGAGCTTCAGCGGCCCCAGCTCCGAGGTGGCGCTGTCACCGATCTCGCCGCCGCGCACATGGGCAAGCTCCATCGACGAGCCGCCCATGTCGCAGACCAGCCCCTCGGCATCCGGCCAGCCGAGCAGCACGCCCTTGGCCGACAGGCGCGCCTCCTCGCGGCCGGAGACGACCTGGACCTGCAGCCCGGTCTCGCGCTCGACCTGGTCGCAAAACGCCGAGCCGTCCTTGGACTCGCGCACCGCGGCGGTGGCGACGGCGATCAGGCCCGAGAGATCCATGCGGTCGGCGAGCGCGGCAAAACGGTGCAGCGCCGCCAGCGCGCGGTCCCGCCCCTCGGGGCTCAGGCGGCCGGTCTCGCCCAGTTGCGCGCCGAGGCCGCAGAGGACCTTCTCGTTGTAGAAGTAGGCGGGGCTTCGGGCGATCCCGTCGAAGACGACCAGCCGCACCGAGTTCGAGCCAACGTCGACGACGCCGATGCGCCGCAGACGGGCCAGCTCCGCCTCGGCCCGCGTGCCGCCGGACTTCGCTGTCGGCTTTCGCGTTCCCAATCGCTTCGTCCCGCCAGTCACATCCGGTGCCCTACCTGACAGCCGATGGAACCTGCGTCAATCGCGGCGGAGCTGTAATCGGGGTGCCCGCGCCCGGGCTACCGCGCGTTCACGAAGCTTTCCTAATGGTAAATGGATCAGATTCGTCGTTTATGATCAAATACATGACAATGCGCGCAACGTGCGCCCGGGTGCGCGCGCCCGCTCAGTCGTTCTCATGCACCAGCCGGGTCACATCCTCCGCCCCAGCCCGGCCGCGTCCCGACAGCGAGGGCGTCTCCATGAAGAAGCGGTGGCAGGAGAACAGCGCCGCCCCCGGTTCCGCCTCGTGGCGCAGATAGCGCCCGTCCGGCTGCGCCACCCAGCTGTGCGCCTGGTCGTGCAGGTTCGCCGCCATGATCTGGTCGAGGATCTGCGCATGCACGGTCGGGTTGGTGATCTCGACCAGCGTCTCGATGCGACGCGTCAGGTTGCGCTCCATCCAGTCGGCCGAGGAGATGTAGACCCGCGCCTTCGGATGCGGCAGGCCGTAGCCGTTGCCGAAACAGGCGATGCGGCTGTGTTCGAGAAACCGCCCGAGGATCGACTTGACCCGGATGTTCTCGCTGAGCCCTTCCACACCGGCGCGAAGGCTGCAGATACCCCGCACCACCAGGTCGATCTTCACCCCCGCCTGGCTGGCGGCGTAGAGCGCGTCGATCACCTCGGGCTCGGTCAGCGAGTTGAGCTTCACCCAGGCCTGGCCGGGCCGGCCGGCAAGCGCGTGCTCGGTTTCCGCGGCGAGGCTTTCCAGGATTCGCGGCTTGATCATGTGCGGCGAGATCGCCAGCCGCTCCAGCCCTTCGGGCTTCACATAGCCGGTGACGTAGTTGAACACCTTGCCCACGTCGCGCCCGAGCGCCCGGTCGCAGGTGAAGAGCGACAGGTCGGTGTAGATGTTCGCCGTGCCGGGGTGGTAGTTGCCGGTGCCCAGATGGCTGTAGGGGACGAGTTCGCCCCCCTCGCGGCGGACCACCAGCGACATCTTGGCGTGGGTCTTCCAGCCGATGAAGCCGTAGACGACCTGCGCCCCCGCCCGCTCGAGCTGGCGCGAGAGGCGGATGTTGGCCGCCTCGTCGAAGCGCGCCTTGATCTCGACCAGCGCCGTCACCGACTTGCCGTCCTCGGCCGCCTCGCAGAGCGCCGCCACGATCGGGCTGTCGCGCGACGTGCGGTAGAGGGTCTGCTTGATCGCCACCACGTCGGGGTCGCGGGCCGCCTGCTGCAGGAAGCGCACCACGATGTCGAAGCTTTCGTAGGGGTGGTGCAGCAGCATGTCCTTCTGGCGGATCGCCGCGAAGACATCGCCCTCGAAGTCGAGCACGCGCTCGGGCATGCGCGGGCTGAACGGCTGCCAGAGCAGGTCCGGCCGGTCGAGGCGGCAGAGCTCCGACAGGCTGGCGATGCCGATGATGCCCGGGATCTCGACCACCTCGTGCTGCTCGACGCCCAGCGCCTCGACGATCGTCTCGCGCAGGTCGACCGGCGCATCGGCGGTCATCTCCAGGCGCATCACCTCGCCGCGGCGACGACGCTTCAGCGCCGTCTCGAACTCGCGCACCAGATCCTCGGCCTCTTCCTCGACCTCGAGATCGCTGTCGCGCAGGATGCGGAAGGCGCAGAGGCCGAGCATCGTGTAGCCCGGGAACAGCCGCCCGATGAAGACTTCAAGCAGGACCTCGAGCGGCAGCACGCGGATCTGCCCGCGCGAGCCGCCGGGCAGGGTGACGAAGCGCGGGACCTGCGCCGGCACCGGCAGCAGCGCCTCGAGCACGGTCGCGTCGGCGTCGCGGCGCAGCTGCAACCCCATGGCGAACCCGCCCGAAGCGATGAAGGGGAACGGATGCGCCGGGTCGATGGCCAGCGGCGTCAGGATCGGAAAGACCTGGCCGAAGAAGTAGCCCTCGAGCAGCTTCAGGTCGGCGCCGCGCAGCTGCGCCGGCCCCAGAACCTCGATGCCCGCCGCCTTCATCAGCTGGCGCAGCTCCTTCCAGCCTTCCTGCTGGCGGGCCATCAGCGCGCGCGTGTCGGCCTCGATGCGCCGCAGCTGCTCGGCCGCCGACAGGCCGTCGGAGCTGGTCGAGCTCAGTCCCGCCCGCACCAGGCCGCGCAGGCCGGCGACGCGCACGGTGTAGAACTCGTCGAGGTTGGCCCCCGAGATCGCCAGGAACCGCACCCGCTCGAGCAGGGGCACGGCGGCATTCTCGGCCTCCGACATGACCCGCCAGTTGAAGGCGAGCCAGGAGATCTCGCGATTGATGAACCGGTCGGGCCCGGACATGTCGAACCCAGGCACCACCCGCCCCACGCCGGGTGCGGCATTCAGGAAATCGGCATCGACGGCCACGGGTCTCACGCGCTCGAGCATCACACAGCCTCTGGATGGGCCTGCGGCAATTCTAGGGTATGCACCGGACGGCGCAAGGCGGGCGGGCGCAGGCCCCGCTCAGGGCGCCCGCCGCCCCTGGCCGCGCAAGCGCGCGACCAGCGTGTCCCGCGCGGATCGCAGCGGGGTCAGCACCATGTTCTCGAGCGCCATCGCCGGCGCCGAGGCGGGTTCCAGCGGACCCACTACCCCATCGGGAAAACGGCCGCGCACCGCGTCGGCTCCGACGCGCCGGCCCCGGACCTTGTTGGAGACATTGCCGCCGTGGACGACCTGCAGCCAGGCCGCCGGCCCGCCGACCTGCAGGATCGGCCCGACCTCGGCCATGCGCATGTGATTGATGGACATGCAGGTGCGGGCCTCGTCATCCCAGGGCTCGAACCAGCTCGCGAAGGCGTTGCACGGATGCTCGTGGGCATAGACCCGGCCACGCTCGATTATGACGCCCTCGGTCAGGTTGAAGGAGACGCGCTCGGTGGGCTGCGCCGCCGCCACCGCCGCATGCAGGCGGGCGACGTGATCCATTGAGAGGGCGTCGTCGCTGTCGAAGCGCGTGCTCAGCAGCCACGGCGTCGTCGGGGCCAGCGTCTTGCGCACGGAGCGCGGCCAGCCCTCGGCCTGGAAGAACTCGGTGAAGTAGGGCTTGAACGGAAAGACCTTCTGGCATTCCGAAATGCGGTCGCGGAAGACCTGCGGGGTCTCCACGTCGAAGAAGATCATCCAGTGGAAGGTGTCGCGCGGCGCGGTCTGCGCCGCCATCGCCGGCAGGCAGTAGCGCTCGAAGAGATCGAACCGCCCCTCCAGCCAGCCGGGGCGGTTGCGGATCTGGCTCTCGCGCCCCGGTGTCGGCATGTTGAAGCGGGTCATGACCACATGGGTGAAGTCGACGCCTGGCGTCATGCCGGAACTCCCGCTCACAGAAACACATGGAGACAACCACGCAAGGCCGGCCCCGAACGCTCTAGATATGCCGCCAGGACGGGCGATAGCAACAGCGGGATGCCCCGAAGGGCATCCCGCGCGGACCCATCAGAACAGGGCCGAATCGATCGAGTTGTAGGCCTGGGCGAGGTTCACGAGCTCGAGCTCCTGGACACCGGCCTTCTGGCTGATCTCGAGCACCAGAGTGCTGCCGCGCGTGGACGCCGAGATCCCCGAGGAGAAGGCGGCGAGCTCGCCGATGTCGAGGATCGAGTCCACGATCACCGAGGAGCCGTTCTCGAAGATGTCGACCCGGTTGCCGCCGCCCTTCGAGTTGAAGGTCCCGGCCTCGTAGCCGCGGAAGGAGATCTTGTCACCCTGCGCGAAGTTGAGGTCGAGGATCGCGTCGGTCTTGTCGTTGCGCACGTGCGAGCCGGTGAAGCGGAAGGTGTCCGCGCCGCCGAGACCGACCATGATGTTCTCGCCCACCCCGCTCAGCAGCTGGTCCGCGCCCTGCTTGCCGATCAGGATGTTGTTGCCGTTGCCGGCGCTGGCGACGCTGGTCGACGCCGACGCCAGAACGACGGCGTCGGTGTTGCCGCCGTTCCCGTTCGCCCGAAGCTCGGCGCCAACGTCGCGGGCAAGCTGGGCGTAGAAGGCCTGGCTCTGCGGCTTGGTCAGGTCGGCGATGCTGATCCCGTCGTAGTCGGTCTGGGGCGGCGCCGTCGGCTTCTCGGGCACCGGTGCCGGCTTCTCGGGCGCCGGTGCCGGCTTGTTGGGCGCGGCAGCGCCCTTGTCCGGCTCCGGAGAGGGAACAAACGCCGGCGTCTCGGGCGCCTTGATCACGCCCTTGTCGCCGTCCGAGACCTTGTAGCCCTTGGAGACGATCTTGTTGCCCGAGATCGTCCAGCCGCCCTTGGCGCCCGGGACCTCGTGGGCGGTGTTGCCGGTCACCGTGATATTCTTGGAGAGGTCGCTCACGGTGATGCGCGGCATGTTGACCTGGCCGTTGAAGCCGGTGGTCATGTCCTGGACCACGGTGTTGTTGCGGATGACGACGCCGTTGCCCTCCTCCATCGTGATGCCGTGATAGTGGCCCGCGATGATCTTGTTGTTCTCGATTACGATGTTCTGATAGAAGAACTTCGAGTTCGCCTTGGCAAGATCATTGCCGAAGAAGATGCTCTGGGTCGATCCGTCGCCGGTCTCGATCCGGTTGCCGCGAACCGTGACGTTCTGGGTGGGCTGGTCGGTCCCCGCGGTCCAGAACTGGAAGACGTCCTTGTGATAGTTGCTTTTCGGGTCGCCCTTCATGCTGTGCATGTCGTTGCCCTGGATCAGCCCGTTGCGGATCTGGGCGAAGACCATCCCGTCGCCGGCGACGTTGTGGACCTCGTTGTTCACGATGTTGAGGCCCGTCACCTTGCGGAACTCGGCGCCCCGCATGAAGTGAAAGAACTCGTTGTTCTGGACCGTGACGTTGGTCGAGTCGCTCACGGTCAGGCCGTTACCGAAGGTCGGGTAGCGGCCGTTGAGATCACCATCGAAGACGTTGTTGGTGAAGGTGATCTTGTCGCCGAACTGGACGGCGAACGGCTTGCTGCCGCCTTTGCCGATGGTGAAGTCGAACTTGAGGTTGTCGAAGCGGAGATTGTCCGAATTCACCACCTTCAGCGACTCGATCACCGCCGGACGCTTGGCATCGGCCGAGACGATCGTGACGGTGCTGCTGTGCTTCTCCCTATTGATATCGACCGAGCCGTAGTTGCCGGGGGCCAGTCGGATGACGTCGCCGCCGCTTGCCTGGGAAATGGCGCTCTTCAGTTGCGCGGATGTCGACACATTGAACGTAGCCATGTGTTCGAGGATCTCCTGCGTTCAGGGTTCATAAAAGCCATGTAAATGGCGCATGCTTAACAAAACATTACTGTCCATACGCACAGAAATTGCGCACGGATACACGTGCCTCGCGAGCGCGAGGCAACAGATATTTTGGCAATGACTACTGGATCCGCGTCAGGACGCGGATTCGGTCATGGCTGCGCGTCGGCCCATAGGCCGGTCCAGAGCGATGCCCTGGCTTGGCGGACACGCAAGCGCAGGCGGGACCGGATGTGAGCCCGAAGCAGGGCCGCCCGGCCTTGGCAGCACGGAACCGTGCTGGATCCGACTGCCATGTTCAGAGCTGCGGCCACTGGTCCCGTTCCGTTTCTGCGAAGCTGGTTCTGCCGGTCGGCATTCCGCCTGCGCATTTTGCGATGCAGGAAGGTCTAGAGACGGTAACCATACGGCTCAAGTCTGGCGGAAGCTCCCCCACGAAATGGGCGAAATCACGCCGGTTCCACCGTCCTGCCGGGGCGGCGAAGCATGGCCGAGGTTTCAGACGCCCAGCCAGCGGGCCGTGACCTCGGGCGTGAGGGCGGAGGCGGCCCCGTGCCACACGTCGCGGCCTCGTTCGAGAATCACGGCGCGGTCGGCGACGGCGAGGAGCTCGGGGACCGGCTTGTCGACCAGAAGGATCGCGAGGCCCTCGCGCTTCAGCCGGGCGACAGCCGTCCAGATCTCCCGTCGTACAACGGGCGCGAGGCCCTCCGTCGCCTCGTCGAGGAGGAGGAGGCGCGGGTTGGTCAGCAGCGCGCGGGCGATGGCGAGCATCTGCTGCTCGCCCCCCGAAAGGGTCTCGGCCCGCTGGTCCCGACGCTCCCGCAGCCGGGGGAAGAGGCTGGTCGCGCGGTCCATGTCCCAGGGGCCCGGCCGGGCGGCGGCGGTGAGGTTCTCCGCGACCGTGAGACCGGCGAAGATACGCCTCCCCTCGGGCACGAGGCCGAGGCCGAGCCGCGCGGCCTGATGCGGGGCCATGCGTGCGAGGTCGGTGGTGCCGATGCGGATCGTTCCGCTGCGGTGCGGCAAAAGCCGGGTGATGGTGCGGATCGTGGTGGTCTTGCCCATGCCGTTGCGCCCGAGCAGCGCCACCAGCTCGCCCTCGCCCACGGTCAGGCTGACCCCGTGCAGGGCCTGCACCTGGCCGTAAAAGGCGGTGACGCCGGTGAGCTCCAGAATGGCGGTCACGTGTCCTGCCCCAGATAGGCGCGCTGCACCTCGGCGTTGGCGCGGATCTCGGCGACGCTCCCGGTCGCGATGATGCGGCCGTAGACCAGCACCGAGATCCGGTCGGCCAGCGCGAAGACCGCGTCCATGTCGTGCTCGACCAGCAGGACGGGCGCCTCGGCGCGCAGCTCGGCGATGAGTGCGGTCATTTCGCGCGAACCGGCGGCATCCATGCCGGCCATCGGCTCGTCGAGCAGGAAGGCGCGCGGGCCGAGCGCGAGCGCCATGGCCAGTTCCAGCCGCCGCCGCTCGCCGTGGGAGAGATCGCCCGCCGCCACCCGCTCGCGCCCGGTGAGGCCCACGCGGGCCAGCGCGGCGCGGGCGGGGCCGGTCAGCCGGTTCTGGCCGAGAGCGGAGCGCAGGAAGCGGAAACTCACGCCGCTCGCGCCCTGCACGGCGAGGACAGCGTTCTCCAGAACGCTCATCTCGGGCGCGAGCGAGGAGACCTGAAAGCTGCGCGCAAGACCCAGCCGCGCGCGGGCGGCGGCGTCGAGCCCGCCGATCTCGCGTCCGGCGAAGCGGATCGTACCGGCGTCGGGGGCGATCGTACCGGCGATCAGGCTGATCAGCGTGGACTTGCCCGCCCCGTTCGGCCCGATCAGCGCGTGAATCTCACCGGGCCGCAAGTCGAGGCTCACATCATCGGCCGCACGCACCGCGCCGAAGCTGCGCGACAGGCCGCGGATGGCCAGGACCTTGTCAGCCATGGCGGGGCTGCTTTCCGGCGAGAAGCCCGATCACCCCCCCGCGCGCAAAGAGCACGACGGAGAGCAGCAGCAGTCCGAGGAAGAGCTGCCAGTAGTCGCTGACGCCCCCGAGCTTGTGCTCGAGCAGGATGAAGAGCCCCGCCCCCACGACCGGCCCGAGCAGCCGCCCGACCCCGCCAAGGATGACGAAGACGAGAAAGAGGCCGGAGAAGTGCCATGACAGCATCGCCGGGCTGACGAAGCGGTTCAGATCGGCATAGAGCGCGCCGGCAAGCCCCGCGATCATGCCCGAGATCACGAAGGCGGCCAGCCTTATGCCATAGGGACGGATGCCGACGGCCGTCACCCGCACCGGGTTCTGCCGCGCGGCCCGCAGCGCCAGCCCGAATCGCGAGCGCGCGAGGATCGCCGAGACGGCCAGCGCTGCCAGCAGCAGCACTGCGCAGATCGCGAAGAACTGGATCGGCGCGAAGGTGTTGGCGCCGGGGAAAGCGTTGCGCACGTAGAAGGGCAACCCGTCCTCGCCGCCGTAGCTCGGCCAGGAAAGGGCGAAATAGAACAGCATCTGCGCGAAGGCGAGCGTGATCATGATGAAATAGACCCCCGCGGTGCGCAGGCTGAGCGCCCCGATCACCAGCGCCGCAAGCCCCGAGACCGCCATCGCCACCGGCCAGATCGCGAGCATCGCGTTGGTGCCGGGAAAGACGCCGAAGACCGGCTGGCCGCCGGCCGCATGGGACGCGAGGATCCCGGCGACATATCCACCGATCCCGAAGAAGGCGGCATGGCCGAAAGACACGAGCCCCCCGAGGCCCAGCGCGATGTTCAGCCCCACACCGGCCAGCGCCAGGATCGCGACCTTGGTCGTCAGGGTGATGACGAAGGGCGCGCCGAGGAAATATGCCGCCACCGGCACGCCGATCAGCGCGGTCAGGATCAGGGCGTTGATCCAGCCTTCGCGACCCATCATGCACGCGCTCCGAACAGGCCGCGCGGGCGGATCACCAGCACGGCCGCCATCAACACGTAGATGAGCATCGACGCGAGCGCGGCGCCGACGCCGTTCGCGCTGGCAGGCTCCATGAACGTCGCGAAGAAGCGCGGCAGCAGGAAGCGGCCGAGCGTGTCGGTCATGCCGACCAGCAGCGCCCCGACCAGCGCGCCGGGGATCGAGCCGATGCCGCCGATCACGATGACCACGAAGGCGAGGATCAGCACCGGCTCGCCCATGCCGACCTGCACCGACTGGATGGTGCCAACCATGGCGCCGGCCAGCCCCGCCAGCGCCGCGCCGAACGCAAAGACCACGGTGTAGAGCCGGCCGATGTCCACGCCCAGCGCCGCGATCATCTCGCGATCGGCCTCGCCGGCGCGGATGCGCACCCCGAGGCGCGTCCGGCGGATCAGCCAGAAGAGCCCGCCCGCAACGCCGAGGCCGACGAGGATGATGGCAAGCCGGCTGCGCGGATAGGGGATGCCGCCGGGCAGGGTGACGGGGCCGGCAAGGATCTCGGGGACCGAGAGGTGGAGCGGGAAGGAGCCGAAGATCCAGCGGGTGCCCTCGGAGAAGACGAGGATCAGCGCGAAGGTCGCCAGCACCTGATCGAGGTGGT